>CALBGO010000016.1 GCA_937894585.1 uncultured Eubacterium sp.
CGTTTTCAACGCTCTGAGATATTTTTTTAATCTTCAACTGTCAAACTCCCGGGAACTGGAAGTGGAACTGTATTCCGGAGACGAAGAGGATATGAAGGCGCTCGGTGCATTGATTGCAGACAAATACGGCCTGATTTCCGAAGATAAAAGCAAATATAAGCGGGGTCTTGAGCTTCTGCAGCAGAAATGACTGTTTTTTAGCAGTCATTTTTGTTAGAATCCTTTACTTTATGCGGCAAAAAGTGTATAATAATATGCATTCTATGTTCAAAATGAATTTAGAACTAATGAACGAGTTATAATTTTAGGAGGATATATATCAATGAAAACAACTTTTATTTCCAAAGAAAACAACGAAGTGAAGTTTACTATGGATTTCACTGCTGAAGAATTTGAAGCAGCAGTCGTAAAAGCATATCAGGCGTCCAAGAACCAGTTCTTAATCGACGGTTTCAGAAAGGGCAAAGCGCCGAGAAGCATTATTGAAAAGCATTACGGCGAAGGAATTTTCTTTGAAGATGCAATCAACAGTCTGTTCGGCGAAGGTTATCCGGCAGCAATCAAAGAGCTGGAACTGGAAGTAATCGACAGCCCTGCCGCTGAATTTTCCGAAATCGGCAAGGGTAAACCGCTGACTGTAACCATTACCGTTCCCGTATATCCGGTTGTAGAAGTAAAAGATTACAAGGGCGTTGCCGTAGAACAGGTAAAAGCGGCAGTCGAAGAGGGCGCTGTTGACAGAGAAATTGAAGCAGTACAGAAGAGAAACGCAAGAATGGTCGTTGCGGACAGACCTGTGGAAAACGGCGATACTGTGATTTTAGACTATTCCGGGTTTGTCGGTGAAGAACAGTTCGAAGGCGGCACAGCTGAAAATCAGGAGCTGAAAATCGGTTCCGGTATGTTTATTCCGGGATTTGAAGAACAGCTCGTCGGCGTAAAAGCAGGTGAAGACAAAGATGTAACAGTTACTTTCCCGGAAGAATACCATGCGCCTGAACTGGCAGGAAAAGAAGCAGTTTTCCACTGTCATGTCCACGAAGTGAAATTCGAAGAACTTCCTGAGCTTGACGATGAGTTTGCAAAAGACATCAGTGAATATGATACTTTGGACGAACTGAAAAAGGCAACAGAGGAAAGACTTCTCAGAAATGCGGAAAACGCTGCCGTAAGCGCTGCAAAGGACGAGATTATCGAAAAGGTGTACGAGGCTAACAAGCCGGAAGTGCCGGCTGTTATGGTTGAGGATGAAATCGACAGAATGGCGCAGGAACTGGATCATCAGCTGAGATATCAGGGTCTGTCTTTAGAGCAGTATTTACAGTTTATGCAGAAGGAAGCAAAAGATTTCAGAGAAGAACTGAGAGAAGACGCTTTGAAGAAAGTCGGCACCAGACTGGTTCTGATGTCTGTTGTTGAAGCGGAAAATATCGGCGTTTCCGAAGAAGAACTTGAAGAAGAGCTGAAGAATATGGCTCTGGCATACAATGTGGATACCGAACAGGTTAAGACTATGATCGGTGAAGACAGTATGCCTTTCTTCAAAAAAGATATTCAGCTTAAGAAAGTAATCGACCTGTTATATGACAATGCAGAGGTTACCGTGGTTGAAAAGAAAGCTGAAGAAGCTGAAGAAAACGAAGAAGCTGAAGCATAAGCTAATTTTAAGGAAAGCTTTTAAGCATAATATAAAATGAAAATAGGGGGATATGAAGAATGGCTTTAATACCGTATGTGGTTGAACAGACCAGCAGAGGAGAACGTTCCTACGATATCTATTCCAGATTATTGAAGGACAGAATTATTTTCTTAAGTGACGAAATTGATGATAATATCGCCAGCCTGGTGGTCGCACAATTGCTATTCTTGGAAGCAGAAGACCCTGAAAAAGATATCTGCATTTATATCAACAGCCCGGGCGGTTCTGTAACCGCCGGTATGGCTATTTACGATACTATGCAGTATATCAGGTGCGATGTATCCACTATTTGTGTGGGTCTTGCAGCAAGTATGGGCGCTTTTCTGCTGTCGGCGGGAACAAAGGGAAAGAGATTTGCACTTCCCAATGCGGAGATTATGATTCATCAGCCGCTGGGCGGCGCCAAAGGTCAGGCATCAGATATTAAAATCCATGCCGACTGGATTCTGAAGACAAGAGAAAAACTGAACCGGATTTTAAGCGAAAATACCGGTCAGTCTCTTGAGACCATTGAGAAAGATACCGACAGAGACAACTTTATGAGTGCAGACGAAGCTTCGGCTTACGGTCTTATCGATAAAGTGATTGTTTCTAAATAAAATCAGCCGGAGGGGGATATTTATGTCAGATAAATTTGATGACAATAAACAGCTGAGATGCTCTTTCTGCGGAAAACCGCAGAGTGAGGTCAGACGCCTTGTAGCAGGGCCCGGAGTGTATATCTGTGACGAATGTGTGGAAATGTGCATGGATATTATCACCGATGCTATGAACGAGGCGTCACAGTCTTCTAGGGAGAGCATCCGCTATGAACTGCCGAAACCGAGGGAAATCTTCGATACACTGTCAGATTATGTAATTGGACAGGATGCAGCAAAGAAATCTCTTGCGGTTGCGGTATATAATCATTATAAAAGAATTAACGGAATTCACGATAAAAACAGTGAAGTAGAGCTTCAGAAGAGCAATATCGTTATGATCGGACCTACAGGTTCCGGAAAGACTTTGCTTGCGCAGACACTGGCTAAGCTGCTCAACGTGCCGTTTGCCATTGCCGATGCCACTGCACTGACGGAAGCCGGCTATGTGGGAGAAGATGTTGAGAATATTCTGCTCCGTCTGCTTCAGGCAGCTGATTACGATGTGGAGAAGGCGCAGAAGGGAATTATTTATGTGGATGAAATCGACAAAATTGCGAGAAAATCTGATAACCCTTCTATTACCAGAGATGTCAGCGGCGAAGGCGTGCAGCAGGCGCTTTTAAAGATTTTGGAAGGAACTGTTGCCAATGTGCCGCCGCAGGGCGGGCGTAAGCATCCGCATCAGGAATTTATCCAGTTTGACACCACCAATGTACTGTTTATCTGCGGAGGCGCTTTTGACGGACTGGAGAATATTATTCAGAGAAGAATGGGTGAAAGAGTCATCGGTTTTAATTCCGGGTTTGTAAAAACAAAAGCGGAAGAGGAAAATCTGCTGCAGCACATTCAGCCGGAAGATCTTCTTAAGTTCGGACTGATTCCCGAGTTTATCGGCAGACTGCCGGTGATTGTGACACTGGAGGAGCTTTCTGAAGATGCGCTTGTACGCATTATGAAGGAGCCTAAAAATGCGCTGATTAAGCAGTACAGGAAGCTCTTCGATCTTGACGGTGTCGAGCTTGAAATTGAAGATGAAGCAGTCAGCGCTATTGCCAGAAAAGCAATAGAAAGAAAAACCGGCGCAAGAGGACTGCGCAGCATTTTTGAAAGAGCGATGAACGACATTATGTTTGAAATTCCGTCCAGAAAAGATGTTGAAAAATGTATTGTTACAAAAGAAACCATCGAAAATGAACAGGAACCCTCCCTGATTCTCAAAGGAGAAAAAGCGAAGGATCATAGCGAGGCAGACGCCTCATAATTGCGGGCGGCTTCGGTCGCCTCTGTTTTTTGTGAAGAAAACTGATTATAGGAGGAAAAATATGAGTGAAGAAGCAAAGGTTCTTTTCCCTTGCATACCGCTGAGAGGGGTATCCATTTTTCCGAATACTGTAATTCATTTTGATATCGGAAGAGAAAAATCTATCAGAGCGCTGGAAAAGGCTATGGCAGACGACAAGCTGCTGTTTGTGTCTTCTCAGAAGGACGAGAATGTCCTGATCCCTACTTTCGATGATATTTATCATGTGGGAACGATTGTGAAGATTAAACAGATGCTGAAAATTCAGGGAGACGCGGTGCGTGTTCTTGTGGAGGGCATCTGCCGTGCCGAGCTGGTTGAGAGAATTGACGGCGAAAGTTATATGTCCTGCGCTGTAAGACAAATAGAAGAAACTGCGGGTATGGAGGATTTGTCTTTGGAAGATAAGGCTGCTATGCGGATTCTCCGCGACAGCTTTATCGAATATGCAGCGCTGACAGGTCAGGTCAGCGACGACCTTGTAGATAAGGCGATTTCCAGCGAGAATCCTGCTGCAGTTACAGATAAGATTGCAAACGAACTTCTGATTTCCGTAAAGCGCAAACAGAAAGTGCTTGAGGCGCTGGACCTTTCGCAGAGAATTCGGATTCTGACTTCTGTTATTGCAGAAGAAAATGAAATTGCGGTGATCGAAAAAGAACTTTCACAGAAGGTAAAGGAAAATATAGACAATAATCAGAAAGAGTATTTTCTGCGGGAGAAGATGAAGGCGATTCAGGAAGAACTGGGTGTCAACGAAGACGCCGGTATTGAAGCTGCCGACTGGCTCAAAGAGCTTTCCGAGCTGCATCTTTCTGAGAAGGTAGAAGAAAAAATCAAAAAGGAAATCGGCAAGTTTTCCAAAATGATGCCGTCTTCTGCGGAAGCAACGGTCATCAGAAATTATGTGGAAACCATTTTGGCGCTGCCGTGGAATAAGGCTTCCAAAGCCAGTGTGAACCTGAAAAAAGCCGAAAAGATTCTGAATGAAGACCACTACGGCTTAGATAAGGTAAAGGAAAGAGTGCTGGAATATTTGGCTGTAATTCACTTGTCCAAAGCGGTAAAAGGTCCGATTCTGTGTCTGGTGGGACCTCCGGGTGTAGGTAAGACTTCCATTGCCCGTTCCATCGCAAGAGCTTCCGGCAGAGAATTTGTCAGGATGTCTCTGGGCGGTGTTCGCGATGAAGCAGAAATCAGAGGACACAGAAGAACCTATATCGGTGCAATTCCGGGCAGAGTGATTTCCTGCCTCAAAGATGCAGGTACAAATAATCCGGTATTCCTTTTAGATGAAGTGGACAAAATCGGTGCGGATTTTAAGGGTGATCCCGCTTCTGCACTCCTGGAGGTGCTGGACCCTGAACAGAACAGCACTTTTACAGATCACTTTTTAGAAGTGCCTTTTGATCTTTCCAAAGTTATGTTTATTACTACGGCAAATTCCGTAGATACCATTCCAAGACCGCTTCTTGACAGAATGGAAATCGTGGAAGTACCGGGGTATACCGAGGAAGAAAAAGTCAAGATTGCGCAGAGATACCTGATTCCGAAAAAGGTTAAAGAACACGGATTGAAGAAAGAGAATATCAAGATTTCCGAAAAAGCGGTCCGCGACCTGATTAACTATTATACAAGAGAATCCGGTGTCAGAAATTTGGAACGGGAAATTGCCAATTTATGCCGGAAGGCCGCGCGTAAAATTGTGGGAGGCAAAGCAAAATCCTACAGTATTACACCGTCCAATCTGGAAAAATATCTCGGCAAGCACAGATTCCGTTTCGATACGGTGGAAGGTGAAAATCAGGTGGGTGTAACGACAGGACTTGCATGGACGGCAGTAGGCGGCGATACCCTTCAGATTGAAACCATTGCCGTTGCGGGAACGGGAAAACTGGTTCTGACCGGTCAGCTGGGTGATGTAATGCAGGAATCCGCAAAAGCGGGCGTCAGCTACATCCGCTCGGTAGCAGGCAAGCTGGGTATCGATGAAGAGTTTTATAAGAAACTGGATATACATGTGCATGTACCGGAAGGTGCGGTGCCGAAGGACGGACCGTCTGCCGGCGTTACCATGTGTACGGCGGTAATTTCCACTTTGACGGGTATTCCTGTCAGAAGAGATGTAGCGATGACCGGAGAAATCACACTGCGGGGAAAAGTACTTCCGGTAGGCGGCATCAGAGAAAAAGTTCTTGCGGCACACAGAGCAGGTATCAAAAAAGTTCTGCTGCCGAAGGACAATGAACCGGATATCGACGAAATTCCGGCAGCAGTACGCAGACAGCTGGAGTTTGTGCTGATTGACAGCGCAGATCAGGCGCTTTCAGAGGCGCTGGTAAAATAGAGCAGGTAACTTATTATGAGAATTATAAAATCAGATTTGGATACTGTGGCGGTAAAACCGTCTCAGTATCCGTCGGATACTATGCCGGAGATTGCTTTTGCAGGGAGATCAAATGTAGGAAAATCTTCTCTGCTCAACCTTTTGACCGGCAGAAAAAAACTGGCGAGGGTCAGCGGAAGTCCTGGAAAAACCAGAACAATCAATTTTTATCTGATCAATGACGCTTTTCGGATTGTGGATTTGCCCGGGTACGGTTATGCAAAGGTTTCAAAGAGCACCACGGAAAACTGGGGCGAAATGATGGAAACCTATTTTCAGAACAGGACAGGTCTGCGCAAAGTTGTGCAGCTTGTGGATATTCGTCATAAACCGTCTGCGCAGGATGTGCAGATGTACGGGTATCTGCGTCATTATGGCCTTGACGGTATTGTAGTTGCAACTAAGGCGGACAAGGTATCCAGAAACGAAATGCAGAAAAACCTTTCTGTGATTCGAAAAACACTGGAGCTTTCCAAAGAAGACAGAGTAATTCCGGTTTCAGCCCTGAAAAAGACCGGCTGCGAAGAACTTTTGGCTTTGATAGAAAACTTGCTGGAGGAAAAATAAATGCAGTTCATAACCATGAGAGTTTTAATGCGGAGAATCGCAGCCATCGGAAGCCTTCTGAAAGATAAGACAGTGCCTTTTCGAAAAAAAGCGCTGGTTATATTCGGAATTGTGTATCTGTTCCTGCCGGTAGATTTAATTCCGCCGATTCTGTTTCCCTTCGGTTTTCTTGATGATTTAATTCTATGGATTTATATTCTGTGGACTTTGAAGGATGAACTGGATAAATACTGGATGGGAGAAAAACCTGAGGATTTATCTAAAAAATTTCGTGACAAAACGATTGTCGAAGGTGTAGAATTTGATGTAGAAGATGAAAATTCCAAAGGGACACGAAGTGAAAATAAGGAGTAAGTATGGCACAGGAAATTAAAGGTAAGATACTGATTACACAGGAGCAGATTTTAAAAAGAGCAGAGGAACTGGGAAAACAGATTACAGAGGATTACAAAGGTGAAGAACTGGTTCTGGTAGGAACCCTGCGGGGTGCGGTTCCGTGGATGGCGGATATTATGAAGCAGATTGACCTTGACCTTGAAATCGATTTTGTATCTGCAAGCAGTTACGGCAGCGGTACAGTCAGCTCCGGAGAAGTCAAGATTAAAAAGGATATTGAGCTGGAAATCAAGGGAAAACATGTGCTGATTATCGAGGATATTATCGATACTGGAAATACGCTTCGCGCGCTGAAAGATTATTTCTTCCTTAAAAAACCGAAGAGTGTCAAAATCTGCACGCTTCTGGACAAGCCGTCCAGAAGACAGGCGGAGGTGTACGGCGATTATATCGGATTTTCGGTAGAAGATTTATTCGTTATCGGTTACGGATTGGATTATGATCAGAAATACAGGAATCTTCCATATATCAGCTATTTGGAAGAGTAATATGTCAATGTAAATAGGTTTATAATATTTTTAACATAATTACATAAAAGGAGATGTATAGAAATGGGTTACAAAGTTAATATCGGTTTATCCAACAAGCACTTACACTTAAGTCAGAAGGATCTGGAAACCTTATTCGGAGAAGGTTATCAGCTGACTCCGAAAAAGGATCTGGTACAGCCGGGTCAGTTTGCAGCTGAAGAAGTTGTAGACATTGTAGGCCCTAAGAAGACTCTGAAGAATGTCAGAGTACTGGGTCCTGTACGCGCTGAAACACAGGTTGAGCTTGCGCTGACAGATGCAAGAGGCATCGGCATTAAAGCGCCTGTCAGAGAATCCGGAAAATTAGAAGGAACTCCGGGCTGCAAACTGGTAGGTCCGTGCGGCGAAGTGGAACTGGATCACGGTGTAATCGCTGCGTTAAGACATGTACATTTGAATGACGAACAGGCTGCGGAAGCCGGCGTAAAAGACGGTGATGTTGTAAGCATTAAAATCGAAGGCGAAAGAGGTCTGATCTTTGATAATGTGCTGGTAAGAGCCGGTGCAAAACACGAAAGAGAAGTACATCTGGATACAGATGAAGGAAATGCTGCAGGCTGCGGACCGGATGCAGTATGTGAGATTATTAAATAGCAAGAAGGTAATACAGCAGGGATAGGCTTTTTTCGTCTATCCCCGCTTTTTCATGTAGACAGGAGTTAAAATGCGCAAATTTAACTATGTTTGTTCACTCATACTGGCAGTGATGCTGCCTTTGATGATTGTGATTCTGAGTTCTAATCTGGTATTGCGTGTGTCTGAAATCTATGTATTCCATTTCAACGACAGCCAGGTTATCAATGAAATTCCGTATAATGTAACCGGTTCTCAGATGGCGAAGGAAATTTCTTCTTACTGGTCGTCTTTCAGCGGCGAGGCTTTTCAGGTAGAGGAGGATAACGGTGATTATCAGGACCCTATTTTTGAGCCTGATGAGCAGCGTGTGATGGGAAAGGTCAAGAATATCTTAAACATTGAATTGGCAGCGGGTTTGTTCTGTCTTGCCGTTACGCTGGCAATTTATATTTATCTTCTCAGAAACGGTTATAGAGAGGCGCTTCGAAACAGATACCGGGCCGGTGCGGTTCTTTCCGCGCTGCTTTTGGTCGCCCAGGGTGTTTGCTGGAGTTTGAAAAGTTTTCGGGTCAGAGTTTATGATTTCTTTGTCGGAATTGAGCTTTCTGAGGATTCACAGACACTGGTTACAATACTGGGAGATTCGTTTTTCAGAACGTATATACTTTTTGCGTCTCTTTTCGGCGCAGCCCTGCTGGCAGTTCTGACTTATGCTCATTATCATCTGACGAAGCCGGAACGGATTTTCTATTAGCAGAAAGTAAATTTGTATTTTGAACAGGAGAAAATTTTATGGTTTATGTTTTTTTGGCAGGCGGATTTGAGGAGATTGAAGCCCTGACCGTAATCGATCTGCTGCGCAGAGCGGATATTCAGGTAAAGGCGGTATCCGTAATGGAGGACAAGATGGTTTACGGAGCCCACGGTGTCGGTGTGGAAGCAGATATTCTCTTTAAAGAGGGACTTTATGACAAATGTGCTATGCTGATTTTGCCGGGAGGTATGCCGGGGACGGAGAATCTGTGCAATCACAGAGCGCTGAATGAAGAACTGAAAGAATTCTATGCATCGGGAAAACCTCTTGCAGCTATTTGTGCGGCACCGATGGTGCTGGCAAGAGCAGGCCTTCTGAAAGGTCACAGAGCGACGATTTATGACGGAATGGAGCAGGAACTGTGCGGTGCGGAATACAGCAGCGAAAAAGTTGTGGTTTCCGGAAATATTATTACTTCAAAGGGTCCGGGTACTGCAATTGACTTTGCTCTTTCCATTATCGAATATCTGAAGGGCGGACAGAAGTCTGCTGAAATTGCGTCTCAGCTGCTGTATCAATAAAGAACGGAGACTGGATAAGTTATGAATTACAAAGTGGATTTTCATACACATTCTTACTACTCGGACGGCCTTCTCAAGCCGACGGAGCTGGTGAAGATGTATAAAGAAAAGGGATACGATCTGATTGCGCTGACGGATCACGACGGAGTTGCCGGCGTATCGGAAGCCATGATTGCGGGAGAGGCCCTGGAAATGCAGATTGTTCCCGGAATTGAGTTCGGATGCGGATATGATTTCGGGGAAGACCGGGTGGAGCTTCACATTCTCGGATATCACATCGATATTGAAAACGAAAAGCTGCTGACTTACATTAAGAAGGCAAGAGATGCAAGGGAAGTTCGAAATGAAAAGCTTCTTGCACATCTTAATGACCTGGGTTTTGAGCTGAGCAGAGAGGATCTGATCACGCGTCCAAAGCAGGATTATATCGGAAAGCCGGATTTTGCAAGAGCGCTGCGCCGCAAAGGGATCGCTCACGATCATATGTGGGAGATTTTCGATCAGGTAGAAAAAGAAAAGATTTCTGTTTATGAGGCGATTGAAGTGATTCGCGAGGCAGGCGGAATTGCTGTACTTGCTCATCCGATGAAGATAAAGAAAATCGGAATTGCAGATGAACCGGAATTCTGGGATAATCTGGATATAATTGTGAGGGATTTGAAAAAACACGGTCTGAAGGGTATGGAGTGTTACCATCCTTCCGCAGATCACGAACAGGCGCTGAAACTGGTAGTAATGGCGGGAAAATATCACCTGCATATTACTGAAGGCTCCGATTTTCACGGAGATGAAGCATAGCGCAAACATTACAGAATGTATTTGTGATACAGGAAATGCAGAACAGCAGAATTCCTTACTATGAATATCGAAAGTCGTCAGGAAAAGATGACGCAGATATGCGGATATGCACGAAATGACACACTTGACCTATATAGATAAGAGTGTGTCATTTTCTTTTTTGGTACATAGCCGGAAATGACACATTGACTTGTTTTTTTTAGGGTTGTGTCACGAAAGCAGAAAGAGAGTCTATCACACGCACGAATTCTATGTAATATTATAGAATAGAAGCAAAAAAATGGTGATCAGGTGAAGGCGGCAAAGATGAAAAATGACAGGTTTGTATTGATTTTGGGAACAACCTGTCATTTTTGCGGTTTATATTTTTAAAGAGATGACACAGGAGAATCATATATAGCGGCAGTGTGTCATTTTGCCTTATTAAAAAACGACTGCGAAATTGTGACTGCACAGCGCATTTGAAATCAATCCGGATGAAGCAATTCGTTCATTTGATACCGCCGGATTTTCGGTTTTGTCGATGTAATGATCTGACAATTTCAAAGGAAAATTTCATTTTAATTTTCAGTGGAATGGCTATTCAAAAATCTACGGAAAAGTATTATAATAACTGTAATAGAATATGTGTTTCGGCTGTTACGGCCGCAGTGTATGACCATGAGAGAAGAGGAGAGGAATATGGTTGTAGATTTTATGAAAAGACCCATTGCGGCGGCGATTCGTACAGAAAAAGATTTCAGTACAGCGCTGCGTTCGGATGTGGATATGGTATTTTTGCTGCATTCCAACATTATGACAGTGAATCAGTGTGTGAAAGAAATTCACAGTGCGGGCAAAAAGGCATTTATTCATGTGGATTTTGCGGAGGGCATCGGTAAAGACCGATCGGGGCTGGAATTTCTTGCAAAGCAGGGAGTCGACGGAATTCTGACGACGAGAACCAACATTGTAAAGATGGCAAAGGACTTTGATCTGATTACTGTGCAGCGCTTTTTTATGGTAGATTCCCATTCCGTGGGAACCTCTGTAGAGTCCATCAGAATTTCCAAGCCGGACATTATAGAAATTATGCCGGGGATTATTACCAAAAAAATCAGAGAATTTTCGGAAAAAGTGGATATGCCGATTATTGCGGGCGGCATTGTTGAAACGATGGAAGAGGTAAAAGCCGCTCTTGAGGCAGGTGCAACGGTCGTTTCCACAGGAGAAGCAGAGCTTTGGACTAAGGAGATATAAAAAACGGCTGTGCCGATTCTGTCAGGAGACTTAAATTTTCGATATTTCCTGTATAATAAAAGCGCATATGCGGAATTCGAAACCGTGTCTGTTATTTAAGATAAGGAGAAGCATCATGAAGATTAAATTTTGCGGAGCGTCATCAGGTGTAACCGGTTCATGTCATCTGCTGTCTACAGAAAATCACAAGATTCTTTTAGACTGCGGTCAGTTTCAGGGAGGAAAAGCGCAGGAGGCGCTGAACAGCGAGCCGTTTCCTTTTGAGCCTTCAGAGGTGGAGTGCGTGATTTTAAGCCACGCCCATATCGACCATTGCGGGAGAATTCCGCTTCTGGTAAAGAGAGGATTTACGGGAAAGATTTACTGCACCGATGCTACGGCAGACCTTTTGGATGTTATGCTCAAAGACAGCGGATTCATTCACGAAAAGGATGCTCAGTGGAAGAGCAAAAGAGCAGCAAGAGCGGGAAAACCGCCGGTGGAACCTCTTTACACTTACAACGATGCGGTGGAGGCGCTTAAGTATGTGGAGCCGGTTCTTTACGATCAGCAGATCCGGATTAACGAGCATATGAAAATTGTGTTTAATGATGCGGGGCATATTTTGGGTTCTGCGATTACGGAGCTCTGGGTGGAAGAAGACGGCAAGGAATCCAAGATTGTCTTTTCCGGCGACCTTGGTATGACAGACCGGCCGATACTGAGGGATCCTACCGTAATTAAAAAAGCCGATTATGTCATTATGGAGACAACTTACGGAAACAGAAATCACCCTGCCAATGCGGTAAGCATAAAGTCTCTTCTGGATATTGTGCTGAAAACCGTAAGAAGAGGAGGCACGGTTGTAATCCCGTCTTTTGCTGTAGGAAGAACGCAGGAACTGATTTTCGAGTTTAATAAATTTTACGAAGAACACAGCGAGTACCGCAGGGAAATGGACCAGCTGATGGTTTATGTGGACAGTCCTATGGCAACCACTGCAACGGAGGTATTTCGGAAAAATGCGCAGGTATTTGACGAGGAAACCAGAGATTATATTCTGCGGGGAGATAATCCGCTGGATTTCAAAAATCTGAAATTTACCAGAAGTACGGCGGAATCTCAGGCTTTGAATATGGACAGAAATCCAAAAGTTATTATTTCCGCCAGCGGTATGTGCGAAGCCGGAAGAATTCGCCACCATCTGAAACATAACCTCTGGGATCCGAAATCCAGTGTAATTTTTGTAGGCTATCAGGCGGAAGGAACTTTGGGAAAACTGCTGGTGGAAGGTGCAAAGGATATCGTTCTGTTTGGAGAAGAAATTCATGTTAACGCAGAAATTTACAACCTGGAAGGGTTTTCGGGTCATGCGGATCAGAGCGGACTGTTTGCCTGGGCGGCGGGATTTCAGAAAAAGCCGAAACAGGTATTCCTTGTTCACGGCGAGGAGGATTCGAAAAAAGATTTCGGAAAACTGCTTCACGACAAACTGGGTTATGATCCTGTGGTGGTTCTCGGAAATTCCGAATTCGAGCTGGATATGAACACCGCGCAGCTCCTCAACTATGAAGAAGCTGAGGCGGCAGGCGCGGAAGATGAAGAAATTCAGTCTGTAAGAAAACAGATATCAGAAATTCACAGCGATATAGAGAAAATCCTTTACAATACAGATTTGATTATGGGCAATAACATATCGGAAGATAAACTTGTGAAAATCAACAATATTGTGCAGGAACTGGCTAAGGCGACTATGGTTCTGGGTTCTGCGGTAACAGAGGAAGACAGATCGCGGGAGCTTCCTTTCGATGATGAGAGGGCAAAGCCGGAGCAGGAGTAAATTTGAAAAGCTTCGGGAAAGGTGCGCAGAACAGCAGCAGAAAAAATGAAAAAAGACATATAAAAGAAAACGGCACGGAGAAAAAGATGAATAATGTAATAGTGATAGGCATTGCAGGCGGTACAGGCTCAGGCAAAAGTACTATGATAAACAATATCAAAAAACAGTTCAGCGACGAGATTACCATGCTGAGCCATGATTTTTACTATAAAGCACATAATGATATGAGTTATGAAGAGCGCTGCGGACTGAACTACGATCATCCTGACGCATTTGATACGGATTTGATGATTGAACATATCAGACAGCTGAAAGAATGGAAAGAAATTGAGAGACCCGTCTATGATTTTACCATTCATAACCGAGTGGAAGAGACGGTCAGGGTAAAACCTTCCAAGGTGGTTGTGGTGGAGGGGATTCTGATTTTTGAAAATCAGGAGCTTCTGGATTTATTTGATATTAAGGTCTTTGTGGACACAGATGCGGATGTGCGGATTATCCGCAGGATTTTAAGAGATGTGCAGGAGCGGGGCAGAACATTGGAGTCTGTTGTGACCCAGTATCTGACTACCGTAAAGCTTATGCACGAACAGTTTGTGGAACCGAGTAAAAAGAATGCGGACATTATCGTGCCGGAAGGGGGCTTTAATGTGGTTGCACTGGACATGCTGAACCACAGGATTCATGCTCTTCTTCATGAAGAAGAAAAACAGGAGGAATTTTTATAGTGAAAGATTTGAAACTGGCTCTGCTTGGCTTTGGAAATGCAGGGAAGGCTTTTGCACGGATGCTTTTGGAAAAAGATGCTGAAATCCGTAAAGTGTACGGACGGGGTGTAAAAGTGACCGCCATTGTTACAGCATCAAAAGGCACCGTCGTTAACGGAGAGGGAATCGACATTGCAAAGGCAGCGGATGATGCCGAGCATTTGGGAAGATTTTCGCCGGATACGCCGGGACTGTGCAGTCTGACACCGCTAGAGGTGATAGAACAGGCAGACTGCGATGCGGTTTTGGAACTGACGCCTCTGAATATTTTTACAGGACAGCCGGCAATCAGTCATATACGCAGAGCTTTTGACTGCGGAAAGCATGTTGTCAGCGCCAATAAAGGACCGATAGCCTGGGCGTTTAACGAACTGTCTGCTCTGGCAGCGGAAAAAGGCTTGTGTTTTTTCTATGAAACCACGGTTATGGACGGTACGCCGATTTTTAATCTGGCGGAGCATACTTTGAAGTTTTGCCGCATAACAGAGGTTTCGGGCATATTAAACAGTACGACCAATTACATACTGGAGGAAATGGCTGAGGGAAAGTCTTACGACGAGATTATTGCAGCCGGAAAGAAACTTGGTTTTATTGAGGCGGATCCGGCTATGGATATTGAAGGCTACGATGCGGCTGCGAAGGTAACAGCGCTTCTGAATGTGCTGATGAAGGCGGATATTACGCCGGAAGATGTAGACCGTACAGGTATTTCCGATATTACGGAAGAAGATATCAAAGCTGCGGCAGAGAGAGGAAAAGTGATTAAGCTTCTGTGCAGAGGAAGACTTGCGGAAGACGGCAGGGTGGAAGCGTCGGTAAAGCCTGTTGAAGTGGCTCGGCGCGATATGCTGGCTTCTATTGACAGCACCACTTCGGTAGTATCCATCACAACGGATTTAATGGGAAAACTGTCTGTTATTGAACATGCGCCGGAAATCGAGCAGACGGCTTACGGGATTTTTGGTGATGTTATCAGGATACTGGAAGCAGAAAAAAGAGCGCCGGAAGAAGACCGTTAGAAGAAGCGCACTGAAAAAAGAGCGCCGGAAAAGAGTATCGGAAGGGGCGCATTGGGAAAAAGCGTCGGAAAAAGGGAAGCCCGGGACAGAGAAATAAATAAAGAAGGAACTGTAATCTATATGCACTGTAAATTGAGCGAACGGAAATGGTTTGTATACGGACTGGTACCTGTTGTGGCACTGCTGTGGGGCCTGTCTTTTTTGTGGACATCTGCGGCTTTGGAAACGCTGGATGTTATGGAAGTGCTGGCGCTGCGCTGGACGGTGGCGGCGGTGCTGTTTCTGGTTTTAACGGGAATCGGCGTTGTAGAGGTCAGTTATAAGGGAAAAAATATTAAAAACGTACTGGCTGTAGGGCTTACGCAGCCCTGTATATATGCCATTTTCGAAGCCCTCGGGGTTAAATACACCACAGCGTCTGAATCCTCTATTTTTATTGCGACGATTCCTCTGATTGTACTGATTGTAGGCGGTCTTTTTTTGAAGGAAAAGACGGGAAAACTGACTGCGGCGGCGATTGTAATCGCTTTCGCAGGCGTTGTTATCTGCGTTATGTTTTCACCGGGATTTTCGCTGGGCAGTAAAGGAATCGGCTATCTGTATCTGACGATTGCCGTAATCGTCGGCGCGATGTTCAGCTTTGCCAGCAGCAGAGCTTCTTCTGAATTCGGAGCTATCGAAATCACTTTTACCATTTCCATGATGGGCGCTGTGTTTTTCAATGCTGCTAATCTGCTTGCGGGGAACGGATTCAGAGCCTATGCAGTATGCTTTCAGAACTTTGATATTCTTTCCGACATCCTGTTTTTAGGTGTGGGATGTTCCTGTATCTGTTATCTGATTTATAATTTCGTATTGGCAAAACTGCCGCCTGCGGTAGGAACCAATCTGGTAGCAAGTTCAGTAACGGCGGTCGGCGTTCTGTCCGGATGCTTCATCGCCGGAGATCCTTTCGGCTGGTATACTGTAGTGGGAGTAACGCTGACCATAACAGGCGTTTGTCTTTCCTCTGCAGGAAGTACGGATTGAGGTTGTTTTTCAGAAAAGTATTGACAATATATGTAAATTATGGTAAAAAATAATCAGAGGTTTCGGAAAGAGGTGATTATGAGCAAGGAATGGCAGCAGACCAAATACAAACATCTGGTTTTGCCGAAAGAGGTGTATTATCAGTCCGTATGGGCGGTGCGCGATTTGGAAAGAATGGAAGCGCGCCTTGCGGAGATAGAGTCGGAGGAACATCTGTCCGAGGGAAAGAGCGTGGTCAGCGACAGAACCGGTAATTTTGTGCTTTATAGACCTACAGAAAACTGCGCTTTGGAGCAGGCGGTTCTGAAAGAACGCATTGCGGGCATTCATGCGGCTATTGAGGCTGTGCCGGAAGAATACCGATCTTTCGTGCTCAGCAATCTGATTCTCAGAAATTCGGGAAAGACTTATCCGTCGAAGATGTGGAAGTATTGGAAGCAGCGGTTTCTTTATACTGTCGCAAAGAATCTGTCCATTATTTAGACTTGCGGGACGAAGAACCGGTGTCTTAAGCGATGGCTTGGACAGGATATCGGCAGGTATTTTCAGTGACGGCAGGATTAAAATAAAAGTGCTGCGCCTTATGTTAAGGCAGACACTTTGTCTGAGAAGGGCGATGCCGGACAGATTGGAAAAAAATAGCTTTTTTGTGAAATGTAAAATTTACATAAAATGTCAAAAAAGTATTGCAAGGGAATAAAATACATGCTAATATGATAGTAAGGATAGATGGAAGTAAATGGGACAGGAGCTGCCGAAAGGCAGCTCTTTTTCTATCCGAAAAGAAAGGAGGCATATGAAAAAATTTATTTGGTGGACCGCCGCAGGATTGCTGGCGGTCATTGTTTTATGTGCTGCTCTGACCTGTGATGTCTGCGCAAAAGCGGCACAGAACGGTGAAGCCGGGGAGAAGACATCTGCGGAAAGACTTTGCGCCGTCAAAAAGAAAGGCGGTTACGGAATTGCAGGTACTTTATCGGAAGCCGCAGGAAGCGGGGGAGGATTCGGTAAAACTAAAGAGAAAGCTGGAGGAGATACAGACGGGGAAGAAGTGACGAAACCTTCTGAGCCTGTGCTGACAGGTATGGTGCTGCACACAGAAGAGTGGGAACGGAACCGGAAAAATGCCAACAGGTTTTACAGGGAACGCGGTAAAACGGAGGAACTCAGGGAACCTCATATATTCTGGAGCGGCGAGAAATTTGTACTTCGAGCTTTCTTTGAGGGAGAAAGTCCGCCTGCATCAATCCTTGTGCGTATAAAGGGTACGGATTATAAGACGCGGATTTTCCTGTCGGAAGGTATTTACAAGGGAGAACTTTTTGATGAAGATATGTTGTACCGCCGGGGACAGAATCGGCCCGAAGAGCTGGTGTTTCTCTTTGAAACGGAATATAGCGCAGAAGGCGGAGAAAACAAAAGCAGAAGTCTTTCTGACAGCTGTTCCGTTACTGTCGATGACAGACAGCCGTACTTTATGCTGCACAGAAAGAAATAAGGAAAAGGAGGATTTCGCAGTATTTTGGACAGAGGAAAAAAGATTATAGGAATCGTTTTAATTGCGGCCAGCATTTCAGCGCTGATTGCATGGGAGAAGTGGGGAAAAACACAGCTTTTGTATGACGAGGTGCTGGTATGCAGAGAAAACATATCGAGGGGAACCGTTATGAGAGAGGATATGTTTGAAACGGTGAAAATGGATGTCAGGGAGGAAGGCTTTTTAAGACCTGAAGAACAGAAATCGCTGATTGGAAAAGAAGCCGTGTCTTTTGTTCATAAGGGTATGCCGTTGTTTCCCGAATACTTTGTCAGAGAAGGACTTTCTGCAGGCAAGAACGGCCGCTTTATTCTGTCTGTGCCGGAGGACTGGCTGGCATCGATGCCTTCTTCAATCGTCAGAGGGAATCGGGCATATTTTTACAGCGGGAAAAGGCTTCTGACAGAAGCGCCGGTGTCTGCCTTTGATGCAGAAAACAGGGAGATAGAAGTTGTTGTCAGAAAAGAACAGGCAGCGGTTTTATCAGAAGCGGCGGCAGCAGGAGAGAAAATGGTTGTCGTCTATGAATAAGCGGGGACAGGAAACAGGAGGAATTATGAAGAAAATCATAGGATTTTTCGGAGGGGACAGTCAGGTAGGCACATCGATGCTTGCACAGTCTATGGCAGAGCTGCTGCAGCAGCGGGGACAGAGAGTACTTTACATTCTCGGAAGCGGCAAGTTCGGTGATGAATTTTTCAATATAGATGAACACCGCTCCATTGATGATCTAAAGGCTTCCGTCAGAAGCGGCAGAGTGAAACGGGAAGACTTGTTTCAGAATCTTACGCAGGTGAGGGGGCTGTGGGTACTGCCCGCAGTGAGAAACCCGCTGACTTCCAAGTATTTTACAGAAAACACTTATGAAATTATGCTGAAGGAGGCGGAAAGTGAATTCGATTATACGGTCATTGACGGAGGATGTGATGCCAATCAGGGACTGACGATTTCAGCGCTTAATACGGCGGATTTCCGCTTTTTTGTTACAACGCAGCAGTCAAAGGTGATTCGGCGGCTGCTTCTTATGCAGAAGAATATTGTAGAACCGCTGAACAGACCGGGAGAACTTGTTATCAATAAGTATATGAAAGATCCGGCACTTCTTCTTAAGGGGGATATTCTGACTTTATGTGAACGGGACTGTGCGTTTACGGTTCCCTATGTTGAATACGGCTGGCAGGCGGAAATGGAGGGGAAAAGTCTGATGCGATATGGGAAATTTGCCAAAGCTGTTGCCGCTTTGGGAAATCTTTTTGAACCTGAGACACCAAAGGAGACATTATGGAAAAAGCATTTTCTTTAGAGGAGTATCTGAGCAGAACACTGCAAAGCGATGAAGAGGAAAAATCAGATCCTATGGAACGGTTTCGGCAGATTTGCGGAGTCATAGAGAAGGAGTTTGATAAGGAATGGGACGAAACTGACGATCTTGCTAAAAATCGGAAATTAGAGCGCGAAAAGAAGGCGATTATGGGATTTTCGGAGGAAACCGAGTTTTATAAAGAAAAAATCAGAGAAATACTCAGGGAAAAGAAACTTGAAAAAAGCTGGTACCCGGACTGGTATCCGAGTCTTTCCGAGGGTATTTTTGCAGAAGTATACGGCCTTTCCGGTCTTGCTCCGTGGGCTTATGATATGGACGAGAAATACAAAGATTCTTCGTCCGCAAAGCTGATCGGAGACCGGCTTTACTGTCTGATTGACGGAAAATCCCGCCTGCAGCCACAGAGGATTCCGAAAAGACGGCGTGAGCAGCTGAAACGGACCTTGCTGCTGGCAACACCTTACGAAAGACTGGAGTACGGATTTCATGAGGTCTATCTGCATAACGGAATCAGAATCACCATTTATTCCGGTGATCGCACGAAAGAAGATCAGGATATTATGGTATTTCGTAAGTATATCCTAAAGGAACTGACATTTGAAAATCTTGCTGCCCTTGGGACCATACCGGGGGAAGCAATCCCTCTCTTTCTTAAAATGGTGGAAATCGGGTTTAATGTACTTTTTGCAGGGCAGGTTCGGTCAGGTAAAACTACCTTTATGCAGGTCTGGCAGAGTTATGAAGATCCGTCGCTGGAGGGGCTTGCTGTTGCAACCGACCCGGAAACACCCTGGCATAAAATTATGCCTAAAGCGCCTGTTATGCAGCTGGTTGCCGACGGGCAGAGACTTTCTTCTATTACGAAATCTTTGCTTCGGGGCGATAACGATTATATTCTTCTGGAAGAGATGAGAGACAGCGCGGCATTTCGTCTGGCCCTGGATATTACTTCAACGGGAACGAGAAGAAGCAAAGGAACCATACACGATAACGACGGCATCAATGTTCCTTATAAAATGGCTTCCGCTATATGCGGAACTTTCGGAGGAAATATGCGGCCGCTGATTTCACAGGTTTATAAGAATTTTGATTATGTTTTCGAACTCTCGCAGGTACCTTCGGACAAATCCAAAAAGGTACTCCTTGGAATCTGGGAATACGATTACGATATGGAGGAGGACCGGGTATCTGCAAGAAGAATCTGCGCCTATGACTTTGAAAACGGCAAATGGAGCTGGAACGGAAGCAGCTGCGAAGAGAAACTGAAAAAATATCCTGAGCAGAGGGAGCTGATAAAGGAAATGGAGCATATGCTCAAAAAACTTTCGGAAGGAAATCTGCTGAAGGGGAATCCCAAGGTGTATCCGGCTTATTACAGCAGCAGGAAAAGCTTCGGCAGGTGCGGCAGTACGGAAGTGATATCTGAGGAGGATACGGAGGAAAGGACGGTGTGTCTTGGATAAGCTTATTTATACAAGTTTTCTGACGGGCATTTTTCTCTGGCAGTATCCGCTTTTATATACTGCGGCAAGTGCGCTCAGAAGCAGATTTTATATCAGGCGAAATCTAAGGGCGGCATCTGACAGCGGTATACTGCGCAGGAGAAGTCCTTTGGGAAGGCATATCGGTATGGTAATCGGCGGTGCCGAAGCAGAGAAGATTTTTACGGGACCGGAAAACTTTTATCTGACAAGTGTAATTCTCGGTGTGGGAACATCTTTTACGGTTTACTTGGCGGCGGGAACGATGATGGCGTTTATCTGCGGGATTTTTATGAGCGCTGTTCCTTACGGTATCCTTATGGCAAAGCTGCACAGCCGTCGTGTTGCAAGATCAAGGGAGGGAGATATTCTGGTGCAGGAGCTGCTTAATAACTACAAAATCAACAGCTTTAATATAAAGGAGGCCATTGAAGTAACCTCTGCCGAACTGGAAAAGGCGCCGGGTGCAAGGCGGCTTCTGCTGCAGCTTGCAAAGGGACTGCAGAAATCCGTTACAAAAGAAGAAGTGGAGTACCATCTGTCTGCATTCAGGTATGGAATCGATACTGCATGGGGAAGCGCGCTTTCCACAAATATATTTTTTGCGTATCTGTACGGAATTCGGGTGGACGAGGCGCTTTCGGATCTTTTGGCGTCTATGATACGCAGCCGCCAGCTTGTAGAGTACGGAAAGCGGGAAAACAATGAGGCAAGGCTGATTTTAAAATATCTGGCTCCCGTCAGTTTTCTGCTTACGGTAGCGGGAGCATGCCGGTACTTTGGATTTACACTTTCAAAATTCATCAGGTATCAGTTTGGCACTGAGCTTGGTATGAGGTGGTTTCTGATTATGGTTATGATGTATATGGCAAGCCTTCTGCTCAGCGTATTTCTGTCCAGAGAGAAAATGGATATATAAGGAGGGCTTATGAAAATCAGAACAACTCCGCTGTTTAAGGTGCGCAGACTGGCATCTTATACCAAACGGGCAGTGCCGGTTATAAAGCACAGAGGCAGACAGCAGCTTTTAATCCGCTGGAATCTTATTAACAGGGAAAAGATGGAGAGGGAAATTTTTAACAGCTGTATTGTGCTGAAAAACCTTGCGGCAGTACACAGGAATATGCCGATGTCGGCGGATTTTATTCTGGAACAGCTGATGGAATGCAGCAGACTGCTGAAGACTACTTATGCGGATATATTATCCGCTTACAGATTGGGACAGGGAGAGGAGGCCTTTGCCCTTCTTGCCGAAAGGGTTCCTCTGAAATCCGCATCGGCTTTTGCGGCGGTACTGTCAAAAATAGATAAAATAAATCCGGCTGAACTGATTCTGCATATGACGGCTTTTGAGGAGATGCTGACGGGAGAGCGGATGACAAAGGGAATGAACAGAACCGAAAAAAAGAGTCTGATTACGACGGTGGCGGCGACGGCAACCATTTTTGCCATTCTGCTGGATTTTACCATTGTGGTAGTGTTTATGAACACTTTACAGATGATAGAGCAGATATTTTAGAAGCTGTTTTTTATAGGAAAGTTTTTATAAAAAAGGAACTGTAAACTTGTAAATACATTTAGAAAGAAAGGGGGACGGTTTACTGTGAAGAATCTGATTATTATTATCGGAACAATTTTACTGGGCGTTATTATTGTCAATACGATGGTGCTCGGTGAAGGAGAAGTTTCTCTGCGGGAGGCAGCTCAGGGGGTTGTGGAGCAGGGAGTGGAAAGTATTGAATCTATGGAAATCGGAGAATAGTTATGAAGGATTTACTGATTATTATCGGCACGGTGGTTCTGGGCTGTCTGCTTTTTGCAATGATTGCCGGAAATGAAAACAGCCTGAAATCAGCAGGGAGCGCGGTAATGGAAAAATCTATAGAAATGTATGAGGCAAGGCCATGAAAAACTTGATTACAGCAGCAGCCGGTCTGATGCTGCTTCTGGCTTTTCTGCTGCAGTTTACTCACAGTCAGCTGCTGCATAGCCGTCTGTTAGAGGCTGATAGGCAGGTATATACTTTTCGGGAAACTGTGCGTCAGCGGGGGTGTATGACCAAAGAGACTGAGGAAAATCTGCAGAAGGAGCTTGCGGAAATTTTTCGCTGCAGTGAAGATGAGGTTTCTGCGGAATGCAGCAGAGCGCCGGCTTTTCGGGGAGAAATCATAGAATATAAGATATCTGTACCGGCGAAAAATATAATCGCTGACGGCGGGTTTTGGAATATCGAAGATGAAAAAAATCAATTCACCTATGAAAAGAAGGGAGGATGCATCAGTGAATATACAGGAAGAGAGAGCATCGACGGATTATGAAGAATTTACTGATTACGACAGGAATAGCGATATTGATTTTTACGATGTCGGGATACTGGCTGCAGCTGCATGAACTTTTTGCGGTGAAAGAGAAGATGAAAGCCGCGGCGGATGAGACGGCTGCCGCAGCAGCTCTTCAGATCGATGCGGAATGTTTTGGAGAAGGTATACTTTATTTTGATCGGAAGAGAGCGGCACAGAAGGCAGAAGAGGTTCTGAGGCTGAATTTTCCCGAAGCTGACAAAGAAGGGAGATGGGAAATTTTGTTTACAGACGGCACCGCAGAGAAGCCTTCGGTGACTGTCAGATTTTATTATCGGAAAATGGAAGTGATATCGGTTTACGAATATATGCCGCTTAAGTAAAAAAGACAGAAATGAGAAATTTTCAAACCGCAGCCGAAACTTTGTGAGGTTTTGAAGAAAGGAAACTTGTTCGACGAAATATATGAGGTATAGAACCTCGAAAATTCAACAAAAAATACTTGATTATATGAGGAGAGTGCGAAATGCAATACGATGCGTTTAAAATAACGGTAATAAAGAACTTAAAAGAGTATCTTCCGGAGGAATACCGGTCCTGGAAGATAAAAACCGAGCAGGTAAATCAGGTGAATCGTACCAGAGAAATTCTGCAGCTGCAGCCGGAAAGCCGGCCGTCTGCTGTACCGATTTTATATCTGGATGATTTGTATCTGCGTTATATGCGGGGGATGGAGATAGAACAGGTGCTGGAAGAAGCAGCGGCTCACTTTCTTGCCGGCGCAGATTATCTGAAAAGGCACGGCGACCGTTTATCTGCGGATAATCCTGACGGCAGAATTATTTATACTCTGATTAATACAGAGAAGAACAGACATATGCTGGAGGGACTTCCTCATCGGGAGATCATGGATCTTTCTGTCATATACAGATTTGCCGCAGAAGACAGCGAGGGCGGAATTAACAGTTTTGTGATTACAGACAGGATTGCGGAGGAATTTCAGCTTACTGAAGAGGAGCTGTATCTTGAAGCTGAGAAAAACACACCGGAATTTATGCCGGTTTCAATCATAAGGGCAGAACCGATGGGCTGCATTATCTGCAATAAAAAAGGTATTCTCGGAGCAGCTGCGATGCTGTATGAAGGTGTGCTTTCAAAAATTGCCCTGCTGATGGAGTCCGATTTATATATTTTACCTTCCTCTGTTCATGAAGTAATTGCGGTTCCTGCTGAAAAAAGCAGGATAGAAGATCTGAAAAAAGCAGTGATGAGCGTAAACCGCAGTGTTGTAAAGCCTTGTGATTTTCTGTCGGATCAGGTATATTTCTTTGACAGACAGGATTCTCAGCTGAAGCCGGCGGTAAATGAGCGGCTCAGCTGAGAATAAAATAGCTGGCTTCGAGGGGAGTGTACAGGGGATTTCAGAGAATTCCTTACCAGATTTTAAGGAGATGCTGCAGAGCAAGGCTGACACCTGTGATGCCTGCCCAGCAGGCAAGCCCCATAAGAAGCGGTTTGCCGCCGGTTTTAACCAGTTTGACTAAATCCGTATTAAGACCGATTGCTGCCATCGCCATAATGATAAAGAACTTGGAAAGCTCTTTAAACGGTGTAAAGAATTCCGCAGAGATTCCGGCGGAGATGGAAACAGTTGTGATGACAGAGGCAGCGATAAAGTACAGAATGAAAAACGGAAAAATCTGTTTCAGACTGACTTTACTGCCGGAGGCGCTGTCTCCATGATCTGCCGGACGCTCTTTTCTGGTGCGTAAAAAAGCAAGTCCCAGTGTAATCGGGATAATTGCCAGAGTTCTGGTCAGCTTTACAGTAACGGCCTTGTCCAGTGTTGAAGACCCCAGCTTCCACATACTGTCCCAGGTGGAAGCACAGGCGGTTACGGAAGATGTGTCATTTACTGCGGTGCCGGCAAAGACGCCGAAGGCCTCTCCGGAAGTTGTATCAAATCCAATGGCACTTCCGAATGCGGGAAAGATTACGGCTGCCAGTACATTGAAGAAAAAGATGATAGAAATAGCCTGTGCAACTTCCTCGTCATCGGCATCGATGACCGGCGCAGTGGCAGCAATGGCAGAGCCGCCGCAGATAGAGGAACCGACGCCTACCAGCGTTGAAATGTTGGAAGGGATATGCATTGCTTTATGCAGTATATAAGCAATGATAAGGGAAGTCGCAATGGTGCAGACGATAATCGGCAGAGACTGTTTTCCTGTTTCTAAAATCACATTGAGATTCAGTCCGAATCCCAATAAAATTACAGCCCACTGCAGCACTTTTTTTGATGTAAACTTAATACCCGGTGCAAAGCTTCCTTTTTCTCTGAAAAATAAAGTGATTATCATACCTGCCAGAATTGCAATAACCGGTCCGCCTATGATAGGAAAAGCTTTTCCCGCAAACCAGGACGGAACGGCAATCAGCAGGCAGAGTAAAATTCCTTTGCTGTTCTTTCTGATAAAATTCATATAAAATGCCTCCTTGATGATATGATGTACTTGTGTATTATGTGCAGTGCAATTTAATTATTATATACCAAACAGAAGAAAAGTAAAGAAGAATTTTACAGGGGAACGGAAACTATCGGGTATTTGCGGCAAGAGGGGTGCTGTACTGACTTAAATCCTTTGAAAAGCTAACTTGAATCCTTTGAAAAGGCCGATTGAATCCGGCAGGTAAAGATAGTATAATAAAACTATCAATGGAAAATACGGAGGAGAATTATGCTGAAAACAGGACTGAAGGGAAGACAGGAAGTAACAGTAACCGAAGAAAATACTGCTCTTGCGATGGGAAGCGGTACGCTGCAGGTATTTGCGACGCCGGCGATGATTGCGCTGATGGAGAAGACTGCGTGGGAAAGTGTGGCAGATGCACTGAGCGAAGGCGAGGGCACTGTCGGTACAAAGCTGGATGTGGCACATCTTTCTGCAACGCCGCTGGGTATGACGGTCCGCTGCGAAAGTGAACTGACTGCAGTGGAGGGACGGAAACTTGTTTTTCGTGTGGCAGCTTATGATGAGGCAGGTCTGATCGGAGAAGGAACGCATGAGCGGTTTATTGTAAAGAATGAGAAATTCCAGGCAAAAGCCGATGGAAAAAAGGCACAGTAATTAACTGGAGTGAACAGTCGGAGAAGAAAGGCAGTATTATGGAATTAGCAGAATATTTTCCTGTATGGAAAGATCTTACGCTGAAACAGCAGGAACAGCTTTCGGCTGCAGCCTCAGAGCGAAAGGCGGCGGCGGGTACTTTGCTTCGTGGCGGAGACGAAGCGTGTCTGGGGCTGGTACTGGTTCGCACAGGACAGCTTCGTGCCTATATTCTTTCAGAGGATGGCAGAGAAATTACAATATACAGACTGTTTGAGCGGGATATCTGTCTTTTTTCCGCATCCTGTATGATGAACAGTATTCAGTTTGATATTATGATTGAGGCTGAAAAGGATTCGGAAATTCAGATTATTGCGCCGGATGTTTACCGGCAGGTAATGGAGGAGTCTGCTGCACTGGCAAATTACACCAATCAAATTATGGCCGACCGGTTTTCAGAAGTGATGTGGCTGGTGGAAAAAATTATGTGGCAGAGTTTTGACAAGCGGCTTGCAGAGTTTCTTCTTACAGAAAGTGCCATTGAGGGTACACTGCAGCTGAAGCTGACGCATGAGAAAATTGCTTCCCATTTGGGAACGGCAAGAGAAGTGGTGACACGGATGCTCCGGTACTTCAAGGGTGAGGGACTGGTAGCGCTGGGGCGAGGCACCGTAGAGATTACAGACGAAAAAAGACTTGCAGAGCTTCAGCAGGCATAAGACGCAGGCTGCATGGCAGAACGGACAGTGAAAGCAGCAACGCGAGCGTTATGGCAAGCCGAACAGTGGAAGCAGCAAAGCGAGCATTATGGCGAATCGGATAGAGAGGGAAGCAAAACGATTGATTTGATGAAACAGGTAAATCAAGAAATAAAGCGAGCGTTATGGCAAGCCGAACAGCCAAGGCGCAGGCGAAGTATTTTCGTTTTGCGAACAAAGGTAAGAACGAAAGCTGATTTTTTTCAAATCAAAAACGAGATGGCAGACGGGAGACATCTCGTTTTTGAGTATGTGCATGGAGAATTTTAATTCCGATATACACACTTTTTATAGAATCCGGTCAGTCTGTAATACAGACTAACAGATTTTTCAGTTCATCGAGTTTGATATTTTCTGTTTCAATGTCATAGTTTACATCTTCGTAGGAAAACTGCGCGTTGAAGCTGTTTTGTATTCCATAGATTACTGCGGTTATGCCGTTAATTTCAGATGCTTCCGGATGATCACATGCAAAGAAATAATCTCTGAGCGGTTCTTCAAAAGCGCAGATTGCGATTTTTACAGTTCCGCCGTTTTTTGCCAGAAATTCGAAGACATAATCGTGCGGGACATAATCTGCTCTTTCGGAGGAAGACGGAACATCGACAGAATAGAATGACGACAGCTGCATGGAGTTGGGAAGTTTTTTCAGAAACTCCGACAAACTTGTACCGATGGCGTCTTCAAATTCTTTTGCGAATTCTTCTTCTGTTTTCTCTTCGGAGCTGTACAGAAACGGCCAGTGGGAAATGCGGACGTCCAGATCGAATTTTTCGGATGTATAGTCTGCTCTGTTTACAATAAAATTGGAGCTTGCGGGATATTCCGTAACGGATGACGGCGCTTTCAGATGCTGAACGGTCAATGGAACGAGTATTGCAAGGCACAGGCAGGCGGCAAGTCCTGCCGTTTTGATCCATACAGATTTTCGGATTTTGCGTTCTTTTTCTGTTTCAGCAATATGATCTGGGCTGATTTCACCAAAGATTTCGCAGAATTCTTCCTTTTTCATATTTTAACCCCCTTCAGATTCTATAGTTTAACTCTTTCAGATTTTTGCAGTTCAACTTTTTCAGATTTTTGTAGTTTAACCTTTTCGGAATTTTACAGTTCAAACCCTCTTTCCAAAAGAAAGCTGCGCAGTTTCAGGCGGAGACGGCTGAGCGTTACAGATACATGATTTTCTGTCATTTTAAATCGGACGGCAAGTTCGGAAATACTGTCAAAGTACCAGTATCTGCGGACAAAGAGCATTCGTTTGTTCGCAGGGAGCCCGCTTAAAAAATCGTCGATGGTTCGAATCAGCTCTCTGCGGTCCATTTCCTGTTCCACACTGTCTGTGCCGGATACCAGTTCTGCGATTTCATCAAGAACCGCTGCAGTCTGACCACAGCCTCGTTTTATGGCAGTATTTTGGCGATATCGGTTTAGTGATAAATTCCTTGTGATTTTTCCGAGAAATGCAGATAGCATTTTCGGCTTATGCGGCGGCATGGATTCCCATGCCTTCCAGTATGTATCGTTGACACATTCCTCTGCATCTTCTTTGTTTTCCAGTATGTTTCCGGCAATGACCGCACAGTAGTTTCCATATTTTTTGGCTGTGACAGGAATGGCTTTTTCATCTCTGTTCCAGTACAGCTGAATAATTTCTGCATCATTCATCGTCTTCACCTCCCTTTCCCTGATGCCCTTCTACCTATATATACAGAATTTGAATCCGAATCTTACAGTGGATTATGCTTTTTTAGAGACTTTTTCCTTTTTCATTATAAATGCTTAAAGTATCTTTAAAGAACTTTAAAGATTTTCCGATGTTTGGTATTCACTTTTTAATGATAGCATAACAGGAAAAAAAGTAGATAAAAAAATGTGCATATAGGGACAGATGTCCTCATGCACACTTTTACATACATTTTTTATATTATATTCGTTATATATTCAGCATATACTTTGCAGTTTCCGAGGCGGGTACTGCTGAATATTTTTTCCCTATTATATGATGGATGCTGCAGCATTATAGCCGCTGTTACAATTCTTTTCCGCAGAGGGATGCGGTTTTTGAGGCGGTTTTGTCTTCGAAAACGGTTTGATACAGCCGATAGCCGCCGGAGAAGTTGAAACAGTCAAAGCCGTTTTGCATCAGAATGCGGGATGCAATATAGCTGCGCAGACCGCTCTGGCACATAACACAGACCGGTTTTTCAGAATCGATTTCAAACATTCGATCGCGGAGTTCATCGACAGGGATATGGACGAAACCGTCTGCATGACCTTCGTTATATTCTTCTTGCGTGCGGACATCCAGCAGTGTGACACTTTTGTCTTCCGAAAGGTCGGCAAGGTCCGCAAGGTGAAACTGTTTCATCCTGCCCTCGGCAATGTTTTCGATCATAAAGCCTGCCATGTTGACCGGGTCCTTTGCAGATGAGAATGGGGGCGCATAGGCAAGATCCAGATCCTTAAGCTGCAGTGCAGTCAGACCGCCCCGCATTGCGCAGGCAAGCACATCGATACGCTTGTCGACGCCGTCATAACCGGCAATTTGGGCGCCCAGAAGCTTGTAGGTGTTTTTTTCAAAGAGGATCTTCATGGTCATCAGCTTTCCGCCGGGATAATATCCTGCGTGATTTGCAGGAGACAGGTATACTTTGTCATAATCGATACCTGCTTTTTCTGCGGCATTTTCGTTGATGCCTGTGGCGGCAACGGTCATATCAAAGATTTTGATGACGGAAGACCCCTGGGAGCCTCTGTAGATGCTGTTTCCTCCGCAGATATTGTCTGCGGCGATGCGTCCCTGTCTGTTGGCAGGACCTGCAAGAGAAATGACAGCCTCTTCGCCGGTAATAAAATGTTTCACCTGCACAGCATCTCCTGCGGCATAAATATCAGGCGCGGAAGTTTCCATGCGCTCGTTTACCAAAATGGCGCCTTTCAGTCCCAGCTTCAGACCGGCATCCCGGGCAAGCTGTGTGTCCGGGGTGACACCGATTGCGAGAATTACAAGATTCGCATGCAGCGGTTCACAGTCTTTCAGCAGCACTTTTATGTCTTTGCCGTTCTGATCCTGTTCAAAGCCTTCTACGGAATGTCCCAGCATCAGATTGACGCCGTACTCTCGCATTTTTCCATGGACAAAAGCGGCCATATCTGCATCCAGCGGGTTCATCAGTTGTTTCGGACGCTGCACAATGGTGACATCAAGTCCCAGTTCACGCAGATTTTCAGCAAGTTCTATGCCGATGTATCCTCCGCCGGCAAGGACGGCTGATTTCGGTTTTTGCTTCTCGACAAATTGACGGATTGCAAGGGTATCCTCTACGGTGCGCAGCGTGAAAAGATTTTCAAAATCGGTCTCCGGCAGCGGCGGCAGGGTCGGTTTTGCGCCCGGGGAAAGCAGCAGTTTGTCATAGCTTTCTTCAAAAATCTCTTCGGTTTTCAGGTTGCGAACCGTGACTGTTTTTTTCTCCGGATGGATTGCCGTTACTTCGTGGCGGACACGCATATCGATGCGGAACCGCTCATAAAAGCTTTCCGGCGTCTGCAGTGTCAGCTCTTCCGGATCTTCAATTACACCGCCGATATAGTACGGAAGTCCGCAGTTGGCATAAGATATAAAGCCGGAGCGTTCAAATACAATGACTTCCGCCTGTTCGTCAAGTCTGCGGATTCGGGCGGCGGCAGTTGCGCCGCCCGCCACGCCGCCGACAATAATCACTTTCATTTTTTTATTCATATTACTTTTCTGCCTTTCCCTGATAATTGCTGAATGCCCCGATGTCTGTCACTTGTGTATAGCCGGAAGCGGTGAGATAGGAAACAGCCTGCCGGCTTCTTGCACCGCTCAGACAGTAGACAAATAACGGAGCGCTTTTGTCCGGAATGATACTTTCGATATTTTGAATTCGATGAAGAGGAAGATTGATGCTGCCGGGGATATGTCCTGCGTCATATTCTTCCTCGGTGCGCACATCTAAAAGAAAAGCACCTTCTTCAGCCTGATATTGAAGAATCCCCTGATTGATGTCTGCTCTTTTCAGAAAACTGAATAAACCCATATCTTTTACCTCCGTAAGTTTCTCTTTATGCGTCCAGCATAGCAAGAATCTGTCCCTTTGGTCTTGCGCCGGCTGCCTGATTGACAATTTTGCCGTCCTTCATAACGATCAGCGTCGGAATACTCATAACGCCGAAGGCTGCGGCAAGCTCACCCTGTTCGTCGATATTGACTTTGCATACTTTGACGTCGCTTCTTTCTTCTGCAATTTCATCGACAATGGGACTTACCATACGGCACGGTCCGCACCAGCCTGCCCAGAAATCAAGAAGAACCGGCTTCTCACTGCTCATCACTTCTTCCTGAAAATTGTTTTGATTGATATGCATTACTGACATAATATTACCTCCTCGTATAATCTGTTATTTGGATGTTTTTGTTTTGTTGGTTTGTATGTCTGTATCATAGCAGACTTTTTTCCGGGTTTCTGTGACAATGTCACGAAGAACGGAAAAACGAAAAATTTATTATGACGCTTCGGCGATTTTCTTCTTGTCACAGAGGAAGGTTAGTTGTATAATATTTTTGTTATTTCTGAGGTAGCCTGCAAGCGTATTGGCAAGGCGACCGTCTTCTATGACAGTGTAAACAATTTTATTACTTATATATCAAGAAAAATGGAGGAACACCAATGGAAAAAATTTATCAGGGAAAAACCAAAGATGTTTACGCGCTGGACAACGGCAATGTAATGCTGAAGTTCAAGGATGACTGCACCGGCAAGGACGGCGTTTTTGATCCGGGCGAAAACACAGTGGGTCTGACCATTGAGGGCATCGGCAGAGCAAATTTAAGAACATCGATCAGATATTTTGAAATGATCAACGCAGCAGGCATCAAAACGCACTATGTAAGTGCTGATGTTGACAATGCAACGATGGAAGTTCTGCGTGCAACTCCGTTTGGACAGGGGCTTGAAGTAATCTGCAGACTGAGAGCAACCGGCAGCTTCATCAGAAGATACGGCAGCTATATTGAAGACGGCGCTGTATTCGAAAACGGTTATGTGGAAACTACCTTCAAAGATGATGAGAAAGGCGATCCGCTGGTAACCAGCGAAGGTCTTGAGGCGCTGGGCGTTATGAGCCGTGAAATGTTCGAAAAGATGAAGGAGCAGACCTTAAAAATCACTAAGATTGTTGCAGATGATCTGGCTTCTATGGGTCTGGAACTGTGGGACATCAAGTTCGAATTCGGATACAACAATGACGAAGTTATCCTGATCGACGAAATCGCAAGCGGCAATATGAGAGTCTACAAAGACGGAAAGATTGTAGATCCTGTTGATCTGACAGATATTATCTTAAGCCATACAAAATAAGAACGATTTAAGAAGAAAAATTATTAGGAAGTAAATCGGCTGATTCGGGCGAAAGCCCGGCAAGATTCTGAAGATAGAAGAGTCTTTTGTGTGAAATACAGATTTTCACGCAGAAGGCTCTTTTTTTATTTTTTGATTTCTGTTTATATTTCCTTTTAAAAAGTCCTTAAAGATATGAGGAAGTCATAACAAAACAGAAATAAAAGCAGAGTTTAGGAGGTAACCATGCAGGTAAAGTATTTTTGCGGCGATCCATTGTATATCAGCCGGCAGCTGGAGGAGCATCTGGTCGACGGCTGGGAAATCATCGATATCGCAACGAGTGTGTATCAGAGCAGCGGCGGACTGAGAACAGAAACAACCGTTTATCTGAAGAAACCCGCTGTTTGATATAATTTCGCTGGGCAGCAGCGATACCAACAGAAAGGAGAAGTTTATGGAAAGTAAATCACCAGAATCTATGATTATGATTCCGAAATATCGGTATGACGAAGTCAACAGTAAATTCAAGGAAACAAAGCTGGCTCTTGCGAAAATGAAAAAGCTGGCTGATGACAGAGGACAGGCGATTGAAACACTGCAGAAACAGATCGAGGAAATGCAGATTTATCTTGAACATTCTCTGATGAACTTACAGGTAAAGGAGACATTTGTGGAAGGCGGCATTACGAAATCACAGTATGAAATGATCATTCCTAAAATGACCTGCAGAGACGAGGAAAAGCTCGAACTGGCAGAAGCCATTGTAGAGCTGATTCACAATCAATCAGAAAGAAAGAGGTAAAAAACATGGCAATCAGTACAACAGGAACATATTTAAACATCAGCGGAACCGGTCTGGAAACAGACATCAGAGTGAATATCAAATCCTTCCCGGATTTAGGAGCAGCCCCGGCAGCAATTGAAGTTACCACACTGGCTGACGATACACAGGTATTTATTCCGGGCAAGAAGGGTATGGCTGCAATGGAATTTGTGGCAAATTATGAAGCAGAGGTTTTCGAAGCCCTGACAGCAGCAGAAGGAAAAGTTCTGACTTATGCTCTGAATATCGGAAAAGATACCTATGAATTTGAAGGTCAGCATACAGCTTTGATTGTTGCAGGCGCATTAAATGCTGCAGTAGATATGAAGGTTGTTGCAATTCCTTCCTCTAAGGTTAGTAAAAAAGCAGTATCACCGTCTGCATAATTTCAAAGAACGCTAATTTGACAGGAGACAGCTTCGGCTGTCTCTGTCAGTCGTACAAAAAGGAGAAAAAGTATGTTAATTAATGGAAAAAACTATATTATGCCGGAACTGAATTTCAATACAATGTGCCGTCTGGAGGAAATGGGCGTTGCGCTTTCTGATATGGATCAGAAAGTACTGTCTACGGTAAGGGGATTTCTTGCACTGGCAATAGGAGGGGATTTGGAAAAAGCGGGGCAGGAGCTGGAAGCACATCTTTCTAAGGGTGGAAGTCTGGATCAAATGCTCAGGGAAATCAATCAGGCGGTGGAAAACAGCGGTTTTTTTCAGGGCCTCGCCAAGAGCAAGACGAAGAGCAATGGAACGGGTCAGAAAAAGAAGACGGAAGCAGAGGCACAGAATATAAATCTGTCCGGACGCTGATTGAAGAATCTTATCTTCCGGCCGCCCTGCAGCTCGGCGTTGACTATACGCTTTTCTGGAGTCTGAATCCGAGAAAGCTGCAGCCTTTTGTTAAGGCCTATGAAAATAAACTAAAGGCCGGATTGGAAAATGCCAATTATATAGCCTGGATCAGCGGAATCTATGTTACTTATTCAATTGCATCGGTTTTGAATGAAAAAGCTGATTATCCTGAAAAACCGGCAGAACTGTTTCCTACGGAAAAAAGTCTGCGGGAAAAAGAGGAAAACCTGTCGAAACTATTTGCTGCTCATGCCATTCTGATTAACAAAGGGGTTCAAGAAAAGGATTAAATTTATTTTTCTTAGGAGGAACTTAGTATGAGCGGAAGAAAAGATTATACCCTGATAGTGCAGGGTGACAGAGTTGCAGTCTGTGAAGCAGTATATCGGGCATATTATCAGCAGCGGGAGCATGAAAAATATCTGGAGAAAAAATCAAAGGAGCACGAATATTCCTATGAAAGCATGCAGACACAGGGAATTTCCTTTGAGTTTCATTCCGGAAATACGGCAGCTTCACCGGAGGATGAGTTTCTGAAGAAACAGAGGCTTTGCAGTATCAGAAAAGCAATAGAAGGTCTGGCACCGAAAGACAGGTATCTGATATCGGCAGTTTTTGACGAAGAAATGTCCCAGAAAGAGATTGCAGAGAAACTGGGTATTACACAGCCTGCAGTGGCTGCAAGAAAAAAGCAGATATTAAAGAAATTGAAAATACTGCTGGATGAGCAGGCTTTGTAAAAAGGAAAGAAGACCGGAGCAGGGGGCCGGTCTTTTTTCTGTCTTCATTCGGATTTCTATAGAATATGGTAGCAAACGATTATACCCGTTATATCCAATTTGTTCTTTATCAGGGGTATAACAGGCATACTTCCCCGAATTTGTGAACTTCTCTTTATATTCCCGTCTTCGAATTCCTTAAAGATATGAGGAAGCAACTGAATAGAAGAAGGTCAGATACTTTCCTCCGGGGAAGAGCCAAGGTACGGGTGCGCCGTCTTGCGAAAAACACCATCGTGCAAAATGATGAAAGCTGCGGCATCAGGGCAAAGAGGCTCCGGAAGGGATCATGATACTTACGCACGGCTGAAAACAGGTGCGTCCCGGCGGGAGCGGGGAGGTGGAATTCCTATGAGGCAGTGAAGCAGGCTGCTGTCTGACTGACTTAAAAACAGCAATTTACTTTTTCTGAATTTTTCGTGAAAAAATCGGTTTTCCTTGCTCTGCCCTTGAAAAAAAGGTAAAATGAAAACAGAAACCTTTTTTCAGGGAGGGCAAAGAAATGAGCGATGAGAAAAAAATTGCAAAGTATGAAAAAGCAATCAGAATCTGGATAACGGAGCTTGAAAACAATTATCGTAAATTAGAGAAAACCGACGATCCGAAAAAAAGAAATAAGCTGGAAGAGAAAATAAAGAAAAATTTGGATCATTTACAGGCGAATGTAGATTATTTAGAAGAATGCGGAGGAAGCGCGGAGTCTGTATTTGAAGCTGTCAGTGACAGTCAGAAAGAGATTGTAAGGCGTTTTTATGCAACACAGCCGGAGCGGGATCAGGCCGAAGTTGAAAAAGAAATTGCAAAAATTAAGAAGATGCTGCATAAGTTGAAAGAAATGGCAGAAGAGGAATCTTACGGCAGGGACGATGATATTGAAGTTAAGATGAAGAACAAACTGTTTCGGGAAGAAGCTTTCGTGGGGTATCGTCTCAATAGAGCAGGTGAAAAAATCCGTCTTTCAGGAAAGCCAAATGCAGGGTACAATGATTACTGGAATTATGCAAGAGATTATGCATCTACCAAAGATAAATATTTTACCTCGGAGGAGCAGCATCTGATTCAAAAGTGCTTAGAATCCAGACAGGAGGAGAAGGCGTATCTTGTGGAGAAAAGAGCCTGGCTTGGAAAGCTGGGAAGTGGACTGCTTGAAACTGCAGAAAAAATGGACGCATGGGGAGATCTTGCGCAGGCGAAGTTTTGGGTGAGGAATCTGTATCAGGATGCATGTCCGGTTAT
>CALBGO010000017.1 GCA_937894585.1 uncultured Eubacterium sp.
GCGGATTCGGGACTTTCACCCATTAGAATGTGCGCTCGCCGAGCACACCATAAAACAAGACCGCTGCAAATGCAGCGGCCTTTCAATGCTTTACAAACTATGTAATTTGCTGTGCTTACTTCAGCGGTGCCAGACCTAAGATTTCTCTTGCTTCTGCCGGTGTAGCAACTTCTCTGCCCAGCAGCTTAGCCAGTTCCACAACCTTAGCAACCATCTGTCCGTTGGATTCAGCTAAAACGCCCTTTTCCATATACAGATTGTCTTCGAAGCCTACACGAACATGTCCGCCCAGGGAAATTGTAGCAGCAGCGATATGCCATGCGTTCTTTCCAAGGCCTGTTGCAGTCCATGTGGAGCCTTCAGGAATGGATTCTACCATATATACCAGATCTCTGATTGTAGCAGTCATCTGTACGCCCAGAACGAAGTCCCAGTGAATCGGCTTAGGCAGGTAACCTTTCTTGTGTGCAGTCTTCATAGCAGTATCGATCATACCCTTGTCGAATACTTCACATTCCGGCTTGATGCCTCTTTCCTGCATAATCTTAGCAAAGTTTACGATTGTGTTATCAGTGTTGATAAAGATTTCGTCTCCGCCGAAGTTGCAGGTACCGCAGTCTAAAGTAGCCATCTCCGGAGTCGGAACAACTTCTGTGGACTGTAATCTTTCCAGGTCAGTCATGCCTACTGCTCCGCCTGTGGAAGGCTGGATAATAGCATCAGGACATTCTTTTCTGATCGCATCGATACATTCCTGGAATCTGCCCTTATCCTGAGTCGGAGTTCCGTCATCCCATCTTACATGCAGATGAATCAGGGAAGCGCCTGCGTCATAAGCGGATTTTGCTTCTCTTACGATTTCTTCTACAGTATAAGGTACATTCGGATTCTGTTCTTTGGTAACTTCTGCGCCGCAGATGCAGGCACTGATGATTAATTTGTCCATTGGTCATTCTCCTTTTTATAAACTTGATGATAATCCTTTTTGCTTCTTCTAAATAAGCTTTGTTGTCTTTAAGTATACCACAAAAGCTTCTCTGTGTGTAGAGAAAAAACAGATCACTTTGTCCGGAAACTGCTTCTTTCTATTCCGATTCGATTTCGGTTCACTTTTACCCTCTCAAATCCCGATGCCGCAGCGTTACACGATAACCCTTTTCCCGAAATACTTCCGCCATATGATTTGCCATAGATACGCTGCGGTGCTGACCTCCGGTGCAGCCGAATGCAATATTCAGATGATATTTTCCTTCATTCATATAGGCAGGAATCACCGCATCCAGCATGTCCGTAAGCCGGGCGGCAAAATCTGCGGCAACCTGCTGCTTCATCACATAATGAAATACCTTCTTGTTATTTCCTGTCAGCTTTTTCAGGCTGGAAACATAATACGGATTGGGGATAAAACGCATATCAAAAACCAGATCCGTTTCCATAGGAATCCCGTGCTTATAGCCAAAAGATGTCACATTCACCGCAAAAGTGCTGCGGGGCTCCTTTCCCACAAAGATTTTTTCCATCTCCATCTTAAAGCGCGCCACTTTCATATTGGTTGTATCAATGATAAAATCCGCCCGTTTTCGAAGCTCGGAAAGCTTCTCCCGCTCCCGCTCGATAACATCTCTTGTAGTGGAACCTTCGGAAAGAGGGTGATTTCTCCGCGTTTCGTTGTACCGCTTAATCAGTGTTTCGTCAGAAGCTTCTATAAACAGAATTTTCCAGTTAATTGCGGAATTGCTGTCCAAATAAGAAAAACACATATTCAGATCCCCGAAAAACTCACCGCCTCTGACATCTACCACAAATGCCGCTTTTTCAATCGCCTTGTCCGAGTAGGCGGTCAGGTCGATAAAATTCTTTATCAGAGCCGGCGGCATATTGTCCACACAGTAATACCCCTGGTCCTCAAACCAGTCTGCCGCATTGGTCTTTCCCGCGCCGGAAAGGCCTGTTACTATGACTACATCCATTTTCTTTCCCATAAATCCAGTTCTCCTGATTTCACCGTTTCTCCCCGTGAAATGCCCGCCGTCTGAATCCGGCGAGATTGCGTCAGCTTCTTTTAAAATGCTCACACGATATTTTCAAGCTCCGGTTTCTATTTTTGCTTTTCACTTATACTTCGGGCTGTACTTCTTCGATATTTACGATTCGTTTCATATCCAGTCCTGCCGCAAGGGCTCTTTTCACTCCGCCTGCAAAACTTCCTACCCGATTCGGCGTATGCGCGTCACTGCTGATGACAAACTTTGCATCGGTTTTTGCGGCGATTTTAATTTCTTCTACGGTCAGATGGGCATGCCATGTACTGATTTCCATCAAAGTATCCGTCTCTTCACAGGCTTTTGCGACAACTGCGATATCAAAAGGTCCCTTGTCCCCCGGATGTGTCAGGATTTTCAGGTCATTTTCGTAAAGAGCCTTTAAGGTCATATCTGTATTTTTCACAAGAAGCCGCTTTCCGAAAGTCTCCGGCGCAGCGCCGTGGGAAAACATCCAGTTGCCGATGCAGTATCCTTTGGGGATTCCGTAATGATATCCTCCAATCAAAAAGTCAAAATACTGCAGTTCTTCTTTTCTTACATCTATATATGGCGATTTGGAAATCACATTGGCTTCCACGCCCAGATACAGTTCTATCTGCGGATACACCTTGCGCAGACGGTCAATTTCCGCCCGCATCACCGGAAAATCCTTCCGTTTAACACCGTAAGTCAAATGACCCGGACCGTGATCCGTAATGGCAAGACCTTTCAAGCCTTTGGCAAGCGCCTCTTTTACATTATCCTCGATGGAACCTTTCCCGTGAGAAAAAACAGTATGAGTATGATAATCGAATATCATTTTATATTTACAAGCTTCAGTCTCCAATAATCCGCACCTCCGGTTCCAGTTTTACGCCGAACTTATCATAAACCGTATTCTGCACCAGATGCATCAAATCTATAATATCCGCCGCCGAAGCGCCGCCTTTGTTGATAATAAATCCGCTGTGCTTCTCGGACACCTGCGCGCCGCCTACGGAAAGCCCTTTCAGCCCTGCGTCTTCAATCAGTTTTCCTGCAAAATACCCCACAGGCCGCTTAAAAAAACTGCCTGCGCTCGGATACTGAACCGGCTGTTTTTCGTTTCTGCGCCGGGTAAGCTCATGCATTTTCTCAGAAATTTCCTCGTGATTTCCCTTCTCAAGCTTCAGGGTTACTGAAACGGCCACCTCTCCGGTATCCTGCAGAATACTGTGCCGGTATCCGAAATCCATATCCGCACCGGGTACAGTACGGATACTTTTTCCGTCTGCGCTGACCAGTTCCGCGCTTTCCACAATATCCTTCATTTCTCCGCCGTAAGCGCCTGCATTCATAAAAACAGCTCCCCCGATGCTGCCCGGAATTCCGCTGGCAAACTCAAAGCCTGTCAGATTCTCGGAAAGAGCCGCTTTTGCCACGGCAGACATCAGCGCGCCGCTCCCGCAAATCAGTCGCTCTCCCTCGGTTCTGATTTCCTGAAAAGCCTCTGCCGGCTTCACCACAACACCGCTGAAACCGCTGTCTTTTATCAGAGTATTGGAACCGTTTCCGAGTACAATATATTTTTTCCCGTCTCTGTAAATCTCTTCCATAACAGACATCAGCTCTCCTGCGCTCTCCGGAATCACCATTTCCGCAGCGCAGCCGCCTGCACGAAACGAAGTATATTCACTCATTTCTACATTATATAATCTCTTCATTTACAATACATCCTTCCTGTTGATATCATATTTATTAAAATCCTGATAGTCCGCTGTATTCTGCGGCAGCTGTTTTTTCGCAAGGCGCTTTCTAAGGTAACGGTTCAGATAGTAGAAGAATACCGCAAAAACCGGAACGCCCAGCACCATACCGATAAACCCGAACAGACCTCCGCCCACCAGAATGGCGAAAAGCACCCAGAAGCTGGCAAGTCCCGTCGTTCCGCCCAGAATCTTCGGTCCCAGAATATTTCCGTCAAACTGCTGCAGCGCCAAAATCAGAATCAGAAAATATACTGCTTTGACCGGACTTGCGAAGCAGATGATAATTGCCGATGGAATTGCACCGATAAACGGTCCGAAAAAAGGAATAATGTTGGTCACGCCGACAATAGTGCTTACCAGAACCGCATACGGAAAGTGAAACAGATTCATCAGAACAAAACACAGAATTCCGATGATCAGAGAGTCTATCAGTTTGCCGTTGATAAAACCGCCGAAGGTTCTGTTGCAGAAATTGGCAAAGTCCTGAATTTCCTCGGCCTGTTTCCGATTTACAGTTGCGACAATCAGTTTGCGCGTCTGCGCTTTAAACAGCTCCTTGCTGTTAAGAAAATACACGCATACAATAACGCCGATAAAAATGTTCATCAGGGTTTTCAGTGTCAAAATCACGCCCTGAGAAATCTGCGTCATATAAGTTCCGATCCTTGGGAAGAATTCTGTAGTCGTCCAGTTCACAAAGTGATCCCGCATATTGCCGATAATCGCACCGACTTCATCTGTAAGCTCCGGATACTTTTCAGCAGTAAAGGTGCTTTGGATCCACTGGATCAGCTCGTTGAATTTATCCGGCGCATCTTGCACCAGTCCTACGACGCTGCGTACAGTTTCGGGAAGGACCAGCGCAAACAGTCCGCCCACCACTCCAAACAGAACAATCAGAGAAACAACAGTTCCGATTACACGAGCCGCTCGGAAAGCAATTCGTTTTTTCGAAACAACGCGGGAAAACAGCCTGTATGTTTCCCGTACTGTCATATTATAAACAGGGCAAAGCAGATATGCCATAATCAATCCGTAAATAAACGGGGACAGAATGGTCATAATTGCAGAAAATCCCTCTCGAACCTCACCGTAATGTATAAACACCTGGTAAAGCACAATCAAAGCCGCTCCGGCACAGAAGATTGTAGTTCCCAGTTTAAAATATCTGTTGTGAAAACGCTCTTTCAAAAATTCACCCCTGTTCCTATATACAAACTGCACCGGGTTTCCTATACCGTATGTGCAAACCCTACGCTTCCTATTGTTATACTACCACAAAACCCTTCTTTTTACCACAGGATTCTGCACAAGAACAATATAGCAGCTGCACCATAGCGATAAGGCAGCTTCGCCAAGGCAATAAATCAGGCTACAATATACGAAAAGGATAACACTCCGCCATAGCCCCTTCAGAATTTTTATAAGTTTTTTCAAATTTTTATAGATTTTCTATTGACTTTTATGCACATAGTTGTATAATTATTTCTATCGAATACAAAAGAACCGGAGGTTAACAAAATGCTGCACACAATTCATGCGGATTGTCCGACATATATGGAATTAGGACTGAAAAACGGAGAAGTCAACACAATTAACGGAAAAGAACTGAACAAAGAGGGAGTTACGCATGTAATCGATTATCTCTGTCAGGAAGTAGATGTAAAGACAGAAGATGTTCTTACCAAAGTAAAGGGACTCAAAAAATCCGAGGGTTCCGTTGTTCTCAAGCTTTATAACGGTATGGTAACCGCCGTTTAAAGAAAAAGAGCCAACGGCTCTTTATACACATCATAAACAACTTCGTAAAGGCTGCATAATTCCAGGAATGCAGTCTTTTTACTATATAAAAAGTATTATGGCGGGAATATCATTTTTTCTTTTCGATATTTCAGGAATATCAATATCCTCCTCGTTTGCTGGGAGAATTGGCGAACCACTTGTCCGTGGGATGAATCGGCAAGTCCCTTGTCCGTGGGGCGAATCGGCAAGTCCCTTGTCCGTGGGGCGAATCGGCAAACCCTTTGTCCGTGGGGCGAATCGACAAGCCCCCTCGTTTGCGGGATAAATCGACAAGCCCCACCAAATATACCAAATATATTTACAGCATTCATAACCTTCCTGCAAGCATCTCAAAGACAAATCTTTCGGCCATATTAAATTTGGAATGTGTTTTTTTCTCTGATCTGCTCGCCCATAAGCTCATTGAGACGCAGGTTTTCTAAAATCTTATCCCCTCCTCTGCCTTTCAGATACTCTGTCAAGGCACAGTTATATTCGGTTTCCTGCAAGGTCAGCGAACACATAGGCTTCCCGCTGTACAAAAGTTCATACTCCATAGCTGCACGGGCAATAATCTCACTGAACTCGTCATACGGATAAATGCGGATCAATTCATTATGAATCCACGCTGCCTGAGAAAGCGGTTCATAAACAGCTTCGTCGTTCAATTTCCGAAAAAGTGCGGAAAGCTCCTCTTCAACTTCCTGCGGCAGCACCGGATTATAGCTCAGATGAAACAAAACCGGTGTGCTTTTGCGGTAAAACGGCTCAGCACCTCCCGAAACCGTCCGGTAAAACTCTCCCAAAAGTCCGCAGCTCAGCTCCCGATTCTCCTTTGCCGAAACCTCCATCAAATGCAGTACATCAAGGAGCCTGCCGATTAAAAGGTGGTATTCCAAAGGCGCATCCATCGCAAAACCTCCCGCTGCAATATCTGCAGCAGTTTCTTCACTTATGGGGCTTCCCGAAAGGCGCAAATTCATAAGAATCCAGTCTATTTTCTGTTTTTCACTGTATTTCATCGTCTTCATATTAGAATTCTATCATAAATACATAAATTGTGGTATAATGATTTCAAAATATTGCACCGACCTTGCCGCAATGCAGAAATCACAGAAGCTTGCCCTTCCGATTCCGTGTTCAGCGAGCTCGGTATGGTATATGGCATAATAATTTCAAACTTGTTATGTTGGCGCTGCCCAGAGAGGAGGAAACGCTTTTCCGACGGAAGTATTCCGTTTCCGTCGGGAAAGCCACTGTTTATGAAAATACTTTTACTCAGCGATACCCACGGAGACTCCGACCGGGTATTAAAAATTTCAGAAAAACTCACCGGTATCGACCTGGTTTTACACTGCGGAGATTATCAGCACGACGCATTTATGCTGGAAGATACTTTGGGGATTCCCGTCATCAGCGTCAAAGGAAACTGTGACGGCAATACCCGAGAAGATAAAGAAATTGTCGAAACACCCTATGGAAAAATTCTGCTGACCCACGGCAACTGGGAATCTGTCGATTTCAAATACGATAATCTTCTCTATATGGCAGAAGAAAAAGACTGTTTTGCAGTCTGTTTCGGTCATACCCATGTCGCCTTTGCAGAGGAAATCGGCGGAATCCACCTGATCAATCCCGGCAGCCTGACCGAACCCCGCGACGGCAGTGGCGGCACCTATGCCATTTTGCGCTGCACCGAAGATGATTTTTATGCAAATATTGTCCGCTACGACCGAATCTTCGGAAATGATGCAGACAGCAGCAACAGAAATAACGGCAGTAACAACAGCAGAAGCAGCAACAGCAGCGGAAAATCCGGCGCAAAAGTAAAGGGCGGTTTTCTTCGCAATCTGCTCAACTACAGCGATCGATTTTAGAAATGATAGCGATCACATCCCTTTCCCTGCGGCTTATATCTGTAAAATATATTCTCAGATGTTCTCAGATGTTCTCTGCTGTTCTCTAACAGCATCTTCCATTCTTTAATATTCTCTGATACTCGCAAATTCCCTGCAAATAGCTTTTAGAGCGAAATGCAGGGAATTTCACAAGATAAAAATGCGAATTATACGGGGTAAGGGTATAAGCATAAGGCGATGCAATCGCAGAAGTATGCACAGCATGCGGTGTCTTTTCGCTCTGCAAGCTCTGCGCTCAGGTTAGCGAAACGGACAGCGAAGAGAGACTGACGGCTAAAAGCTGTCAAACGCAGGAGTATGTGCCACAATGTGCCACATATCCTGAAGTGCTGAAAATATAAAAAAACGATATTTCCGATGCAGTAAAAGAGGGAGAGCCTGCAATTCTGCAAGTTCTCCCTGTTTTCTCTGATTTCGGCAAAATATGTTACTTCGCTGTTTTCCGTTTTATAGTATTCTATATTTATATCCTTTTATTTCCCCATATTGTAGTATGCCTGCATTTCTTCTTCGGGAACCATACTGCCGCCGGTAGCCCAAAGAATGTGCGTTGCATTTTTCAGCTTATCCTTCAGATTGTTCTTAATCAGATAGCCCTCAGCGGAAAGAATGTGTCCCGGTCCTGTAAAGCTTGCGCATGCAGACGGCTCAATAAGAAGATCTTCGGAATCCGCCAGTTTAGCGAGATACGGATACAGTTTTTCATCATTTATGGTATAACAGCCGTCCAGCAGCGTCTCCATAATACTTCCCACCAGGCGAGACGGGCGTCCCACCGCAAGACCGTCAGCCGCAGTTTTGCCGTCAAGCCCCACATCGCCGACAGAAATACCATCGTGAAGACCGGTCAGCATACCCAACGTCATACATGGCGCATGGGTCGGTTCTGCAAAAAAGATATGGATGTTTTCTCCGAACAGCATTTTCAGACCGAAAGCAACACCGCCCGGTGCGCCGCCGACTCCGCACGGCAGATAAACAAAGACCGGATTATCCTTATCACAGGTAATCATACGGCGCTTAAACTGCTCGGAAAGCCGCTTTGCAGCCACCGAATATCCAAGAAACAAATCCGCTGAACCCTCGTCATCAACAAAATGGCACATCGGATCCTTTGCAGCCTCTTTTCGCCCCTCGGCAACCGCTTTCTGATAATCGTCCTGATATTCAATAACAGTCACGCCCTTCTGGCGCAGCAAATCTTTTTTCCACTGTCTCGCATCGGCGGACATATGTACCGTCACCTTAAATCCCAGTTTGGCACTGATGATACCGATGGAAAGCCCCAGATTTCCGGTGGAGCCTACGGCTACGCTGTATTCTCCAAAAACTTTCCGAAAACGCTCTTCCGCAAGGACTGCGTAATCGTCATGCTCCGTCAGCATCCCCCGCTCTATCGCAATGGTTTCTGCCAGCTTGAGAACCTCATAAATACCGCCCCTTGCCTTGATGGAGCCGGAAACAGCCAAATGGCTGTCACATTTCAAAAACATTCTGCCGGGAATTTCCCGTTCAAGCTCCTCTTCAAACTTCTTCTTCATTCTCGTGATTTCAACCAGTGGAGATTCAATAATTCCGCCGGTTTCCTCTGTCTCCGGGAAAGCCGTCCTGATATACGGCGCAAAGCGCAGAAGGCGCCGCTCCGCATCCTCAATATCCGCCATACCGAAAGGAAGCTCCGCCTCTTGACCGACTTTCTCATTGAGCCAGAAAATTTCCTCACAATTTATCATACTCTGTATCACCGGGTGTTCTACAATCAGTTTATCAATATCCATTTATTATGCTCCCTTCTCATCGCTAAAGAGTCTACCTTATTATACACTATCTTTCCCTTAAATAAAAGTATTCATTTCCGGTACAGAAAAACATCATTTTCGGCACAAAAAGCGGCGTCCCCGCTCCATTTTCGGTTCAAATCACCAATCAAAAAAAAACGAATGTTTCTCCGTTTCCGTATACGATCCTGCAATCTTCCGTCAAAAATCCGTATGCGAAAAGCTTTTTTCTTTCGGAAATTACGGCAATATCCTTGAAAACAAAAGGTTTCAGAGAGGCCTCCTGTTCCCTGCCCGCTCCTTCAATCAGAACCGCAAAACGATAACAGAAAAATTGTATTTTTTAGATTTCTTTTGGCACAAAGTATGCTATAATACATAATAAGACAAAACCCGCCCATTGAAAATTAAAATAAACGGAGGTAAACGAAATGAGCAATGTAGTAATGTTAAAAAGAGCGTTTAATCAGGCTGTGGCAACCGGCGCAGTCCGTTTTACCGACAAAGAAACGGATTTTCTGGTTATTAAAAGATATATCATCGACTACGCCGCAAAATACAATGTAGACATCCCTCTTTCAGAAATCGACTCTTTTATTAGAAAACAGCAGGAAAATCTTGTGGATATTTCCACAAAACTGAGTGGAGAAGCCTCCACTAAAAAAGTTGAAAATGTTGCAATAACCAACAAGCCGCCACAGATGACAAAAGAAGAGATGCTGAAAGTCGCCTTCGAAGACGCTGCTGCCAACGCTGCCGTTCATTTCACTGATAAGGTTGCCGATTTTCTCGTTATCAGAAACTCTATGGCAGAGTATGCCAAAGCTCACGGTCAGGCATTTACCCTTGAAGAGATTGAGAAATACATCAGAAAACAGGAAAAGCTGTGGTCTGACGCCGTTACCAATGTAGTGGTTACCGATCAGAATGTCAGCAGCCTGCATGTTTCAGACAGCTACAAAGCAGAGACCCTCACGAAAGAAAAGGTTCTCAGCGAAGGCTTTGAAGAAGCAGCTTCAAACGGAGCAGTCCGTTTCACCGATCCTGACATCGATTTTCTGGTTATTAAAAAGATTATGTTGGAATATGCGGCAAGGTGGAATATGGCAGTAACCGAAGCCGAAGTTGCCGCCTATATTAAAGAACAGTTCCGCAAACTCAACGATATGGCAAAGGATTTCAACTACGAAATTTAAGCTCCATTTAATTCGTAAGACTTTATTTCCCTTCCTGTATATAAAGAAAAATCGGATGCGCGCCCTCCTCTCCCCGGGCTTATGTGCATCCGATTTTTTCACAGCGTTTTCTGCATACCGCTTTTTCAGCTTCTCTTACAGACCGTATTTCAGCTTCTTTCTTGCAAAGGTAGTCTGCGGAAGTCCCAAAAGCTCCGCCGCTTTGCGCGTCGTGCCTTCTTTTTTCAGGGCATATTCCACAAGCTGCTTTTCCTGCTGCTCCATCAGCTGATGAAAATCCAGCGATTCATTACGATCAAAGCTTTTTTTGACATTTATCATCATATCGCCGTATACATTTTCATTTAAAATCCCGTCCACATCTTCGCCGCCGATGATTACATCTCGGCTGCTGATAATCAAGCGATGTACCACATTTTCCAGTTCTCTGACATTTCCCGGCCAGTGATAATCGTAGAGTCTGCCGAGAGCTTCCGGCGAAAGCTCCTTGTGAATTCTGTATTTTTTCGTCCAGTTTTCCGAAAAGGCTTCCGCCAGACAAATAATATCCTCTTTTCTTTCTCTTAAAGGCGGCACTGAAATCCTGCAGATATTCAGCCTGTAATAGAGGTCTTCTCGAAAAGTACCGTCTTCCACAAGCTGTTTCAGCGGAACATTGTTTGCAGCAATTACCCGCACATTAACCGAAATCTGTTTTGTGCCTCCTACACGGAAAAACTGATTCTCCTGCAAAACCCGAAGCAGCTTGGACTGCATATTCATAGACAGCGTTCCGATTTCATCGAGAAACAGAATCCCGTTGTCAGCGATTTCAAAATAACCCGGTTTCCCCGAGCTCTGCGCCCCGGTAAAAGCGCCTCCCTCGTAACCGAAAAATTCGGACTCCGCCAGACTTTCCGCAACTGTAGCGCAGTTGATTTTAATGCACGGTCTGCCCTGCCGCTCACTGTTCTGATGAATCAGCTCCAAAACTTTTTCCTTGCCGACGCCGGTTTCTCCCTCGATAATCACATTGCAGTCGTACTTGGCGACATTCATCACCTCTTCAACCATACCGGCAGTCACCCGGCTCTGATAGACAAATCCGTCCGTTCTGCCCGCATTGTCATTGGAAAGACTGCGCGCCCTGCTCTTTGTCAGGGTCTGCTTTCTGCCGGTCTTTTTCTTCCCGTAAAGCCGGTTGATTTCTTCAAGCTGCGGCATAATGCCGCGGACGATACGCAGGGTAAAATCCGGATAGTCTTTCAGATACTGGTCCGATGCATGCATAGTCACGATTTTTCCCATAGATTCCGCCACCAGCTGCGCCGTTCCGTAATGATTCTCCGCCGAAGGAAAATATATATCGCCGAACAGCTTTACCAGCATAACCGCCAGAGTCTCCGCGCCGAAGGTGTCTTCCGCCACAATAACCTGATCCGTCAGAGTCAGTTCCGGCTGACAGGAAGTCAGCGCATCATACGCCCTGATGGGTTCTGTCAAATCTGTAAAATAAACATTCTGTGCCACTTTTTCCAAAACCGACAGCATATCCTGCCGGCTGAGGCCCTCTCTGCTTTCCTTCTGCATAACCACGGAAATCCTGCATTCTTCTCCCGCAGCCTCCCGCATAACCGCAGCGTAAAGAAGCGCCGCATAGGTCGTCCTTGCCAGAATAAGAATATTTCGGTTGCCGTGATCCAAGGCAATATTATAAGAGCCGAACAGACTTCCCGCTTCATCTATCGCCGCCAGCGTATAATCCGGAGAAAGATCCGCCTGCACAGGATAAAAGGGAGTGGCTTCAAAGATAATCCCATAGCCTTCACAGACGATCTGCCCGTAGTGAAAATCTATTTTTTTTATTTCTTCTATATAAACAGGGATACTGCTTAATGACGCAATACAGTAGATACAGTCCCCCGGCGCCGCCCGAAAAGAATCCGGCATATCCGCAGAAATTTCTTCCACTGTACCGATCAGCACGCCTCCCGACTTTGTAAACGGATTATGCAGTTTACCGCGTTTTTCAACCAAATCAGAAATTCTGGCTTTGATTTTTCTCTCATCGTATCCGCAGCTGCTGCATATCTGCTGAAAATTATCCCATTCCAAGTGAATCCGGGAAATTCTGAGTCTGGCTTCTCTCTTTCCCAGCTTGCTGCTGTTATCGACTTTCCAAGCGGCAGCAGGCGCTACGCCATCAGGTTCTGTTACTCTTGCAAGTCCGTAATTTCTGTTCATAGCACGATTCCTTTCCTATTACGGCTACGGTTTCTGTTTTCTTTATCCTATTCTATCATCAGTCAAAAGTCAACCTTTTGAGCCATTTTCGGCACATACTTCTGCTCCGAATGTGATAATGTCCTAAGTAAACGAACAGGATTATGTCCCAAAA
>CALBGO010000018.1 GCA_937894585.1 uncultured Eubacterium sp.
AATACCCGTGACGGGACTTTCACCCGTAAGACTTGCGCCATGCCTGGCACACGCACAGAAGCGGAGGCCTGCGCGCCTCCGCTTCTCCGTATATCAAGAGTTTATCTGTAAAAAGTCTATTTTTCTTTGCCTTCAGCTGCTGCGACTTCTGTCTTGCAGATAAAGCTTACATGGTCATAACTTCCTTTTCCGCCAAAGGAGTCGTATCCCTTCGCCGCACTTTCCATAGATTTCATCCGGTCAAGGACTTTTGCGAGATCCGCTGCAGGAAGCTTTGAAAGCTGTTCTTCGATCTTATCAGTCATTTCCGAAACGCCGCTTTCAAGTTTTTTGGTTCCCGCCTTAAGCTGACTGATTCCCGCCGTCAGTTCCTGCTGCTTCTCATAAAGAAGCTCTGAACCTGCCTTAAGCTGTCCTGCACCTTGCGAAAGCTTCTTGCTTCCGTCATACACCTTCTGCTGTCCCGAAGAAAGCGCCAGTGCCCCTTCGTAAATCTTTGACGCACCTGTTTCAAGCGTTTTCATATTGTCTGAAAGCTGCAGCGCGCCGGCGGATGCAGAATCCACACCGCCTGTATAAGTTAATACCCCGTTACAAAATTGAATGACCTGTGTGATCTGTGCTTCCATCGCTGCAAGCTGCTGTGCCGCTTCCGGTTTTGCTGCCTGCGCCTGCGCGAGCACCTTTTGATAATTCTCCTGTGTCAGCGTTACATTAAGCCCCTGAGAAGCAAGAGCGGACTGCGCTGTATTCAATGCCGCGGAAACCATCTGCTGTGCGCCGGCATTAATTGCGGGACTGTTTTCAGCAAGTTTTGAAAGTCCTGCGGTCAGCTGCGCTGCACCTTCTGAAAGCCGGCTGCTTCCGTTCTCAAGCTCCTTAGCTCCCGCAGCCAGACTGTCAGCCCCCGTTTTCAGCTCTGCGCTGCCGGAAGCCAGACTTTTAGTGCCGGATACCAAATCTCCCGCTCCGTCCTTCAAGGTTTTTGTACCTTTCGTCAGCTGTCCGGAACCTTCCTCCAGCTTTGAAGCTCCGTCAGTCAGCTGCTTTGTTCCCGCAAGCAGCCGGTCCACACCGTCAGTCAGCTGATCGAGACTGTCTGTCAGTTCCCCTATATTTCCTGCGCTGCCTAAATCAATTTCTGTAAATATATCGGAACTCATCAATGTATAAACAGGCTCCATTTTAAATTTTTTCACATCCGCAGAGACTGTAACAGTTTCAGGAATTTCCAGCGCATCAGTTCCAAGGCTTTCTGAAAATCCCGGCAGTGCATAGCCCACCACAACACTTCTGTTTCCGTCATCTACAATCTTGCCGTTGACGGCATGTACATCAGAAAAGTTCTCGTGATCCAGCACCATTCCGCTGACTGCAAGAAACGGTACATATACGCCATCCCGCTGTTCATGGTTTTTATACTGAAAAGTCATCTCTAAATGACCGCTTTTGCCTGCCAGCTTCTCTGCTGAAATCTTTTTTCCGTCCAGTTTATAACTGATATCCATCGTAACAGGAAGCTGTGCCTTCTCATATCCGTCATAGTGAAGATTTCCCTGTTCGCTGACAATTCTCTGATATTCTTTTCCCTGCGCATCTGTCATAACATAAACGGTTTCATCATTCACGCTGCTTTCGGAAGCTTTGTTTTTCTCCTGTTGATCAGCAAATACCATACCGCCTGCCGCAGTCGATACTACCAGCGCACAAGACAAACCTGCAATCAGAAATTTCATTCTGTTCTCCCGCTTCATATTTTTGCCTCCAATCTCAAATCTTTTGTAGTTTTTATAATCACTTTATCAAACAGTTTCAGGAAAGCAGGCAGAACAAAGAGTACTGCCAGCATGCTGACAACAGCGCCTCTTGCCATCAGACCGCAAAGAGAACTGATGATGTCCAGGTCCGAATACAAGGAAACTCCGAAGGTTGCCGCAAAGAATCCGGCAGCGCTGACGATAATGGAAGATGCAGATGCCGAAAGCGCTGTAGTGACAGCCCTGCTCTTATCTTCACCCAAAAGCCGCTCCCTTTTGTATCTGGTTGTCATCAGAATTGCATAGTCAACGGTTGCTCCAAGCTGGATGGTAGACAGACAGATCGGAGCGATAAACGCCAGCCATGTACCCGTATAATAAGGAAGCCCCAGATTGATAAAGATAGCAAAATAAATTGTCACAACCAGGATTACCGGAAGGCTGACCGATTTCAGTACAAATGCCACGATAATGAATATCAGTATTACTGAAATGCTGCTGACCATTTTAAAATCTCTGTCGGTGGTTTTCATTAAATCCTTGGTACATGCAGCCTCACCGATTACCATACCGTCTTTATCATAATCTTTCATAACCCGATTTATCTTTGTCAGCTGACGATTTACTTCCTTGCTGGCAGTTCTGTATTCACTCATAACCAAAACCAGCTGACTGTCTCCGCTCTTTAAGGAGTCTTTCGCCTCAGACGGAAGAATTTCATCCGGAATACCTTTTCCCAAGACAGAATCCAAAGAGAATGCGCCCTGCACACCATCTATTTCTTCCAATTCTTCGGTCATAGCCTGCATATCTGTTTTCGGCATATCACTGTCTACAAGCAGCATATGGGTATTCCCCAAATCATACTCATCCATCAGCTTATTGTTGGAAATAACATAATTCATATCTTTCGGCAAAGCGCTTGCCATATCATAGTATATATTGGTATGATTGTACCCGTAAACTGCCGGTCCGATAATCAGCAGAAACAGTACAATGAAAATCGGGCTTTTCTTTACGACAAAAGATGCAAGTTTCTGCAAATTCGGTATCAGTGATTTATGCTTGGTTTTCTCAATCATCTTATCAAATACCAAAATCATAGCAGGCAGAGTTGTTACACAGCCGATTACTCCAAACAGTACTCCCTTTGCCATTACAATACCTAAATCCGCTCCCAGCGTAAAACTCATGGCACACAGCGCAATAAATCCTGCGATGGTAGTTGTGGAGCTTCCCAAAACAGAAGTAAAGGTATGCCCGATGGCTGCTTCCATTGCACGCTCCTTGTCTCCGGAAATGGCACATTCTTCCTCGTAGCTGTGCCACAGAAAAATGGAGTAGTCCATGGTTACCGCCAGCTGCAGCACTGCTGACAGCGCCTTCGTAATATATGAAATTTCACCGAGAAAAATATTGGTTCCCAGATTATATAAAATGGCCATTCCGATACTTGCAAGAAATATAAGCGGTATCAGCCACGAGTCTAAAAACAGCATCATTGCAGCGGTTGCACAGATTACAGCAAGCCCCACATAATGAGGTTCCTCCCGTTCGCACAGATCTTTCAGATCTTTTACCAGGGCCGACATACCCGTTACATAGCCCGAATCTCCCGCAGCCTTTCTGATTTCTCCGACCGCCTCCAGTGTTTCGTCGTCAGAAGTAGAGGTATCAAAGAATACTGCCATCAGCGTACCGTCTCCCTTGTTAAAAGTATCGTAAACTTTATCCGGCAGAATCTCCATCGGTACATCGGTGCTTAAAACACTGTTATACCAGATAACTGAATCCACATGCTCTATTTTCTCAATTTTCGCCTTCAGTGCCGCTGTTTCATCCGGAGCTTTATTCTCTGCAATTATGATAGAAAAAGCGCCTTTTCCGTAATCATCCATCAGAATATCCTGACCGATTACCGTATCCAAATCTGACGGCAGATAGGTCAGCATATCGTAGTTGATTCTGGTATTTAAAATGCCCACTACTGAAGGAATCAGAAGCAGTATGCATACAAACAGAACCAGCCTGCGCCTGCGGACTATGAATTTAGAAAATCTGTCCACTTTCCATTTCCCCTTTCAATATATTTCCTTTTCAACACTGCACATTATAACTCCCGATTTCAGTGCATAAAATCATCAAAGCTTGATAAATGTCAAAAAAACAGACAGATAAATAATCTGTCTAAAAAAGTAATCGAAAGAAACAAACAGCGGACGGTACAGACAAAAAATTAAAGGAGCCGGCGGCAGAATCAAAGAAGCATTCCCTTGCCCGACACAAGTTTTTGCTTATAAAAAAATTGCCGCTGCATCAGCCTGCGGCAAAATCCTGTATCTATTTTTTTATTTTTTTCAAACGGTTTCTCAAATCGGATACCAAAACATCGTGTTCTTTTGATTTTAATTGAGGGAAAGCCTTTAACAGTCTCTTTCCGGTTTTATGAGGAACAGTAAGCATTTCCTCGTATTTTGCGCGCAGCTCCTCGGCTCTCTGCCTGCGTTCCGCGGCCTTCCGCTTAAGCTCCTCTGCGGTGACTTTCATATCCTCTCTGCGCAGCTTCACTTCTTCTGTCAGAGCTTCCGCCTTTTCTCTGGTCTTTTCCTGTCTTTCTATTCCCGTCATCATATTCTCATAAATATTTTCTCCGATCTGATCTGAAATACGATGCAGCTCTCCCGCAATCTCGTCCAGTCTGTCCAGTCTCCTGTTCCATTTCAGAATACCGGCAGCCGTCACATAAATATCCGTAAACAGCGCGCAGCACAAACCAATCAGCAGAGTTATGCCAAGCCATTTAGGAATCAAAAGCAGCAGACTGTACAAAAGCGGATGTATAAACTCGACAATCAGTACGCAGACGATACCCCAGATAAAAGAAAACAGCACGCATACATAACCGCCGATATTAAGGGGCATCTTTGAATAATCCCACCATCTGTGATGAAACAGTTTTTCAAGAAGATATCCGGTAATCCCCTCCAGCACCGTCACCAAAAGCGTCGATGCCAGATATAAAAAGACGATATGGTCCGTAAACTGTGCAAGAACAGCAATAACAACAGTCACCCCGACGCCGTAAATCGGACAGATCGGTCCGTTCAGAAAGCCCCTGTTCACAAACTGTCTCTGCTTTACTGCCGCAAAAGCAACCTCCGTACACCAGCCCAGAAAACCATAAGTAAAAAAACTCAAAAACATATCATAAACATTCATTCGTCTCCAATCCTCCCTGTTCTAACATTGTACAGCTTTCAGGAAAAAAATCAATAAAAAAAAATACACTCCCCGAAAAATGTTTCGAAAAGTGTATGTCAGGTTTACTATTTTACTTCTAAAAATATATCCGTACCATCAGCCTATACCGCCCAGCAGCGCGCCTGCAATCAGTGCAATCAGCGACAGAGGAACGAAAACATATTTCCCGAGAAATACAAACCACGGACCGATCGGTTTGTCCAGACCTTCATTGACCGCCTTTTCCGCAAAGTCCCGTCCCGCCACATAGAAGAACATAATTCCGGCAAGCATTGCGCCAAGAGGACACACATAAATAGACACTGCATCCATCCAGCCCGATACGATAGCCTGTATCAGAAGTGCCGCGGTTCCTCCGATTACCGCAATCATTCCTACCGATGCAATTCTGCCAAGCTTCAGCTTCTCCTGCAATGCCGCAACCGGCACTTCGTACAGGTTAATCAGTGAGGTAATTCCCGCAAGCATAACACATACATAGAAAACAATTTCCACAATTGTGCCGGCAGGCATTCCGTTAAATACATTTACAAGATAGATAAACATCAGTCCCGGACCTGCCGCAGAAAGCTCTGCGCCGCCTGCTGCCATAGCCGGAATGATAACAAACGATGCAAGCATAGATGCAATCGTATCAAAGACAGCGATATTTCTTGCCGACCTTACAATATTTTCATCTCTTCCTAAATAGGAACCGTAAATCACCGTTCCGTTTCCCGCAACAGACAGGGAAAAGAAAGCCTGTCCAAAAGCAAAGATCCACAGCTTCGGATCTGTAAGTCCCTTCGGATTCAGTGTAAAAATATACTTGTATCCCGCGTCTGCTCCGGGCAGCGTAAATATATAGATGCCGAGGAATACAAACAAGATGAACAGCGCCGGCATCATCACTTTATTTACTCTCTCAATCCCGCCGGATACGCCGAAGGCCATAATCGTTAAGGTTGCGGCAACAGCGACTAAAAGCCATACATTATTACCCCATGCGGAAGCTGTCTGATCAAAAAGTCCTCCAATCTGTGCCATATCCTGTCCCAGTCCTGCCAGTTCTCCCGTAAAAGACATAAAGGTGTATTCAAAAATCCAGCCGACTACTACGGTATATCCGATTGCAAGACAGAGCGCTCCCGCCGCCGGCAGCAGCCCGATATACTGACCGAATGTTTTTCCGTATCGAATCTCCGTACACTTTCCGAATGCACCGATAGGACCCGTTCCCGCTGCCCTGCCCAGTGCAATTTCTTCAATCACACCGGTTGACCCGATCAAAAGTACAAATAAAAAATACGGCAGCAAAAAAGTCAGTCCTCCCCACTCTGCCACCATATACGGAAATCTCCAGATGTTTCCCATACCGACTGCCGAACCCACGCAGGCAAGGACAAATCCCCACCGGCTGTTAAATCCGTCTCTTCTCTGCTCGTCTTTTCTCATAATATGCTCCTTCTCAAACAATACCGCACCTGCCTGCAGGATTCCGACAAAAGTTTCAGCCCGCAGCCTTCGGCTTCCGATATTAAAAGCAAGTATCATTAGTTTTATTATACCTGTTCATTTCCGACAGCGCAATAAAATTCGAAAGAAGTATCTTCTTCCCTTTTTTACTTTTTCAAAAACAACGAAAAGGTGCTGCCGGTTTCTCCAGAAGCAACTTTGATATAGCCGTTCTGCCGATTCACAATATCGCGGGTAAGATAAAGACCGATGCCTGCGCCGTCAACCTCTGCAGACCATTTTCCGCGATAAAACCTGCCGAAGATTTTTGCCTGTTCTTCTTCAGAAATACCGGGTCCCGTGTCGGAAATATCAAGACGCAGATAAGAAGGCAGCTCCGAAATGAGAATGCTGACAGCGCCCCCTTCCGGCGTGTATTTTACCGCATTATCAAGCACATTGGCAACAGCCTCAGCGGTCCATTTGAAATCCAGCAGCGCTTCAAACTGCTGCGTTCCGCCTTGTCCGCTTTCAAAGGCAATGGTGATCTTTTTGTTTTTTGCTTTGGCGTAAACCGTTTTTACCGCCTGCAGTACAATATCATTTAAACTGTTTTTTTCAGGTTTCAGACAGATCATACCGCTTTCCAGCCGAGACATCTTGACCAGACTTTCCGTCAGAAAGATCAGTTTTTCGAGCGCACTCTGCAAAGCAGAAATATACTCACGCTGCGTTTCATCCGATAGATCCTCGTCCGTGAGCAGCTGCGCAAAGGTATCTGCCGCCGCTGCCGGAGTTTTAATCTGATGCGAAATATCAGAGATTAAAGTTTTTATCTGCTCTTTTTCCTGCGCCAGCATCTGATTCTGTGCCGTTAAAATATTGCGGAGTTTCAGAAGCTGGTGCGCAAGCCGTGCAGTCAGCGTGTCTTCTGCTTCCGAAAAAACAGCCTGCGTCTGCTGCTCCACCAGCGCCTCAACAAGGAGCGTAATTTTTTCCAGCAAGTCATCATTATAACGGCAGTGCAAATAATCTGTCAGAAACAAAAGTCCGCATAGCAGCACGATCCCCGCCGCCGCGGAAAATTTCAGAACGGGATCTTCCGCAGTAAACAAAGCGGCGGCAGCAAATACAGCCGCCGCCCCACCTGCTGTCAGTATTATTTTTCTGTAAATGTCAAAATGCTTCATCGTCCATTCCCCTGTCACTCTCCAAAAGTGTAGCCAATTCCAAAAACGGTCACAATATATTCCTGATTTGCATCGCCTAATTTCTGCCGCAGCCGCTTAATACTTACCCGCAGGGTATTTTCATCTACGAAGCTTCCCTCCGCATCCCAAAGCCGTTCCAAAAGCATCGCCTTTGTAACAATCCTGCCTCTGTTTTCCATCAGATAAAGAAGCAGCCTATATTCCGTTGAAGTCAGATGCAGTTCCTGCCCCTTCATCAGAACAAAGCAGTTTTCTTTATCTAATTCCAAATCTCTGTATTTCATACGAGAATTTCCTGCCCCGGTTCGTTTCAGAACCGCCAATACTTTTTTTCGTAAAACTTCGACAGAAAAAGGCTTTGCTATATAATCGTCGCAGCCGGCGCCAAACCCTTCCAGCATATCCTCTTCCGTATCATTTGCGGTCAGAAACAGAATCGGTGTTTCTGAGGTTTCGCGGATTTTTTCACAAAATGCAAGTCCGCTGCCGTCAGGCAGGTTTATATCCAGCAGGAATAAATCATATTTTTGCGTTTGGTATTGCAAAAGAGCTTCTGCATAACCATAGACCGCTGTGACCGTATGCTCGTCCTTCTTTAAGGCGATGGAAATGCCCCTGCTCAAAATTCTGTCATCTTCAAGGAGAAAAATATTTGCCATACCTGAAAACTCACCGTCTTTCTTAAATTCCAAACCGCGGAAAGAAGGGCGTCCATTTGCAGTAACACTGTTAAACATTATCAGGACGCCCCCGCATTTCCGTAAACTTACTTAACGATCAAAACTGTGCAGCCGTTCTATAACTGTTTCGTCCGAAGTTGCCTTATAAACAATGGCAGGAACGCTTAAACAAATTACAAAGATTGCTGCGATCAAACCAATGACAAGGAGAACAGGGTACTCGAACACCGCATAGTTTGCTATGTGGGGAACAGCATCTGCCACCAGCAGCAGAAACGCATTGCCGAAGGTCATAATCAGCAGCGTAGAGATGAGGGCGTAAATACCGCCTTCCAAGGTCAGTATCTTCATAATCTGCTTTTTCGTTGTGCCGATGCTTTCCATAATGGCAAATTCATTTTTCCTTGCCACCACACCCGTCAGCATCACATTGACAAAGTTGATCAAACCGATGACAATGAGCAGAATTGCGGCGCCGTTTCCAAGCAGGTTGACAGAATAGAACATCCTGTTAAACATTTCTTTCTGATTCACAGAAGATTTTAGCTGCCACTCCGATGTGGTCAAAGTGCTGTTGATCGCCGCAAGTTTGCTGTCAATGCGTTCTAAATCGTTGAAATCCTTAATATCCACGCCGATAGCCGAAATAATCGGTTCTTTCGTCAGCCGTTCCATACCAGCCTGGCTGACAAAGATAATATTGGGTACAATATGAATGTCCTTGCGTCTGCCGATACTATCAGAAAGATTATTTTCATAATCGCCATAGTAAAAAGCTCCGCCGATTTTGAAATCGGCTGCCTTGCCGTCTGTACTGTCGGCAGTCAAAGTAAGCGTTTTTCCTACTAATGCGGTATTGGGCGCATTATATTCGGTATCTTTTCCTGCAATCGCTGTTTCGCCACGCTTGAATGCTTCCGTGTCAATAAGTGTATCCGGATGTTCGGCATTGTATTCTTCCAACGCCTTGTCATCATCAAGGGTTGTGACATAACAGCCATACTCGCCGGCATCAGCATATTTCTTCAGTGCCTCTACCATCTGTTCATAAGACTGCCCCTCTGATTTATATCTGCTGTCTTCATAATTGATTTTCATAAAGCCTTCTAAGGCATCTTCATCAAAATCAATTTCTGACCATACGGTTTTCTGCGTATCTACCTTTTCAATACCGTCAATCTGTCCGATCTGTTCCACAAAATGTTCGTCAAACTGCGGTACTTCCTTGTTGGGCTGTTCAGCCTGCTCAAACTGAATGTCGTTGTATTCAAAGTGATAATCCATATATGCCTTAATAAAATTTTCGGCATTCATACTTCTTATGACTCCATTCACACCTAAAATCATGGTGATTCCCATAAACAGAGACATAAACACTAAGATCGCGCGCTTTTTGTCACGGAACACATTGTGAAACGCCATCACATGCAGCTTTCCGCCATTGGTGGAATTCCTGCTTTTTGTTTTCTTCGGTACAAAATTTTGAAACTTCAATGCTTCTATTGGTGAAATTTTTGCAGCCGCTTTTGCAGGGGCGTTACATGCAAACCAAACTGTTGCCGCTGAAAAGAGGATGGACAGAATATAGATAGATGGATGGAAAAATACTTCGGCATCCATCATCGATTTGCCCTGTTCAAAGCCCTCATTCAAAACAAAAGGCACAATGATAAAAGAAACAGCGGCAGCCGCTAAAATACCGACAGGAATACCGATGCAGGCAAACCTGAGCGCCTGTTTTTTTACGATGGATTTGATCTGCGCCTGCGTTGTCCCAATGGTTTTCATCAGTCCGTAAAAACGGGTATCCTTTGATATGGAGATATACAAAACATTGTAAATGAGCAGATAACCGCTGCCGATGATAAAGAATACCAGAAGAGCTACCATTGCAATCACGGAACCGTTTGATTTTTCCATCGATACGGAACCGCTGAAAGACTGGTTTTCATTAAGTTCCACATCATTTTGAATACGGAGAAAATCATCTGGCAGCTTATTCAGCGATAAAGAGAGGACGCCGTCCTGCACCATTGTATAGCCCGCATTTTTGCAATAACTTTCCGAAACAAAGCCCATTCCCGTGCCGGTATAGGAATGAAACCATCCGCTTAATTTGAAAGTTCTTTCCTGCCGGCCGTTTTTATCATAGTAGGACAGAGGGATTTCCATATTCGGCTTCGGGTCTTTTATGCCGAGTTGTGAAAGTGCGTCCTCTGACAACATAATCTCATTTTCAGCTTCAGGATATTTCCCTTCTAAATCTTTGATTGCTTCTTTATAGTGTTTTTCCCATTCAATCGTGTCGTAATAGGAAAGTGCGATGGAAAGATCTCGTCCCTCATCGTTTTTTTCAGAAACCGAGCCGACCATGTACTGTGTACCGACGGTTTTAACATATTCTAAATCCCTGATCTGACGCTCCTGTTCTGCGGTCGGCATGGCTAAGGAAACATCAGCGGTCGTACCGGCTGTACGCACCTGCATTAACTTCATATTTTCTATATAGTTAATCCCCAGGCTGAACACTGTGGTAATCATAAAGGTGGTGAGAATAACTGCAAACACCGCAAACAGATTTCGGGTGCGGTTTGCTTTCATCATTCCCTGTTCCACCTGCTTCACTGCTTTTTTATTCCGATTAGCGTGCATAGCTGACACCTCCCGAAACGACCCTTCCGTCCTCAATGCGAATGGTGCGGTCCGCCATCTGCGCAATTTCCTCATTATGCGTAATCATTACAGTGGTCTGGTGAAACTGCCTGCTGACAGACTGCATCAGCAAAATAACATCCAAACCGGTTTTTGAGTCCAAATTTCCTGTCGGCTCATCGGCAAGGATCATAGCCGGTTTCGCTGCAAGCGCACGAGCAATTGCCACCCGCTGCTGCTGACCGCCGGACAGATTGTTCGGCATGTTCTTAAGCTTTTTCTCAAGACCGAGGGTATGAATTATCTCCCTGACAAAGTCTGTATCTGTTCTGCCCCCGTCAATTTCAATAGGATACACAATATTTTCATATACATTAAGAACCGGCAGCAAATTATAATTCTGAAAGATAAAGCCGATATTTCTGCGCCTGAAAATCGTCAGTTCCTCGTCTTTCATCTTCAGCAGATCCCTGCCCCGAATCGAGACACTTCCGGAAGTAGGGCGGTCCAGACCGCCAATCATATTCAGAAGTGTGGACTTGCCGCTGCCGGAAGTTCCGACTACGGCGACAAATTCACCTTCTTCCACGGCGATGGATACGCCGTCCAGCGCGCGAACCTCCCTTTCACCGCTTCCGTATATTTTTCGTAAATCGTTTGTTTCAAGTATTGCCATCTCTAACCCTCCTGTTTTCTATTTACAGGTTTAAGTATAGCAGGCACTTCTTACAATCTTATTACAGCCGCAAAAAAAGTTGCTTTTCTTTAGACTCGAAAAGCAACATACAGTACCTGTTTTCCCCATGGCAATACAGTTTTTCCGAACTGCCGGCAAATCACTTTACGGCGTTTCGTATCTGAAGCAGAGTCAGCACAATTCCGATTCCCAGCAAAATATGACCGACCCCTGCAATGCCCGAAATCGATGCATCTGCCGCTGCTGAAAGCTGCGTTCCGACTACCTGCAGCACACCTCTTGTCAGAAACATCACACAGGTCAGGTTCAGTCCTGCCTGGTAAACAGTCAGCGCGCGGCCTGTCTTTCTTTCATCAAATTGAAAATTCTTTTTCAGCAGCAGAAGCAGCAGAAAAAACGCTGTTCCCAGTACAAAGTAATGCGTATGTACAACAGAAAGTACGGTTTCTCCTGTAAACCCGCTGAGTTTTGTAAACTCACGGTAAAAAACACCGCCTGCCATAGCCATTACTGCATAAAACAATGCCGTATTTACATATCGTTTCATAATTATAGTTTCTCCTTCATCCAATTATATTCTCATATATAGATCCCTACGCCATCTTTTTCTTCAAAAATGGATTCTCACTTTACAGTCCGATACCGCATTCCGCAGCTTTTATCGCCTGTTTTCAATCTCTATTCTTCACAGGATTTTCCTTTCATCCAGTACGGCAAAGGGGCGGTTTCCCCCTTCGCCAAAGGTACGATCACATCTGTGCGTGTTTCCCCGTAAATTTTTTTATGCTGCAGCATAACCTGCTTTAGATTTTCGGGAACGGATTCATAAGACATCGCGTCAAACCGCATTCCACAGGTTGCCATCTCGTACATTTTTACCCAGCCGTTGCGGCGATAAAACTGCACTCTTCTCTTTCTGATTTCATTTTCCGCTGAACCGTCACATTCGATTGGCGTTTCGGATTCTAAAATCAGACAGATATCCGGATTTTCCTCCAGCGCAATCACATCCTCTTTGATCCGCTTCAGAATATCTTTACCGACACCCCGGTTCCGCAAAGATTCGGGCACACCCAAATAGTCTAAAAGATATACAAAATTCTCTTTGTGTTTCCAAATGGTTGCATACCCCATAACAGTTCCTGCTTCTTCATATACTATGACGTCATATTTTCCGTTTCTGTTCAGGGCAATCATATCTTCCAGCGGTTTGATTTCGTTCACCGGAAAATCTCTTAAAAGATGCTGTTCATACCAGTCCTTATAGTCCTCTGCACACAGTCTCCTTCTGTTCATCTTAATACTCCCTTCACACTATGCTCTGACTGCGATTTTAATCACACCGTCCAAATGGTTTTCAAAGATTCTGTAGGCCTCTTCAATCTCCGCCAGCGAAAACCTGTGGGTAATCAACGGTGTCGTATCTATTTTCCCCGCTTCAATAAGCTTCAAAATTTCTTCACAGTCACAGCCGTCAACACCGCCGGTCTTAAAGGTCAGGTTTTTTCCGTACATCTGCGGCAGCGGCAGCACCTGCGGTTCATCATACAGCGCAACGATGGTCACAACAGCATTAGGGCGAGCACACTTCCACGCCAAAGCAAAGGTATCCCGACTTCCCGCCACTTCCAGTACAACATCCGCGCCGCCGTGATCGGATTTTTTTCGAGTGAATTCCTCACAGTCCTCCGGTGTACATACAAGTACTTCCGGATAATGCTTCTGCACGAACTGCCGTCTTTTCTCATCCTTTTCACATACAATGATCCGTTTCGGCTTTTTCAGCATGACACAGAGCAGGGTACAGATGCCTGTCGGACCTGCACCGATAATCAGCACCGTATCGTCCGGCTGAATCTCCGAAATCCGCGCAGCCCAAAACCCTGTTGCCAGCACATCGCCTACAAAAAGCGCCTGCTCATCTGTCACGCTGTCCGGAATTTTGTTCAGTCCCTGATCCGCATAAGGCACCCTCACATATTCAGCTTGTCCGCCGTCAATACGGCAGCCCAGCGCCCAGCCTCCGTTCTCATCCTCACAATTATTCACATAGCCATTCTGACAGAAAAAGCATTCACCGCAAAAGGTTTCCACATTGACGGTCACACGATCACCGGGCCGTACCCTGCAGACCGCTTCTCCGACCTGCTCCACCACACCTACCATCTCGTGTCCCACTGTGATGCCCAAAACAGCCCGCGGCACACTGCCGTGCTTGATATGTAAATCACTGGTGCAGATGGAACTGAGTGTGATGCGCACGATTGCGTCGCGTGAATCTTTCAAAACGGGTTTCTCCTTTTCCGTCAGCCCAAATTTTCCGTGTTCTATATAAGTTAATGCCTGCATACTCGTCCTCCCAATCGCGTTTTCAAAGTATACCCTTATTATATCGTTAAGGTTCAAAAAAAGCAAAAGCTTATGAAACCTCCGGACAAAACAGCCGTCATATCCGAAAACGGCTTGTATACACACCGTTTCCTCTGCGGTATCATACCGCAAAGCAGCAATTTCATAAAGCCGCAAAAAGATGTAAGCCTGTCACCATTTACAGCAATGATGGACAGGCTTAACGAACGCTTTGTTATAATAACGGATCATGATTATTTTCAGTTTTTCCTATCTTCATTCCACAGGTCAATCTCCTGCGGGAATGGTATATTCTGCGATGCGCGCACCAATCCGTGTCAGCCTCCCTTTCTTTGCCGCCGAAACGCAGTAATCTCAAGGTTTTTAATCAGTGTTTCGTTATAAAAAGCTGACACCGTATTTTTTAAGAATGCCTGTTTTATCGCAGCAAATCTTACAGCATTCCGCCGAAAACCCCGGCAAGAACGGTCGCAAAGCTTCCGGTTACAAAGCCTGCGATATTCATCTTCGGCAGCAGATAGTTTTCGATAATCTGTCTCTCTTCTTCGTTTTCTGCCGTTACTTCTGCAACTTCTTTAGACAGATACATCGTTGCAGGGAATCCGTACATACAGGTCAGACACATTACAACAGCCAGGTTCGGTTCAATTTTGAATATTTTACCGCAGATAAAGCCTGTAATGCATCCGAAAAATGTGCCGACGCACAGAACAAAGACAATTGGCTTAATCAGCGCGAGTACATCTGACGGCGAACAGGTTGCAAAGTCTGAGAACAGGATAATCACGCAGGCAAACATAATAAATCCGGATGCGTGTGTTTTTCCCAGTGTATCGATGTCCAGAAATCCCAGTTCTGTAAAGATGGTGCCCATAATCAGCGCAACGATGATATAGCTTATATTAATACCGGTCAATTCCAGTAAAATTGCGGAAAAATAATAACTTACCACGCCGACAGCGCCCAGCTTCATCAGATGGAAGGAAGGTCTGTCGAAGGATTCCGGAAAGTGAATTAATTTCTTTCTGGCTGCGGCAGTATTATCCAGAACTGCGCTGCTGTACAAAGCAAACTCTTCCTTGTTATTTTTAAAAGCTCTGCCCGCTCTTTTCAGGAACTGAGACGATACAGGAATCCCTACAAGAGCCTGCAGACCCAAAAGCAAAGTAATATATACGGTCAGATCTTCTTTTCCCTTTTCTTCGAGGATGGTTTTCATCGCAACGCAGGCTGCTGTACCGCCTCCGAAAATCGGCGTTCCGGCCAGCACCAGATCTTTACCGATGATAAACTGACCGGCAAATACCAGCGCAAAGCAGGCGGCAGTCAGAGCGATAATGGATACACATACGGTTTTCCACTGTCTTTTCAGCTCTGCAAAATCGATCATATTACCCATACCTACAATCAGCAGAGTAATCACAATTCCCGAAATCGGCAGGATGCCGGACACTTCGTAAATATCGGACGGAAGACCGATCCAAAAACCAATCAGCAATACAACTGCGACAAACAGAACCACGTCTATATTCGCCTTTGTTTTCACAGCAACATATTCACCGACTGTGAATATCAGTACAAATATTGTAAAAGCCAGAATATCAGGCATATGACACCTCCTATAATTTCAATTATGTCTTTCTCTTTCTTCTATACACAATACCTATTCAGCAAATACCGGCCAGTTATCCGGAATCTGCGCAGGAAAGATTTTATCCGGCTCCGGATAAGATTCTCCAAAGGTTTCGATTTCAACCCGCACCATAATTTCTGCTCTTCTCGGCACATTGATTTCCACCGGTTCAAAAGGATTCGGATAAGTTTCCACCTTTTCCATTCGCCAAAGCTCCTCCATGCCTTCTGTCACCTGCGCAAATACAGGACATTTTCCGGTCAGCTCCTCTACCGTTCGTAAAGGAAAGAAAAACTCGGTTCCGGCGATCTCTTCATCAGAAAAGTATCCCAGACACACATCACCGGGTTCCGGCGTCTTGATCTGTCCCCCGCACTCTTCTGCAATCCGGTTCGGCAGGAAATACTGACATTCCTTTCGGAAAAAGGCATTGTAGCTGGCATCGATCCATGATCCCGGCACAATACGCTGAATGGCAAAATGATTGTAATATCCTTTTTCTGCAGCGCTGATAAAGCTGCATACTTCGTTATACGCATAGTCGGGCCGCAGCTCCATGACAATCTTCTTGCCATTATTAAGGTGTATCGTTGCAATAGGATTACGCATTTTCTCTTCTCCTTGTCTCTTAAATTCCGCAGAAATTCTGTTCAAAATCAGCCTATAATCTGCAATTCCTTCGGATAATGGGTCAATACCTCACAGCCGTCTTCTGTTACAATGACCAAATCTTCAATGCGGACGCCGATGTCGCCCGGAATATAAATGCCCGGTTCGACAGAAAAACACATACCAGGCTCCGCAATGATTTCGCTGTCCGGCGCTGCGAAAGGAAGCTCATGCAGCCCCATGCCGACGCCGTGTCCTGTACGGGTAATAAAATATTCACCATAGCCTGCATCAGTAATTACTTTCCGGGCAGCCGCATCAACTTCTTTCATTTTAATACCCGGCTTTATGCAGTCAATCGCCGCCTGCTGCGCTTTTCTGACGATCTCATACACTTCCTTCTGATGTTCGCTTACACTTTTGTAAAAGACGGTTCTCGTCATATCACACCAGTAGTTGTTCTTTCGAGAAAACAAATCGAAGAGCACCGCATCCCCCTCTTTCAGCTTGGTGCTGTCAGGGAAATGGTGCGGATCTGCCGCGGTTGCACCGTAAGACACACACTGCACATGCGGAGTCGGTTCGCATCCGTTATCTACAAAGAATTTCTCTATCAGATCAGCCAGTTCCGCTTCCGTCAATTCTTCGGAAATATTGGAAATACCGTAAGCAACTGCCCGGTCATCCAAAGCTCCGACATCTCTGAGCGCCTGCTTTTCCTCTTCATCCTTTACGGCTCTCACCATATCGATGACAACAGAACCGATTTCCGGCGTCGTGTCTTTGCTCTGCTTCATTACAGAAATCGTATGTCCGGAGCTCCAGTTCTTATCATAGCCTACCGTTCCCGGCTGCAGATAAGACGCAATCTCCGCATATACATCATCCCCGTCGTCATGCTCATGCAAAATGACACCGGATACGGGTTCAAAGACCAAAATTCTATTCATAAAGGCATGAACCTCTCCGTTTGATTTAATCAGCAGAATGCCTACACGCTCAAGAGGAAAGACCTTTCTCTCCAGTAAATAATAGATACTTTCAGGGTCTGAAACAATAATCTGATCAAGATGGCAGTCCTGCATAGCCTGCACAATCTTGTCAATTCTATTTTTCTTCAACTGATATACCCCCTTTCATTTTATGTCTTTTAATAATTATACAAAAAAAATTATAATTCTGCTTTCCCGTCTTGTCGAATGGTATGTATCGTATCCAGACGGTCAATTTTCCCTGTTTTTCTCTTATTTTTTTCATTATACTGCGATAATTTGTCTTTTTCGTCATTTTAAGACAGAAACAGGCGATATTTTACAGATAAATGGTATTTTAATGAAAAAAACATTTACAAACGAAACAAATCTGATACAATTGATATATATAATTGGGAGTATTTCCCAAAATTATGATATGAGGAAAAAAATGCAGAATATATGTCAATACGCAGGCGCACAGATTCGCTATTACCGAAAGCTTCGGGGATACACCCTGTCAGAGCTGGCAAATCGAATCAATAAAAGCGTCTCCACACTTTCAAAATATGAGGGCGGTACAATCTCCGTCGATCTCCTGACGCTTTCGGAAATCGCAGTATCACTAGAAGTCACCATCGAACAGCTGCTGCCGCCGGCTCACCAGAATGCACCTGCCCGAGAAAACGGCGCCGGACTGTCTTTAGACCCCAGACACTTTTTTGCCCACCGGGATGTATACTATATGTATTTTCTCTTTTCTCCGAGCCGCAATGCCGCCAACATGGGCGTTACGGTAAATGCAATTGAGATTAAGCGAAACGAAAACGCACCAGACGAAGCATATCTCTACTGCGACTGCAGCGAGCCGGAAACAAACTACAAATGCTGTAAGTTTGTATATCACGGGACCGTGCTCTACTATGATTTTATCGTCTATTTTCTTTTGGAAAATATGTACCATGTCGGCTGTCACGATTACATCTGTGCCAAAGTGCCTTTTACCCACACAAACACGACGACCGGACTTTACACCGGTGTTTCGGAAAGTCTTCGAAATCCCGGCGCAACAAAGGTAATCATTTCTAAATCACTGATCAATATTACGGAAGATACAGTAAAAGAGCTGACCTTAAACGACAAAGACACAATCTACGATTTTAAGAACCGAAATGCGCTGATTGTCAAATAACAGCTGCCAAAACATCAGAAGCAGACGAAAGCCGGGCGAGCTGCCCGGCTTTTTTGAGTCTATGAAAAAAACATCTCTGTGTGAAACACAGAGCTTTTCACTTGTGAACGCAGTCCCTATTCCCCGCAGCACGCGTGAAACATATAATGGCTTCCGGCCGCCGCGTTTCTGATTTTTAGGATCTGATTTGAACGTTACGACTTTAATTGTTCTATATAATTGACAATAATATCAACAACCGCTTCATTTCCAATGCTTGCATCAATGCATAAATTGTAGTTGCCAAAATTTTTCCACTCATAACCGGAAACATTCTGATAATAAGCAGCACGCGCCTTATCAGAACGGCGCATATGCTGATAAGCTTCTTCTTTTGTATCACCATACATTTTTTGAATGTTTTGGATTCGATATTCTTCCGGTGCATAAAGAAAAACTTTTAGGATGTCTTCATAATTCCATAATACATGGTTGGCTGCTCTGCCCACAATAATGCAAGAACCTTTATCCGCTATTTTACGCAAAATTTTCTCCTGCGCAATCACACTTTGCTGACCGACATTTGTACTAAGATACAGATTATAGAGTACTTTCTCTTCCTGTTCATAATCACTTGATAAAAAACTTTCCGCCAATCCGCTGTCTTTTGCTGCAATGGCTGTCAGTTCCTTGCAGTAAAAAGGAATCTCAAGTTTTTCTGCCAGAAGCTTACCGATTTGTTTTCCGCAAGTCCCATGTTGTCTGGCAATCGTAACAATGATTCCCGGATGGGTCGATGCAATCGATGCCGATTCCGCCGTATTTACAGGCACTTCTTTTAGACTTCTTAAGAATTTAACGGTTAAGATTGTTATAACGGTACCTGCAACCAAATCCGAAAACGGTGAAGCAAAAAGAATTCCGTAAATACCGTTTCCCTGCGCTTTGCTTTCAAAGAGCATACAAAGACTGATTGTAAAAAAGACAAAGCAAATCATATCACGAAGCACCGACGCAATCATCGCCTGGATTGGTTTTCCGATCGCCTGGAAAAAGATAGAGGAAATCTTTATAAAGGCAGTAATAAAACTGCAGCTTAAAAAGATTTTAAAACTGATGACTGCAAATTCCATATAAAGCTCGTTTTGTTTTCCGAAAATCCCAATAATAATTTGAGGATAGGTAATAAAAACAATGGTAGCTAAAATACCAATCGTCAAGGAGGATAAAAGAATATACTTATAGCACTCCTTGACACGATCCATTTTCCCGGCGCCGTAGTTATAGCCTAAAATCGGCTGCCCTCCCAAAGCGATTCCGCAGGCAATATTACCGACGATTGTATAAATTTTAGTCTAAATGCTGAATACAGAAATAGGAATATCACTCCCGAATTTCGATAAAGTGCCGTATTTGAATAACATCACATTGCAAAGCAGCGTCATGACAACCATAGAAATCTGTACAATAAAGGTAGAACCGCCTAAAACAATTAAGTTTTTGAGGACGGGATAATCTATACGAAAACTGCTCCTTTTTAGCTTAAAGCTCTTCGGCTTGCGAAAATAGACAACGCAAATCACAAAAGAAACGACCTGACCGATCACCGTTGCAAAAGCCGCGCCTTGAATGCCCCAATCCAGTACAAAGATAAATAAAGGATCTAATGCAATATTAATGACAGCGCCTAAAAGCAATGCAATCATCGCATAAGTTGGACTCCCGTCCGCTCTTATCATACTGTTCATAACATTAAACATTAAATAAGCCGGAAAGAAGCAGGCAACAATTCTGAAGTAATCACAAGCAAGCTGTAAGGTGGCATCCGATGCCCCAAATAAAGACATTAATGGCTCGCAAAATACTAAGCATATAATTGCCAGTACCAAACTGATGATGGCTGTAGAGACAATTCCCGTTCCAACACATTTATGTGCACTTTCGCTGTCCTTTCGTCCGGCGCAGATACTTAAAAACGCTGCTGCACCATCACCTATACACCAGGCAAATGCATTGGCGATACATATGACGGGAAAAGAAACTCCCGTTGCCGCATTGCCCAAATAACCGAGACTGCTGTTTCCAATAAATATCTGGTCTACAATATTGTAGAGTGCACCGATCAAAAGTCCCATTACACAAGGAACCGAAAACTTCAATAATAATTTTTTTATTGGCTGTTCGCCAAGGTGTTTTGTCTCTTCCATAAAACTCCTCCATCATAAAACCGTAAATAATTTACCAAGACGCTATCCCATGCCTCTTATAGTAAACTATTTACGGTAGTTTGTAGAAACGTTCACCCGATCGTGAACTTATATAAGATGTACAACTCGTAAGATGATACCATAAATTCATTTCAATATCAACAAATAATCTGATTTGCCATCGTAAATACCTTCCTTTCATCGTTGCTGCTGACTGCTGCCTGCGGCTGCTGCATTTCGTAAATTTCTTCTTAACTGATATGTTTCATTCCATGCCTTGTTTGAACTTTTCTTTTTCTTCTTTTAATCTCCGGTAAAATTTCAAACTGTTCATACTAATATCGGACTGTCTTTTTTGCATATCACAGCCTCCTTGAAAATAAAACAGGTAGTCATGATTGCCCTTTTCAAGCAATTTCACAACTACCCATTTCCACTCATTTTACCATATAATCGTTGAAAATTCAACGCGTTTTATTCCCACTCGATAGTTCCGGACGGCTTCGGTGTCAGGTCGAACAGCACTCTGTTCGCACCGGAAACTTCTTTTGTGATTCTGTCCGTGATATGCTTCAGCAGTTCATACGGAACTTCTTCAATGGTAGCTGTCATCGCATCCACCGTGTTCACAGCTCTGATGATGACAGGATACTCATACGTTCTCTTATCATCCTTTACACCGACGGATTTGAAGTCAGGCACTGCAGTGAAATACTGCCATACCTTACCCTCCAGACCGTTTTTCGCAAACTCTTCACGAAGAATCGCATCGGATTCACGAACAATTTCCAGTCTTTCACGCGTAATCGCGCCCAGACAGCGAACACCCAGTCCCGGTCCCGGGAACGGCTGACGGAACACCATATTATCCGGCAACCCCAGTGCTTTTCCGACTACACGCACTTCATCTTTATAGAGCAGCTTAACAGGCTCGCACAGCTCAAACTGCATATCCTCAGGAAGGCCGCCTACATTGTGGTGCGCTTTTACACCGTCGGATTCCAGAATATCAGGATAAATTGTACCCTGGGCTAAAAATTCGATGCCGTCCAGCTTGCGTGCTTCTTCTTCAAAGACTCTAATAAACTCGGCGCCGATAATCTTTCTCTTCTTTTCAGGCTCTTCCACGCCTGCCAGTTTATCCAGGAAACGGTCCACAGCATCCACATATACCAGATTTGCATCCAGCTGTCTTCCGAATACATCTATAACCTGCTCCGGCTCGCCTTTACGCAGCAGACCGTGGTTTACATGTACGCATACCAGCTGCTTTCCGACTGCCTTAATCAAAAGCGCCGCAACGACAGAAGAATCCACACCGCCGGATAAAGCCAGCAGGACCTTCTTATCTCCCACCTGTTTTCTGATTTCTTCTACCTGTTCTGCAATGAAAGCCTCCGCCAGCGCCGGAGTTGTAATTCTTTCCATTGATTCAGGACGTACAATTTTCTCCATACTATTTCCTCCATATATTTAAAAATATCTGTTTAACGATTTTTTCATACCCAATATTATAGCCTACCAAAAGCCGCGGCGCAAGGAAAAATTCTATGAGGACTCTACGAAATCCGCCGGAAAATCCACTTGCAAATCTGCCGCAAATTTTCCGGCAAATCAGCTGCAAGCGGATCTGTCCTTCCGCAGATCTGACGCCAACTATTCTAGTCGCTGATTCCGACCAATCAAGTTGCACCGCATATCTATCGAAGCCCTCCCGTTTTCCGCAAGCCAAACTTTCTATCGAATTCCTACTTTCCCGCAGGCCAAGCTTTCAACGGTTTTACAGAGGACCTCTGCACCCTTCTGAAGTAAAGCATAGTCTGTCCATTCGTCAGGACAATGGCTTCTGCCGCCTTTACTCTGTACAAAGATTAAACCGATATCTGTAATATTCGCCATCACCATCGCATCATGACCTGCGCCGGACAGCATTCTGCGGCTGGAAAATCCCAGACTTTCTGCATTTTGCTCAAACAAACTGCAAACACTGCCGTCAGTATCCACCGGCAGGGTTTCCAGCATGATTTTAAGCTCATAAGTCAGCCCACTGTTTTCCGCAATCAAAGCATCGAGTCTTGCGGTCACTGCATCTCTGACTTTATCAATACATACCTGTTTTTTGCTGCGGATATCGATAAAAAAATCCACTTCGCCCGGTACAATATTAAAAGAGCCCGGTTTTATCTCCAGCTTTCCCACAGTCGCAACGGTGCCCTCCCCTGCCGCGACAGCTGCTTCATTTGCAGTGACTGCAACCTTTGAGGCTGCTAACATCGCATCAGCGCGCATATCCATTGGCGTTGTGCCTGCATGATCAGGTCGCCCTTTAATAATTATCTCCAACTCCTGAATGCCAACAATGGTTTCCACAATTCCCACATCGACTCCAGCCGCTTCTAAAATCGGTCCCTGCTCAATATGCAGCTCCAGGAAATTCTGAATTTCCCCTTTTTTACGCACAGCAGCTTTATACTCTGACGGCTCCAGCCCAAAAGCCCGCATGGCCTCACCGGTAGAAATGCCGTCAGCATCTTTATTTTCTGCAAGCTCTTCTGCAGTCACTTTTCCTGTCATAGCACGACTTGCAAAAAGTCCGCTTCCAAACCTTGTACCTTCTTCTTCAATCATGGCAATAAATTCCACAGGACGCACCGGGCGAATTTTTTCATCTTTGAACACTCTGGCTGTCTCCAAAGCAGCAGCAACACCTGCCTGTCCGTCAAAATTTCCGCCGCAGCGCACGGAGTCAAAGTGACTTCCCGTCATCACGCAGGCTGCAGTCGAATCTTCGCCTTCCAGTCTTCCGATAATCGTTCCACATGCATCTACGCGTACAGAAAGTCCCGCATCCTCCATCTGCGAAATAATGTAATCCTGCGCCTTTTTATGCTCCTCTGTAAAAGAAAGACGGGTCAGACCATTTCCCGGATTCGCATTAAAAACTGCCAGCCTTTCAATATCCTTCTGAATTCGTTCTAACTTTGTCCTCATAAATTCCTCTTTCTCCTGTCCGCTATTTTAATCCTTACAAACTTTGACTGTAATCATGTTTCTTCTCTGCTATTTCACTTCCATTCTCAAGGTTCCGATGCCCTCAACTTCCATCTCAATCACATCACCGGCACTGATAAAAGGCTGGCTGCCGAAGTATTCCAAAAATGCGCCGCCGCCGATGGTTCCGGAACCAAGCACATCACCCGGATATACAGCGGTTTCCCTTGAAGCATGCGCAATCATATCTCCGTAAGAGTGATAAATCGATTTCGTATTGTTCTCCCTGATGAGTTCTCCGTTTCTGTAAAGTTTTGTCGCCATATCAAAACGCTGCGGATCTCCATCCACTGCATACCGGCGCAGCTCATCCATCGTCACAATCACAGGGCCCATAGAATTGGCATAATCTTTTCCCTTGGCAGGCCCCAGCTGCATTTTCATCTCCTCCATCTGAATATCTCTGGCACTCCAGTCGTTAAGAATCGTAAGACCGAAAATATGATCCATCGCTTCTTCTGCAGAAAGGTTGATTCCTTCTTTTCCGACAATCACGCCGATTTCAAGTTCTATATCAAAGCGCTGAGAAACCGGATGCATTTTAATCGGTTCTCCCGCACCGTAAAAAACATTGGTATTGGAAAAATAAAAGGCAGGCATCTTTTTCCAAACCGCCATCATACCGTCCAAAACATCTTTGCTGAATCCCGCGGCTTTTCCGCTGTTTATCACATGCTCTTCAAAGCACATAAAATCTCTGAAAGTTCTCGGTCTTGGAATAGGAGACAGGAAAACCGCGTCTGATGCCGCACAGGTTGCCGTCGCCTGCGCCAGCTTCTGTTCCACAACCCCTTTATATGTATCGTATCCTTCAATAAACAAAGCCATATCATTGGGCAAACTGCTGTCGACTTCCTGAAAACTGTAGAAATTTCCGTCTTTTAAAATTCCCGCAAAAACATTGTCTTGATAACGAATCGTTGCCAGTTTCATAAAATTCCCTCCTCTTACACTGCAAACACCGGACCGATTGAACACAATGAAACGATCCTGTCATTTACAAAATAAAATTTAACAGACATTAAAAATCTATATTGATTATACACCTGTGTACAGATAAACACAAATTTTTGATTACATTCAGCCGGTTCGAATCAGACGGCATCTGCCGAATATAACCGGAAGCACCGCAGAACGAAGTCCGCCCGCATATATAAAAACTGCCGGTAAATCTTAAGATTCAACCGGCAGCTTCGACCTATTTTTTCAAAACTCCTTCTTCCTTCCCCTCTACATCTTTCTTTGTCAGAGATTCGGAAATCATTTTATTTTCAACGGTATAACAGTCCCGGTCATCCTTTTTCAGAAGATAAAGATACACTGTATCTTCGCTGTCATTCCACACAACCAGGCTGTTTCCCCCGTCTTTTCCTTCCAGCATCCTGTAGTAAAGAGTTTCTCCCGGAAAATCCGCACGGACTTTATCCAGAAGTTCTTTTTTCGTATCCCCCTCTTCTGTTTTTACAGCTTCCTGCTCTCTGTCATTTTGCGCCGGCGCAGAACTTCCGCTTTCCCTCCAGCTTCGGGATTCTTTAACATACGAAATAGCCCCAATGATGCCGATGGCCAAAGTCAAGACTGCAATCGGAAAAAGAACAGCTTTCAGTATAGGCTTGCCGTATTTTTCTTTATTGTCCGCCGCCTTCCATGCAGCAGAAGTAAAAATCAGCAGCAGAAGAATCACAACAGATATAATTTCGGAAATTTGGAGAACGCCCGATGCAGATACGATGACAAAAACTGCGGTAAGGCTCTGAAGGAAAAACCAGATTGTTATCGCAAGAGGCTCCCAGCTGCGACGCAGGCCTTTCTTTCCCGTCACCACATCAAACTCCGCAGCATTCGGCATTTCACCATTTAATACCGTATTGGAGAGCATCACTGCCTTCGCAGCTTTCTGCTGTCCTTTGGAAAGCATCGTCTCCTTCTTCGGCAGCAGCGCACCTGTAATCAGCATTACTATGCTCATTATCACAGCAGCTGCGCCGCTGATATAAGACATAAAGTCGAACCGATCGGCATAAAACAAAATCGCCGCGCCGACCGCTCCTTCGCAGATCAAAAGCAAAATATTTATAACTAAGACTTCCCATACCCAAAATGGGCATCGCACCTTGAAAATTCAATAT
>CALBGO010000019.1 GCA_937894585.1 uncultured Eubacterium sp.
CTACGCCCTACGTGGACTTGCACCACAGACTGACGGCATGCCCGTCATACACAAAGGCCGGCTTTTTAAGCCGGTCTTGTTTCTTAAAATGTCTCTTTGATTGTGTTTGCCATACGCGCCACATCTCGTTTCACATCACCCATGTCTTCAGCAGTTCGTTTCGCGTCTTTTGAAATCTTCTGCTTATCTGATGGAGACATCCACTTATAAGCGCAAAATCCCGCTGCGCCTGCGGCAGCCAGCATTGCGGCATCTTTTACAAGTTTGTTCATTTGTCACACCCCCTTTTATTTTAGTATGGCAGGTGCAACCTTCTTTTATAACATGGGAAATATCCTTTTTTCGATATTTCCCGAGTATCATTTTTTATTCTATAAATCCTCCGCCGAGAACCAGTTCCCCGTCATAAAACACAATCGACTGTCCCGGCGCCGCAGCTCGCTGCGGCTCATCAAAGCAGGCTTCAATCATATCCTCTCCACAGGAAGAAAGCACTGCTTCCGCAGGTTTTGCTGCGTAACGGATTTTCACTGTAATTCCACTCTTCTCCAAAAGTCCCGCCGGAATTACCGCTGAAGATGTTTCTGCAAAAAAGTGTTCCGAAGATGTGATATAGCGGCTGAACAGGTCTTCATTGCTGCCCAGTACCACCCGGTTGTTTTCCGCATCAATAGATGTCACAAATGCAGGTTTTCCCAGGGCAATGCCAAGTCCTTTCCGCTGTCCGACTGTATAATGGCTGATTCCCTTGTGCTGTCCCAGAACATTCCCGTTACTGTCAACAAAATCGCCGCATCGGCTGCATATCCCGTGTCGCTCCAAGAAGTTTACATAATTTTCTTTCTCGTCGTTAATAAAACAGATTTCTTGACTGTCAGAGGCATCTGCATTGGGCATATGCTTACTTCTCGCCAGATTTCTTGCGTCTTCTTTTTCGGCAAATTCACCCAGCGGAAGCATCAGCCTTGAAAGTACCTGCTGTCCCAGCCTGTATAACATATACGACTGATCTTTTCTCTGATTGGCTCCCTTTCTGATATAATAAATATCCCTATCAATGTTATGATGAATCCGGGCATAGTGACCGGTTGCAATATAATAAGCCCCATTTGCATCGGCGGTTTCCAGCAGTTTTTTGAATTTAACCGCAGGATTGCAGATTACACACGGATTCGGCGTCCTGCCGCGTCCGTATTCACTGCAGAAATTCCCGATAATCTCCTGCTCGAAAAAATCAGATACATCTTCTGAAATAAAATCAATATCAAGATGCCGGGCCAGATCTTCCGCAGCTTTTTTTCCTTTATCATTGGTTCCCAGTACATCGAAATAAAAACCAATCACAGTAAAACCCTGTTCTTTTAACAGCAAAGCAGCGGTAGTGCTGTCCACTCCGCCGCTAAGCCCTAAAACCACTTTATTCTTCGATAGGTTCGTGTTCATGTTCGTCCTCATCTGCATCCGGATCAAAACCTTCAAGACCTGCATAAGTCTTTCCGTTTTTCTGTGCATAATCATAGATTGCCGACTTGATAGCATGATCTGCAAGTACGGAGCAATGCACCTTAACTGCGGGAAGTCCTCCCAATTCTTCGATAATCTGTTTGTTGCTGATTGCAAGCGCTTCATCAACAGTCTTTCCGATTATCATGGAAGTTGCCATACTGGAAGATGCAATGGCGCTTCCGCAGCCGAAAGTTTTGAATTTAGCGTCTGTAATTACATCGTCTTCTACTTTTATCTGAATCTGCATCATATCGCCGCAGACCGGGCTTCCGTAAGTACCTGTTCCGTCAGGCTGCTCAAGTTCCCCTACATTTCTCGGATTCATAAAATGATCCATTACAGTATCGTTATATAAGCTCATAGTATTACCACCCTTTCTCGTTATTTACTGGAGACAGTTCTCTCAGCTTTGCAGTAATTTCTTTCAAAGTCTCTACTGTATAGTCAATATCTTCTTTTGTCGTAAAATCGCCGACGGTAAAGCGTACGGTACCGTGAATCATTTCAACCGGAACCCCCAAAGCGCTGAGTACATGAGACGGTTTTAAGGATTTAGAAGAACAGGCTGAACCTGTGGATACAGAAATGCCCTTAAAATCCAACATCAGCAGAATGGATTCACCCTCGATATATTTGAATGTAATATTAGCATTTCCCGGATGACGCTGCTTCAGAGAGCCGTTTACAAAAGTATCCGGAATTTCCTCGGTAATCCGCTTTACCAGATAGTCCCTAAGCTCCCTGCTGTGAGCGATATGGTGCTCCATATCTGCCGCCGCAAGCTCCGCAGCCTTTCCAAAACCCACAATACCCGGAAGATTTTCGGTTCCCGCTCTTCTTCCCATTTCCTGTGCTCCGCCGTGGAGATAATTGGAAATCCTAAGACCCTTTCTGATATACAGCGCGCCGATTCCCTTCGGTCCGTAAATTTTATGAGCCGACATGCTCAGCATATCCACACCCAGTTCTTTTACATCAATGGGTACATTAGCAAGGGCCTGTACCGCATCGGTATGAAAAAGAATATTGTGTTTCTTTGCAACAGCTGCCAGTTCTTTAATCGGTTCGATGGTTCCCACTTCATTATTTACCATCATAATGCTGATTAACACCGTTTGATCGGTAACAGCATTTTCCAGAGTTTCCGGACTGATTGTTCCGTCCGCCTCCGGCTTCAGATAGGTTACTTCAAAACCGTGTTTTTCAAGAAATTCACAGGAATGCAGCATAGCATGATGCTCAATTTCCGTGGTAATAATATGTTTGCCTTTTGCGGACAATTTATCCGCTGTTCCGAAAACAGCCCAGTTATCCGCTTCGCTGCCGCAGCCTGTAAAATATATTTCTTTCGCGTCTGCGCCGATTAAGTCCGCAACGCGCTTTCTTGCTGTTTCTACTGCTTCTTTTGACTCAAGCCCCATAGTATAGAGACTGGAAGGGTTTCCGAAGTTCTCTGTAAAGTAAGGAATCATCTCCCGCAGAACTTCATCCTTCACCGGAGTTGTCGCAGAATAATCCAAATATACATTTCTCATGTGAGTCACTCCTTTTTATTGGTTCTACAATTTTATATTATACCAAAAAAAGACTCAAATGAAACAGTAATTTTACAGGCTGCGGCAAACTATTTCGTACAGCTTTGCTCTGTTTTCAGAGTCTGCTGCGCAAGTTATACACTTTACAGCATTTATTTCGCATTATCAATCGATTCCTAAATAATATTGAACTGTGTCATTTTTACTTTACTGCTCTTTCCCAGTTCAGCCGTAAAAAAATACCGATGGGTCTGCCGAATTCTTCCTCCGGTGCTTTTCATCAGATATTTTACTTCGGCTTTTCCTTTTATAATGCCGTAACTTGTCCGCCTGCCCGACAGTATTTTAACTTTATAGTCGGCAATCTGATCAATATCGGTATTGGCATAAGCGGCCATCAGCCTGATATCGTTTTTCAGAATGCTGTCCTTCTCTATTTTCTGCAGCGCTTCTTTTGACTGCTCTGCATTCTTTTCTCCGCTGTAATAACTGTTTAATATTTCAATTCGCTGTGAAATAAGTTTTCTTACAGTCTGATTGTCATCCGCCGGTTTTGCTGCAACACCTGCTGTCAGAAAGATAATCAGCAGCACACATAAATTCACCGTAAAAATTCTTCTCTTCTTCATAGATATTCTCCTCCCTTTCCCTCAGAGAATATCATAAATCAAAAACAGAGCAAAATTTGTAGAATCCTGCTCTGCTTCATAATTTTTTATTGAATTTTTCAGTTTTTTTTAATTTCGTCTTCGTCAACAAATTCAATATTATCCAGCTGCGATTTAAGATTTGCTTTGAAAGCATCTATATACTGTCTGCGCAGAAGCTGCTGTTCAGCCTTCTCCGCATCGGTGAGACCCTCCGGCGTTTTGGACTTTCTCGCCAGCTGGTTGATACGGTCAATCTGTTCTTTTGTAATCATAAAACCTCCCGGAAATCTCCGGCACAGCAGAAAACTGCTTGTCAAAGTATTTTTCTCCTTCTGCGCCGGTCGCTGTATTCTCAACTAATTAGTATATCATATCATTTAATAATGCGCAATAGCGTAACACCTATCCTATCGCCCTACGCGGAACGCCTATCCTATCGCCCGGCAAAGCCGTCAATCCGTTCCGACACAAAAAACTCCTCTCACCTATCGAGTGTTGACCCAATAAATGAAAGGAGTTTATTGCATTAAATAAAAACAATTTATCGCCCCGTTATGAAACCGGGGTATGTTTTTACGGTGCTTATCGCCTTAACGAATTCTGCACCTGTTGGAATTCGGGGATTATCCGACCTTTCTTTCCAGTCTTAATTTATCTGCGATAATCGCAATAAATTCGGAATTGGTCGGCTTTCCTTTATCGTTTTTCACAGTATAACCGAACAGGGAGTCAATCGTTTCGATTTTGCCCCGGTTCCATGCCACCTCAATGGCATGGCGAATTGCGCGTTCTACTCTGCTTGGAGTGGTATTGTTCATCGTTGCAATGGTTGGATATAACTCTTTCGTTACAGCGCACAGAATATCCATATCGTTCACTACAATCGTAATTGCATCCCGCAGATACTGATATCCTTTAATGTGCGCAGGCACACCGATTTCATGAATCAGATTCGTGATTTCAATTTCCAGGTCATTTTCTCTCATAACTTCCTGAAACAGTGAAGATCTTCTGAGATTCATCTGACTTACGGTGTTGGTTTTAGAAATGGTTTCTCTGTTCATCACCTGTCTGATACGCTTTGCAAGCACTTCCGTATTCACAGGCTTAACCAGAAAATACTCCGCTCCCATAGAAACAGCACGCTGTATTACAGAATCCTGTCCCACGGCGGATACCATAATCACTTTAGGATAATGATCGAGTTCCATTGCATTCAGAGACTCTAAAACACCGATGCCGTCAAGGTGAGGCATAATCATATCCAGAATCAGAACATCCACATCCTTCTTCTGAATCTGTTCGATGGTTTCAAGTCCGTCCTTTGCAACGAAACTAACCTCCATGTCCATCTGACGACTAAAGAAACTGCTTAAAGCTTCGCTGAAATCTTTATTATCGTCAGCCAATCCTAATTTAATCTTACCCATACGCATAAATCCTCCTTGGATACTGTTACATATCCATTGTCCAATGTAAATTAAAATATGCTTTGGCCCGGTTACCTGCCTTCTGTCTGTTCCACCATCCATTCGGCAAAAATGCCGTACCCTCTTTCGGGGTCATTGACAAAAACATGGGTAACCACTCCGACGAGCCGATTATTCTGTATAATCGGACTGCCACTCATGCCCTGAACAATACCGCCGCAGGTTTCAAGCAGCTCTTGATCCGTTACCTGAAACTCCAAACCTTTACTGTTTGCACTTCTCTGGCGGCGAACCTTGGTAATTCTTATCTTAAACTTCTGAACATCTGTCCCCTTTACTGTAGTCAGAATATAAGCGTCTCCCTCGCAAATCTCTTCACGGGAACCCATCACCATGGGATTGTTCAAATCAAAATCCTGCGCATCATCGGCCTCACCGTAGATGCCGAATTCTGTATTCTCTTTAATTTCACCCAGCGGATTATGAAAATCATAAATTACGCCTTCAATCTCACCGGGCACTCCTTTTTCTCCTGCCGTAATCTGATTCACTCTGGTATGAAGCAGTTTTCCGTTTCTGCTTGTAAGCAGCATCCCTGTTTCCGCTTCATAAATGCCGTGTCCCAAAGCCGCAAATTGATTGGTCTTCGGGTCATAGAAGCTCAAAGTGCCGATACCGGCAATCTTCTCTTTAATCCAAAAGCCCAGTTTATATGTTCTGCTGCTTTTTTCATAATACGGTTTTACTGCATATTTCAGCTTTTTCTTGTTCCTGATTACAGTAATCTCAGCCACACTGCCGCTTCCGCTGATGACGGAGCTTACATCATCCGGACTTTCCACTTTCTTACCGTTTACAGAAACAATCATATCGCCTACCTGTGGTCCGGCATTTTTATTTTCCACACCAACAATCAGCGCACCTTTCACATTCATCTTGATACCGACAGACTGACCTCCCGGAATTAAAACCCGTTCTGAAACCACTCCCTCCGAATTCGTCAGAAGCGACAATCTGTCCGGTACGAATATGCCGGTACAAAGAATAAAAGCAACTATTCCCGCAAAAAGCCAGGCGCACTTTTTGAATCTTGTGTAAAACATACTATCAACTCTCATAATTCATAATTAAACTGTTCAAATCATCTCTGTTTTCAATTTTAATTCCTTCTCGAAACCGTTTCTGATCTGCCGGAGACAGCGTTTGATAAATAATCGCCGTTTCCTCCAGCTGAACCAGATTACCTGTTTCATCGGAGAAAAAAATCTTTATAACATTATTATCGTATTTGACCAGATAATATGACTGATAAAATTGATTCTGCCTGTTATCTTCCGCAGTTTTTTTTTCCACAGCGCTGTTTTTTCCGAGATTTTCTTCAGCACCGTCTTCATAAGAATCCTCTTGTTCAGATTCCGAAACCTCCTGTCTTTGCTCCGCACTTTTTTCCAGGCTTGCCCTCAGAGTTTCTTCGTCTTTCGAACCTGCCAGAGAACCGATTAAAAGCAGAACTGCGAAAATCATAATTGCCAGTATACTGCATACCCATAACCATGTATAGTTTTTCTTTTTCCGGCTAAACATATCATCACCTCAACAGGTATTGTTGCCGGAAATCTTTCCCTTTATACAGTAATCTTATCCTTCATTTTCTCAAAGGTTTTATCGCCGATTCCGCTTACATTTTTCAGATCTTCTATAGAAGAAAATCTACCGTTTTCAGTCCTGTAAGCGATAATCTTCTCTGCTGTGGCAGGACCAACACCCGGAATCTCCTGCAAAGTCTCGCTGTCCGCAGAATTGATATTGACAAGACCGCTGCTGTCTTTACCCGAAGCTGTCTGCGGCATCAAAGACTGCTGCGCATCTTCAGAAGACGGTATTACAATCTTCTGACCGTCTGTTACAGCCTCCGCCTGATTGATTTGTTCAATAAAAGCGTCTTCTGTCAGTCCCCCAGCTTTTTCGATTACTTCGAACACACGGGTTCCCTCTTTTACAGTATAGACCCCGGGATTCTTAACCTGTCCCCCGATATCCACATAAATCTGCGCTGCTGCGGTCTTTCCGTCAGACTCTGCCTCATCTCCGCTCTGTACTTCACTGGCAGGCAGCTGCCGGCTTATAAATTGTCCAGAAAAATCACTCTCCTTCTCTCTGAGAGCAAAAAACAAAGCAGCAACTATCACAATTGTTATAATTACTGCCGTTCTGAACACAAGCTTATGCTCTTTGAAATAACTCAGTGATAATTTCAACTTGTTCATTTTACTCCCCTTTCAAACGGTATAGTCTAATCATACCGTCGGGTAAAAATTTAGTCAAGCAAATACCACATTTTAATTCCAAATGTTGCGAATTAGCACCTTAGTTCAAGCTTTTTCGTGTAGAATTTTGTCGAAATTTATCGATTTCCTTTCTATTTCGATGTCATATCTTGCCGCGGAAAGTCCCGCAAACTCAGAAAAAGATGAAATCACCTGCTCAGGACTCAAATTAGATGTACTTCCGCAGTCGAGCTTCATCAATAAGGTCAATTTTTCGCCATCTAAAACTTCGATATTTCTTATTTTGGGACGAATATCGACCTCCACCATTCTCTTTGTCTTTTTCTGCCGCTTCTGTGCCGTTATTCTCTCCTGAGAGAGATACCCGGAAAGAATCTTCGTGTATTTTTCAATATCGTTGGCAATAGGAAAAACAACCGAATATTCCGCTTCACATGCAGAAGCCGCAAGAGATTTCATTTCCCGGGGAAAAACTGTACAGCTGAGGAGTTCAACTCCCTCCGGCATATATTTTACAATTCTTTCCATAATTTCTTTCGGCTCATAGTGTTCTTTGGTTTCCAGCTCCAAATATTCACAGCTACTGGTATATCCCAAAGACAGAGGCTGCGCAAATCCCATCTTCGGATGAGGGTTAAACCCTTTCGAATACGCCATATCAATTCCGCACTTTTTGAATGTTCTTTTAAACAGTCTCAGCATATCCAGATGAGAGGTATAGCGGATATATCCCTGCTTTGTAAATTTGATTACATATTTATTCATAAATACCTCCTGACCTGCACTCTGTGCGTCTGTTGATGCCGCATCCTGCGCATCCGTATCTGCAGTCCGCCGTTATGCTGCCTGCCTGCGCCTTTTCGGCTTCGGAAACCAGAAAATCCCTCAATATGGAAGAATCTATGATATCCCACGGCAGAATTTCATCGTAACTGCGGCTGCGTGTTGTATAAAAATCTATATCTGTGCCGCTTTCTTCTATGGCTTTCCGCCATTTTTCAAGACTGAAATGTTCTGACCAGCCGTCCAGACGGCATCCATTTTTATGGGCGGAAACAAGCAGACCGGAAAGTCTTCTGTCTCCCCTTGCAAAAACCGCTTCCAGTGTGCTGACAGCATCGTCATGATAATTAAAGGTAACTTTCTTCAGAGGTTTTAATTTTGCCGTCAGATAATTATGTTTTCTTGTAAATTCTTCTGTCGTATTCTGAGACACCCACTGGAAAGGTGTATGAGCCTTCGGCACAAAATTGGAAACGCTGACGGTTACATGAAAGCGTCCGCCTCTTCCCGAGTTCTTGTGAATCTCCGTGATTCTTTCTGCAATCTCGGCAATACCATCCAGGTCTTCATCCGTTTCTGTCGGAAGCCCGATCATAAAATACAGTTTAATATGATTCCACCCAAGCTCGATTGCCTGCTCCACAGCATCATAAATATCCTTTTCTGTAATTCCTTTATTGATAACATCACGCAGACGCTGAGTTCCCGCTTCAGGTGCGAAAGTAAGACCGGACTTTTTATACCCTTGAATTTCCTCCAGAACTTTGAATGAGAAGCTGTCAAGACGCAGCGAAGGCAGAGAAAGGGATACATTCTTCTGTTTGCATTTTCCCATCAGCTCTACCGCAAGAGGTTCAAAGGCAGAATAATCGCTGGTGGACAGAGACAGCAGGGACAGCTCTTCATGTCCTGTATTTGCAAGCTGTTTCATAGCGATATCCATAATTTTATCTTTTGAGCGTTCTCTGACAGGTCTGTAAATCATACCTGCCTGACAAAAACGGCAGCCTCTTGTACAACCTCTGAAAGTTTCCACCACTGCTCTGTCGTGTACCGTTTCAATCAGGGGAACCATCGGTTCTGTCGGAAAATCTATGTTCTCAATATCATCGATAATACAGCGCTCCACGCGATTAGGCGCGCCTTCAAAATTCTTCTCGTATGCTTTTACCGTTCCGTCTTCGTGATAAGAAACATCATAAAACGACGGAATATATACACCGGTATCTCCCGCAATTTCTTCAAAGAAGGCTCTTTTGCCGATTCCCCGCCTTTTTGCCTCTCTGTATTTTTCAAGAAGCAGAGGTAAGCTTTCTTCCCCGTCTCCGATCAGGAAAATATCGACAAACGCGGCAAGAGGTTCCGGATTATATGCGCATGGGCCGCCTGCCACGATAATAGGATCCTCTTCCGTTCTCTCAGATGATAAAAGAGCAATGCCGGAAAGTTCCATCATATTGAGAATTTCCGTAAAAGACATCTCGTACTGCAGTGTGAAACCGAAAAAATCCATTTCTTTTACCGGCGTTTTGGTTTCCAGCGTATACAAAGGAAGTCCTTCCTCTCTCATCAGCGCTTCCATATCCGGCGCCGGTGCAAAGACTCTTTCGCATGCGATTTTATCCCGGCTGTTTAAAACATGATATAAAATCTGCAGTCCCATATAGGACATACCGATTTCATATAAATCCGGAAATGCAAATGCAAATCTTACCTCCGCATCCTCCGGTTTTTTCTTTACAATATTGATTTCATTACCGATATATCTTGCAGGTTTCTCCACCTGCTTCAGTAAATGATTCAGCTTGGAATTCAAATTCATTTCTCCGCCTTTCCGTTATTTTTATATAAGTTCAGTTTTCTGAAAGTCAGCTGTAACCGGTTCTGATTTTCGCTACTTCCTATTCCGAAGTATTATGCGCAGAAAACAGGTTGTCCACCGTTTCTCCTATTGCTTTTTCTATCCTATCCAAAAGCGCCTTGGTTTCTTTCTTTTTCAAAAGAAGTCTGCTGCGGATTTTCTCATCCTGAGGCGCCTTATTCATGATATATTCAAACCGTTTGTCAAGACCTGCGTATTGCCCTTCAATAACAAGCCTGTCCCCTAAACAGACAAGGTCTGTTTCATTGAGATTCTCAAAGGAATTGAAATCATAAAACATATGCACCCGGACAATATCAGCTTCTGCCTGATACCCAAAGCTTTCCAGTATCTTAGCGCCTTCTTCCCCGTGGTTTTCCAAAGTTCTGGCAATATCATGAGAAAGCCCCGCTCCCCTGATTAAATCCAGATCCAGATTAAAACCGTGATTATTTAATCTCCGTCCGATTTCCACTGCCGTATGGCTGACCGCACTGCAGTGGGCGATGACATGAGGAGGAGTGCTGCAGATTTTGTAAAGTTTCTCACATTCCTTTTCAGTAATTCTTTTCTCCATAAACATATCCCGCCTTCCCTGCAGACGATACTGCATAAAATAGTTAAAACTCACGGCAACGCCGCAAAAATTACAATCACAAAGTATGTTTCAATGTTCTCTCAGGCGTCAAAATCTTTGATTTTGTTTACGCCGTGAGGTTATTATAATACGCCGTTTCCTTTGAACACATAATCACAAGGCGTGTTTCAATGTTCTCTCAAGCGTCAAAATCTTTGATTTTGTTTACGCCGTGAGGTTATTATAACACATCTTCCCGCAGTTCGTAGAAAAAATCTTTCCCGCAGTTTGTATCGTAGCTTCCTATGATCTCGCCCCGCTGCACTCTCTCCGACTCTACAACTCCGATATCGCAAAGCTGACCATAGACAGAAACCGCATTATCATGCCTGATTTCAATATAAAGCCCCCGAACCTTATCCCTGCCGGACGCCACCACCATACCGCCGGCTGCCGCATGGACCTGTTTTACCGATTCGGAAGATTTTTCATCGATAGGCTCACAGTACAGTGTTCTGCTGTTAGCCTCAGTAATGGCAGCTGCCATTTTTTCTGGTACGGCAAAAAGTTTCGACGATAAAACAGCTCCAAAATCCATAACTTCTTCGGTTGTCATCCGGCGCATCATTACATCCACTGCTTCTTCTCGACAGCTTACAATCTTGGGATTACTGCTTTTCCCGCAAAAAGTAAATACCGTTATAATAATCAGGCATACCGCCGTCTGCATCATCAGTTTATTCTTCTTCATAAAATCACCTCTGTATAATAGAATATTATACAGAGGTGATTAATATAACCTATTTAATATTCATCCCAGTACTCGAACTCATAATCGTCAATACGAATAATATCGCCTTCCTGCAGCCCCATTTCAAGAAGCTTTTCAATAGCGCCTTTTTTCTCTATATATTTATACAGATAACGAAGAGAGCCCATGTCATTAAAGTTTGTGGAATCGAAAATTTTCTGCAGTTGTTTTCCTCTGAGAACATAGACATTTCCCTCTTTTTCCGCATAAACTTCTTTGAAATCAGGATCTTTATCATCATTTTCAAAGTCAAAGTATTCGTAATCGTCTTCTTCCTGCGGATTCTCCGCTGCCTTCCGCAGTTCTTCCGCCGCCGCAGCCATCAGCTCCGGAACACCGATATTGATCGGGGCACAAATCGGAAATACCCGGTATCCCTTTTCTTCCACATATTCTTTAAAAGAAATATACTGCGGATCATCTTCATCTATCATATCGGTTTTATTTGCCGCAACCAGCATCGGTTTGGCTGCAACTCTCTCACTGTACATTGCCAGTTCGTTATTTATCTTATCAAAGTCTTCAATAGGATCTCTGCCTTCGCTGCCGGAAACATCTACCACATGAATCAGAACTTTGGTTCTTTCAATGTGCTTAAGAAATTTCAGTCCCAGTCCCAGACCTTTATGCGCGCCTTCAATGATACCCGCAATATCCGCCATCACAAAACTTGTGTCAAAAACCTGCACTACACCTAGATTCGGTGTAATCGTTGTAAAATGATAGTTTTCAATTTTCGGGCGAGCGCTTGTCGCAGTTGCCAGCAAGCTGGATTTTCCTACATTGGGAAATCCCACAAGACCGACATCTGCAATCATCTTCATTTCCAGTATAATACTTCTTTCCTTTGCAAAACCGCCTGCTTCCGCAAAATTAGGTGCCTGACGCACGGAATTTTTAAAATTGGTATTTCCTTTACCGCCTTTTCCACCTTTTGCCGCAACAAAGCTTTCGCCATCCTCGACCAGATCTTTCATCACAAAACCGGTTTCTTCGTCAATCACGACGGTTCCCATCGGCACTTTAATAATCAAATCCTGTCCGTTTTTACCGAATTTCTTTTTCTTCATTCCGTCCTGACCGTTCTCGGCTTCATATTTTCTTTTATAACGGAAGTCCATCAATGTTCGCAGATTTCTGTCTGCCTGAAAGATGACATCTCCGCCTTTGCCGCCGTCACCGCCGTCGGGACCGCCTTCCGGTACAAAAGGTTCTCTTCGGAAAGAAACGCAGCCGTTGCCGCCTTTTCCTGATTTTATAAATATTTTGGCTCTATCTACAAACATGACGAAACCTCCTTGTCTTTATTATACGCAATTTATGAAAAGACATAAATCACTTTCTCAAAACACGCGGAATATATTACGAAAAGAATACTTCCGCTTTCAAGAAGAAAAGCCCCTAAAAACTTAGGGGCTCAACATTTTTATGCTCTCATTTGACAAACTCGAACTTTTCGAAAACTAAGCTTCCTTCGGCTGTGTTTACGCCTCTTTCGGATATACGCTTACCTGCTTACGAGTCTTATCTTTTCTTTCGAACTTAACGGTACCTTCGATCTTAGCGAATAATGTATCATCTCCGCCGATGCCTACATTGCTGCCAGGATGGAATTTAGTACCTCTCTGTCTAACCAGAATGCTGCCGGCGCTTACAAACTGACCGTCACCTCTCTTGACACCAAGACGTTTCGACTCGGAGTCACGACCGTTCTTAGAGCTACCTACACCTTTCTTACTTGCCATAGACCAGACACCTCCTTACTCTTTCGTGGCTATTGGTAAATTACTTCGCTGCTTCGATAGTCTCGATGATGACAGCTTTTGTTGCTTTTTCGTCAACTTCGATACCATGTTCTTTTGCGTAAGCAATCAGTTCATCTTTTTTCATAGAAGCGGAAACTTTTTTAGCTTCAGCTGCTTCTTCCTTTGCAGGAGCTTCTTTTACAGGAGCTGCCTTGCCGTCTAAGGATTCAATCTTAACCATTGTGTATGGCTGTCTGTGACCCTGTTTCTTTCTGTAGTCTTTCTTAGCTTTGTACTTGAAAATGATTACTTTCTTTCCTTTGCCGTTTTCTACAACTTCACCTGCTACTGCTGCACCTTCTACATACGGCGCACCTACCTTCAGGTCTCCTTCTCCGGCTAAAACCAGTACCTTGTCAAAGGATACTTTGTCTCCGGCTTCTGCATTCAGCTTTTCAACTGTAATTACATCGCCTTCCTGTACTCTGTACTGCTTTCCGCCTGTTTCAATTACTGCGTACATATTGTTTCTTACCTCCTCTATCCAGTCTCGCCTTCTTGGGTAGCGTCGAATGCGCTTTGCACAAAAATAAAACCCTTTCCGAGCGGTCTAACTCAATCAGTATAGCATAAGAAAATATGCTTGTCAATTGATTTTTCAGCAGATTTATTTTTTCTTTTTCTCTCGAACTGCCTCTGACAGAAGATATTCAATCTGTCCGTTAATGGATCGAAAATCTTCTTCCGCCCACCTTGCAACAGCTTCCCAAAGAGACGGCGCAATGCGCAGAATCACCTGTTTTTTCGCCTTTTCAGCCTGACGGGCGGCCTTTTCTCTTGCTTTGACTTCCTTCTCTTTTTCTTCGAGTCGTTTCAGTCGCTCTGCAAGCTCTTTTTCCCTATTCAGAATATCTTTCTCGTTTTCCATACTCTTCAAGCCTTTCACCGTCTTTGCAGCATCTGCTTGTCTTTAATATTATCACAAATACACAAGCTCTGTCAAAGTTTAGTAAATACTGCCGCTGTTTACGATAGGCTGGGTATCCTTATCGGAGCAGAGCACTACCATCAGGTTGGAAACCATAGCTGCTTTTCTTTCTTCATCTAAAACAACGACTTCTTCTTCACCCAGTTTATCAATTGCCATCTTCACCATACTCACTGCACCGTCTACAATCTTTGCTCTTGCAGAAATTACAGCCTCTGCCTGCTGTCTTCTGAGCATCGCTGCTGCAATCTCTTCTGCATAAGACAGGTGCGTGATGCGAACTTCTTCAATCACCAAGCCTGCAAACTCCACTTTTCCGTTCAGCTCTTTCTTCATACTGTCGGCGATTTCCTGGGAGCTGCCGCGAAGTGTCTTTTCATTGGTATCATCGTGCTCTTCACTTCCCAGACTGTCATAAGGATACTTTCTTGCAATATTTCTGATTGTGGAATCCGTCTGAATCGACAAGAATTCCGTATAATCCTCCACATTAAACACTGCCTTGGTAGGATCCTCAACTCTCCAAATTACCATTGCTCCGATAATAATGGGATTTCCCATTACATCATTGACTTTCTGCACCCCATTGTTCAGTGTGTTGTTCTTCAGGGACACGGTCTTTTTGGCAGTAATTTTTGTAGAGCCGGAACTCAGTGCCATCTTTCCCGCCTTCTCCGACACAGCTGCAGCAGATGCGCCCTTTGCCGCCGCAACCTCCTTCAGATATGCCGGATTGTTAAAAGTTACAAACGGGTTTACATAAAAGAATCCCTGCTTTAAAATGGTGCCGTAGTAATTACCGAATAAAGTAAGTACCAGCGCCTCATTCGGACCTACTACCTTCAGTCCGCCATAAAGGCACGGAAAAATAACAGTTCCCAGAATACCGGCAATCAGAAGCGCAACAGCAGACGCACCGCCTCCGCCGCTCAGCATAAAAGAGGCGATCACAATGATACCGATTGATGCAAGAAGTGCGACAGTAATAAGAATCAGCATAATCATACCGTTCATCGGCTTTATTTCTTTTTGCTTAAATTGAATTTTGTTTTCCATAATAGCTCCTCCCTGTTTGATTCCACATCGCAAATTGTTGATATCGAAATGATATCATATTTATATCACCATTTTCTGTATTTGTCAACAGAAAACTTATCTGCTTTCTCCAATTTTTTCCCAATCTTTCAATACATATAAGATCACATAGAATGTAAGAGAAATCGAAAACAACAAAAAGTTGACATTTCCCATGCAATGAAAAACACCGGTATTTAACCGGTGCTGTAAATGAAATCAAATATTCAATTTAAATGAAGCTTACCAGTTCTTCTGCCGCTTTTCTCTTCGGCGCTGCCGGAGCATCGCCTTCCGGATATCCCATCGGAATCAGAGCAGCAACTTTCTGTCCTTCCGGCAGACCGATTGCTTCCGCAACTTTCGCATCATCAAAAATGCCTAAAATCACTGTACCGACTCCTTTCTCGTGGGCAGCCAGGCAGAAAGTCTGTGCCGCAATACCTGCATCGTAGCTTTCCCATCTGTCTTCTTTAGAAGTTGTATAAGAACCGTCCTTTTCAAAACCGGAGCGACCCGTTACATAAGTCTGCACCACAAGCTGAGGCGCATTCATCATAGTCTTCGTGTTATAGGTAAATCCCAATACGCACTCTTCTGCAATCTTTTTAATCAATGCTCTGTCTTCTACCACTACATATCTTGAAATCTGTGTATTCTTCCAAGACGGTGCATAAGAAGCGGCTTCGATAATTTCCATAACGGTTTTGCGGTCAACTGACTCCGGCGCAAACTTTCTGATACTTCTTCTTTCTTTGATACAGGTTAATGTTTCCATAGCTTCTCCTCATTTCTGTGCGCTGCACAACTTGTAAGTAATATATTCGGTTGACACAATTGTATCATAAACTGCCGGCTTATTCAATTACTACACCGTCTTCATCAACCTTAAGATCTTCTTCTGCTGCAGGTTTAATAGTCCCCAGCAGCTTAACCTTAATATCTTCAAGAACGTTTGGATTCTCGTCAAGCCACTTCTTGACATTCTCGCGCCCCTGTCCGATACGATCGCCCGCATAGCTGTACCAGGAGCCTGCCTTTTCAACGATTTTTTCAGAAACCGCACAGTCCAAAATATCGCCCGCTTTGGAAATTCCTTCTCCGTACATAATATCAAATTCCGCCTGCTTAAACGGAGGCGCAACCTTGTTCTTGACAATCTTGACTCTGGTTCTGTTTCCAAGCATCTGATCTCCGCTCTTGATGGTCTCAATTCTTCTGACATCAAGCCGCATAGACGCATAGAACTTCAGTGCGCGGCCTCCCGTTGTCGTTTCGGGATTTCCAAACATGACACCGATTTTCTCACGAAGCTGGTTAATAAAGATAACACAGGTATTGGAACGGTTCACTGCACCGGCGATTTTTCTCAATGCCTGAGACATCAGACGAGCCTGCAGACCCACATGAGAATCGCCCATCTCCCCTTGGATTTCCGCTTTCGGAACCAACGCCGCCACCGAATCAATGACAATTACATCAAGGGCGCCGCTCCTTGCCAGCATATCACAGATTTCAAGCGCCTGTTCCCCGGTGTCCGGCTGAGATACCAAAAGCTCATCTACTTTAACACCCAGATTTTTAGCATAAACAGGATCAAGGGCATGTTCTGCATCTATAAACGCTGCCTTGCCGCCGTTTTTCTGCGCTTCTGCAACGATATGCAAAGTCAATGTTGTTTTACCCGAAGATTCCGGTCCGTAAATCTCAACAATCCTTCCCTTTGGAACACCGCCTACGCCTGTCGCCAAATCCAAACTAATGGAACCGGTTGAAATTGTTTCTATATTCATGCTGCTCTGTTCCCCGAGTTTCATAATGGAACCCTTGCCGAACTGCTTCTGAATCTGATCCATGGCTTCCTGTAAAGCCTTTTCTCTTGCGTCTACTGTACTCATATCCACCTCCGTTTAAGAACATTTGTTCTTATCACTATAATATCCTATATTCTGCCTGCGGTCAAGAATTTTCTTTAAGAAATTTTAAGCTGCTTTCAGTATAACTTATTTTACAATATATGTCAATTATTTCATTTTATTTCCAATTCATTCGCAATTTTTCATGTAAACGCAGTTTTTCTTTCTATGCCTTTTCCTCCTCTATAATTCTGTTAATCATATCAAACATGGACAATACAGCAAAATGCCGGTTCCAGCTTCTGCTCACATTACGAAGCGCTATCTGTTCGGCATATGTTTTTCCGTCAAAAACACAGCCCGTATAAATAGTTCCCACCGGTTTTTCTTCTGTTCCGCCGTCAGGTCCCGCAATACCCGTAACCGAAATGCACAGACGGCTTCCGGTTTTTGCAGCCAGCCCCTCTGCCATCTCGCGAGCGACCTCTATACTTTCCGCTGTATATTTCGTAAGGGTTTCTTTTTTCACACCCAGTTCTTCTATCTTTGCGCCGTAGGTATAAGTTACCAGACCCCTGTCAAAAACTTTTGAGATGCCGGGAAGTTCTGTCAAAGCTCCCGAAAACAGACCTCCGGTGCAGGACTCACAGGCCGATACAGAAATATTTCGCGCAAGCAATTTTTTCGCGACAACGGTTTCCAAATCCTCATCGTCGTAACTGTAAATGTATTTGCCGACTTTCTCGGATATTTCCTCAATCACTGCATCTACCGCCTCTTTTGCTTCGGCAAGAGTCTGCCGCTTAGATGCAACACGAACGCTGCATTCGCCTTCCTTTGCATATGTCGCGACAGTAGGATCGGTCTGACCGTCAATAATATCCAAAAGCTCTGTTTCCAAAGAAGATTCTCCAATGCCGAACATTCTCAGAACTTTGTAATAGATGACGCCTGTCTGCCGTTTTTTAAGATAAGGGCGAACCCGATTCTCCCACATCCACTTCATTTCTCTCGGCGGTCCCGGCATACATATAATGGTTTTATTTCCTTCGCAAAGTGCCATTCCCGGCGCACTGCCTACTTCGTTACCGAAAACTTCCGCCCGAGTCGGCATCATTGCCTGTTTGTAATTATTGGGAGTCATCGGTCTGCCTCGTTTTTTTGCATGGTTTTCCAAAGCTTCAAGACTCGGCTGATGCATCACCAGTTCATCATGCAGAACTTTGCATGCTGTTTCTTTTGTCAGATCATCCTCCGTCGGTCCCAGTCCGCCTGTAGTAATCACCAGGTCGCAGTCTTTAAATGCAAGTTCAATCATTTCTGCAAGACGGGCGGAATTATCTCCCACAGTATAATGATACAGCACATCAAAACCCAGCAGGTTCAGCTGCTGGGATAAAAATACAGTATTGGTATTGGTAATCTGACCGAACAAAATCTCGGTTCCTACGCTTAAAATTGCGGTTTTCATATTTCTGTCACCTCTCGTCTGCTTTGTCAAATCACAGATTTTGGAACAAGTCCTCTTTACGACAAAATCTTCCCGTTCAAACTTCATTTTCCCTCGTTTTCGCGGAGATTTAAAATATAAGGACTTCTCATCAATTTGCTTCGCAAATCGGAGCAAGTCCATTATACGACT
>CALBGO010000020.1 GCA_937894585.1 uncultured Eubacterium sp.
TTTAATCCTCGGTTCCTTTTTATCCATATTTCTCCCCTTCTATATGTAAATATATACTATTGTTTACAATATTGACTATATCAGGGTCATCTATGAAAATCAAGTCATAATTGTAATTTATTTACAGTTTTGCGATTCATCCGACACTTTTGCCCTTTCTTCTTAATACCTCTCCGAGCTGTAAAGCTGATTATATCTTCTGCTCCTATTAAACGCTCCCGTTTTTCATTGATTTTTTGACCTGAGACTGCAAATATGTTAGAATATAGTATTAAGTCAAAATCTTTGCGGAGGGCTTTTTATGAGTGCATATGTAGAATTCAAACAGGTTCAGAAAATTTATCACATGGGAGAGGTTTCCATCGAAGCGCTGCACGACGCCACCTTTGAGATTGAAAAAGGCGAAATCTGCGTCATTGTCGGCGCATCCGGCGCAGGAAAAACCACTCTCCTGAATATACTCGGCGGTATGGATACCCTGACTTCCGGCTCTGTGATGCTGGACGGTAATGAAATTTCCGGATACAGTAAAAAACAGCTGACTGCCTACCGTCGTCACGATATCGGCTTTGTATTCCAGTTCTATAACCTGGTTCAAAATCTGACCGCTTTGGAAAATGTTTCTCTGGCTACACAAATCTGCAAAAATCCTCTGGATGCGCGCACTGTTATGGAAGAAGTCGGTCTGGGACACAGACTCAATAACTTTCCTGCCCAGCTTTCCGGCGGCGAGCAGCAGAGAGTAGCCATTGCCCGCGCCCTTGCCAAAAATCCGAAACTTCTGCTCTGCGACGAACCTACAGGCGCTCTGGACTACAATACAGGAAAAGCAATTTTAAAGCTGCTTCAGGATACCAGCAGAAAAAACGGTATGACAGTCGTCATTATCACCCACAATTCAGCTCTAACCGCTATGGCAGACAGAATCATACACATCAAAAATGGGACTGTCAGCTCTGTAGAAAAAAACCAAAATATTGTTCCAGTAGAAAATATCGAATGGTAAGGTGCTCCCTATGCTGAAAAAAACAACTTTAAGAGAAATCAGAAACAGTTTCGGCAGATATATCGCCATTCTTGCCATCGTCGCTCTCGGCGTCGGCTTTTTCTCAGGTCTTAAAGTCACCCGGGAAGCTATGGTAACTACCGCCGACGATTACCTCAAAGAGTATAACTTTTTTGACTATCAGGTGATGAACAGCCTGGGCTTTGAAAAAAACGACATAGCCTCTTTTGAAAAAACAGGCAGCGTTGAAGCTGCCGAAGGCTCTGTCAGCTGTGATGTCCTCTTCACACCTGACAAAAAAAGTGCGGACAAAGTTATCAAGCTCCACTCTGTTCCCGAGAAAATCAACACACTGAAATTGAAAGACGGGAAAATGCCTAAAAAAGCAAACGAATGTGTTGTTGACTACCGTCTTTTCGAAAAAAATCCAATCGGGAAAACCATCAAAATTTCGGACAATAACGAAGAAGAAACGCTGGATATGCTGAAATACAGGGAATACACCATCGTCGGTACAGTTGTATCCCCCATTTACCTCAACTTTGAAAGAGGCTCCACAGCACTGGCGGACGGCTCTGTATCCGGATTTGCCTACCTTAATAAAGATGGCTTTGATACAGACTATTTCACAGAAGTTTATCTGAAGCTGGATCACAATTTCCCGATTTATTCAGATGATTATAAGAAGCTGATTGAAGACACAGAAGATTCCGTACAAACGGCTTCCGACAAAATTGCGGACCGACGCTACCGGGATATTCTCCGTGACGCAAAAAAAGAGCTGGCGGAAGGTCAGAAGGAGTACGACGACAATTACAGCAGCTATCTTTTGGAAAAGGCCGATACCGAAGCTGCCCTTTCCCAAAGCTATCATAAACTGACAACAGGTCGCGCCGAACTTGCTCAAAATGAAAAAATGCTGAAAAACCGCAAGGCGCAGCTTGCTTCCGCCGAAAAAGAGCTTCAGGAAGGAAAAACACAGCTGGCGCAGCAGAAGGCACAGCTTGAAGCGAACAAGCCTTATATGAGCCCGGAGCAGATTGCCGCAGCAGAAGCGCAGATCGCTGCCGCAGAGAAAAAACTTTCGACAAACGAAAAAATCATCAAAGAAGGCTTTGCACAGATTGCCGCAGGCGAAAGACAGATTGAAAAATCCCGGGCCGAAATTGAAAAGGGCTTTGCAGAATACTACGAAGGAAAAAATGAGGCGGAATCAGCATTTTCCGAAGCGGAAGCAGAATTTGCAGATGCCCGCAAAGAGCTTGCGGAAGCAGAAGAAGAAATTCGCGATATCAAAGCGCCCGACACCTATGTCCTTGACAGAAACACCAATATAGGCTATGCCTGCTTTGAAAGCGATTCAGGGATTATCGACGGCATTGCAAAGGTTTTCCCTGTCTTCTTCTTTATGGTAGCGGCACTGGTATGTATGACAACTATGACTCGAATGGTGGACGAGCAGCGAACGCAGATTGGCGTTCTGAAAGCCCTTGGATACGGAAACGGCGCAGTCATCAGTAAATACCTGTTTTATGCGGCAAGCGCCTCTTTTATCGGATGTATCATCGGATTTTTCTCCTGCTGCTATATCTTCCCGCTGGTAATTTGGAACGCCTACGGTATGATGTACGACTTCAGCGGAGATCTCTATTATATTATCGACGGCGTTCTCTTTGCGATTTCGCTGTCTGTTTCCCTTCTGTGCTCCATGGGCGCTACGATGCTGTCCTGCTACGCAGAATTTCGGGAAGTGCCGGCTCAGCTGATTCGGCCGAAAGCGCCGAAAGAGGGCAAGCGAATTCTTCTGGAACGGATTCCTTTTATCTGGAACAAACTGAGTTTTTTATACAAAGTCTCTTTCAGAAATATTTTCCGTTACAAAAAGAGATTTCTTATGATGGTACTTGGGATCAGCGGCTGCACCGCCCTCCTTCTGACAGGTCTTGGTGTTCGGGATTCTGTCAAAAATGTGGTGGATTACCAGTTTGACGAAATTCAGGTCTTTGACTACAGCATCGTATTTGACAAGAATATGAACGAAAACCGCCAAAGCCGCTTTACAGAGCAATCCGACGATTATATCAAGGATCTGATTTTTATTCATCAGAGCAGCAGTGATTTAGTCACGAAAAGCGAAGTCAAATCCATCAGTCTGATTGCCGCAGACAGCGAAAATTTTCATAAATTCGTCAGACTCTCAGATGAAGACGGCGATAAAATCGCATACCCTAAACAGAGCGAAGCGGTTATCTGCAAAAAACTCGCAGACACTTATCATCTTAAAAAGGGAAGCAGTATCACATTGCGGGACGAAAATATGAAGGAAATGAAAGTCTCCGTCAGCGCTGTCTGTGAAAACTATGTAGAAAACTATATCTACATCACACCGCAGACCTTTGAAGACGGCTTCGGCTATGCTCCGGCAGTCAAATCCGCTCTGGTTCACGCAGAGGACGACAGCAGATCCGGTGTACAGACCTCCGCAGCTAAAACACTGAACGAAAAAGGCGTCACAACGGTTTCTGTCAACAACGATATGCGAGACCGGGTCGACAATATGATGAAAAGTCTCGACTATGTGATTGCACTGGTTATCATCAGCGCCGGCGCCCTTGCCTTTATCGTGCTGTACAACCTTACGAATATCAATATCACTGAACGGGTGCGGGAAATCGCAACCATTAAGGTACTGGGCTTCTATCCGAAAGAAACCTCCGCCTATGTGTTCCGTGAAAACTTTTTCCTGACCGGAATCAGCGCGCTGGTCGGACTGATTCTCGGAAAAGCCCTCCACGCCTTTGTGATGTCTCAGATTCAGGTGGATATGCTGTCCTTTGATGTGCGCATCAGCACTGTAAGCTATGTGCTTGCCGTAGTTCTGACCTTCGTCTTTGCTGCAGCGGTAAATTTAGCTATGTATTACAAGCTTGAAAAAATCAGTATGACTGAGTCGCTGAAATCTATAGAATAGCATAGCGGCCTGGCGAAACGGACAACTGAAAAACCGCCACGTGCTGAGGCACTGCGGTTTCTGTATGACACCTTCCATCGATTTTCTGCGAAAATCGGGATAGGTGTTCAAGCACAGAGAGCAAAGCGACCGAAGGAATGCTCGTTGGTATTCCAAAGCTATCGAAAAATCGATAGTTCCTGATCGAGTAGGAGGGAGCGACTAACTCCCGTCCTCTCACACCACCGTGCGTA
>CALBGO010000021.1 GCA_937894585.1 uncultured Eubacterium sp.
TGAGAAGAAAGGAGAGTATTGATGTATTTGGACTAAATACATCATACAAGAAAAAATATGAACACAGAAAAGGTACTGCTGGTCATCGATATGCAGAATGATTTCGTCACCGGAGCTTTAGCCAATGAGGATGCTCAGAAGATTATCGGCGGCATCCGAGCAAAAATAGCGCAGTACAAATCAGAAGATTATCCTGTTTTTTTTACCAGAGATACCCACGGTGAAAACTATCTCGACACACAGGAAGGCAGACTCCTTCCGGTGTCTCATTGTATAAAAGATACGGAAGGCTGGCAGGTTATCGAAGAACTGGCAGTGGATGCCTGTGAGGAATGTACTCTTGATAAGAAGTCCTTCGGCTGTCTTGAGTTGCCTGCATGGATTTCCGAAAAGACAGGGGGCGCAGTTCCTTCGGAAATCGAGCTTTGCGGTGTGTGTACCGATATCTGTGTCATTTCAAATGCGCTGATTCTGAAGGCGGCTTATCCGGAAACCGTTGTGACGGTGGATGGAAGCTGCTGTGCAGGTGTAACACCTGAAAGCCATGAAACAGCCCTTTCCGCTATGAGAGCCTGTCAGGTTTTGGTAAAATAACAGGTCAGTGAAAAGCAAAATATACAGTTTTCGTGCCGAATGAAAGTGTCGGAGCGGGTGTGATGCACATTGTCGGGCAATGACGGCGCGGAAGACGGAAGATAGAATAACAATTGATAAAATATGAAAGAAAAAGAATAAGAATAAGAATAAGGTGAGCGGAGATGTATCAGTTTGATGTAAAGAAAACCACAGAAGATGTGGTACAGTGGATTCGTGATTTTTTTGAAGTAAACGGGAAGGGCTGCAATGCGGTAATTGCTGTCAGCGGCGGAAAAGACAGTTCTGTGGCGGCAGCTCTCTGCGTGGAAGCACTGGGAAAAGACCGTGTGTACGGCGTGCTTCTTCCCAACGGGGAGCAGGCGGATATCGACGCATCGGAGCTGCTTGTCAGTCATCTGGGAATCGAACATACCGTAATCAATATTAAAGCGGGATTTGACGGACTTCTTTCCGAAATTGAAAGAAAGCTTCCTAAAGAAGTTACAAAGCAGACCAGAACAAACCTTCCCGCGAGACTTCGTATGGCTGCAACTTATGCTGTCGCCCAGTCTATGAACGGAAGAGTGGTCAATACCTGTAATCTTTCTGAAGACTGGGTCGGATATTCTACCCGTTACGGTGATGCGGCGGGAGATTTCAGTCCGCTGTCCCATCTGACAGTGCAGGAGGTAAAGGCAGTGGGCGCATATCTGGGGCTGCCGGAGGTTTTAGTGGAAAAGACGCCGATTGACGGACTTTCCGGACTGACTGATGAAGAAAATCTGGGATTCACCTATGCGGTACTGGATCGGTATATCAGAACCGGAATCTGCGAGGATGAAGAAGTGAAAGCAAAAATTGATGCAAAGAGGCGTATGAATAAGTTTAAGCTGGAGCTGATGCCGTCTTTTCCGTTCGATGCGCTGGTACTGGCAGAAGACGGAGAAAACGCCGAATAATCCGGAGGCTGCAGCCACTCTTTTTTGCCGCCCGGCTGCCGTTTCTGCAGAGTGAAAACAGAGCTTTTGCGGGCAAATCTGAAATCCGGTATAATTCCATCATATCTACACATTGAATACATATAATGGACAACAAAAATAGGTATGCTTAAGGTGGAGGTATGGAATATGGAGAAGATACAGGAGGGACAGCCCTTTACGATTTTTGTGGAATGCGCAGGTACGCCGGCACAGCTGGAAAAGGAGTTTCGCCGTATCAGAAAAACGCTTCCGAGAGGAAGCAGACTTTTCGGCGTATTCGGAAGAAATGATTATAAAAAGGAACTTGCGGAGAAACTGAGGCGGATTTCCGAACGATACTGCGATCAGCTTTACTTTACACCGTCTTCCGCAAGTGATGAAAGCCGGCGGATTGTTTTTGAAACGGCTTTTCGCAAGGCGGATTTCGGTGATTTTGTGCTGGTGCTCGGAAACAGAGATGCAGGCGCAGTCAGAGAAGCGGCAAGACAGGTTGCTTATGAGCTGGACTTATATTAAATGAGAACAGGATTGATTTTATGTTTATAGATATGAAAGCCCGCTGCTTTATGGAGGCAGCCAAATGTCTTAATTTTACCAGAGCTGCCGAAAAACTGTACATTTCGCAGCCGGCTCTTTCCAAAAATATAGCGTCATTGGAAGCAGAATGCAGTATGAAGCTTTTTTATCGGGACAGCCGCAGAAACAGAGTCAAACTCACTTCGGCAGGTTCTGTTATGCTGTGCGAGTTTCAAAAGATGGAGGCTATTTTGGACGGCGTCATCGATAAGGCCCGCAGAGCGGAATCGGGGCAGGAGGGTCATCTTACCATCGGTCTTCTGTGCGGACAGATTATCAATGATATTACATCGGAAGTCCTGCGGAATATTGACGAAAAGTATCCCAAGATAGAAATTGAAAAGGTGCAGGGCGGTTTTGGAGAACTGAGCAAATGGCTTGAAGAAGGTTCCATTGATACGGCAATTACTTTGGAAGGGGAGATGACGCAGAACGACGGTATTCTTTATGAAGAAGTGCAGCAGGTCAGTCTGGGTTTTGCTGTTCAGACTTATCATCCTCTTGCCGCGAAAAGAAGCTTGCGGATTTCGGATTTAAACGGACAGAAGGTTATCGTTTCCGAGGAAAAGGAAGTCGGCGGGATTATGGAGAAATTCCGCAGACTGTGTGAAGAAGCCGGGATTTCTGTTCAGGAAGTATCGGCTCCGGATTTAATGCACATGCATATGCTTGCGGAACTTGGAAAGGGCATTCTGATTACCAGAGAAGATTCCATTATTACCAGAAGTCCCAATCTGAAGTTTTTTAAGAGCAGAGAAATGGGCAGTGTCCGGCTGGTTGCCGCATGGCGAAAAGATAATCTGAATCCTATTATTACACTGTACCACCGTATGTACGAGGATCTTTACAGGCAGCAGAAACCGGGCAAATAGTGCGTCTGAGAGCCTGATGGAATGTCTGTGGAAGAGATATAACCGCTTCGGAATAGCAAGCGGAATCTTTGGTACGGCAGATGCAGTTGTTTCCAAAGAACAGAAAAAGAAGAAAAATTTGCGAACCCATAACTTGTTGTTATGGGTTTATGATTTTTTTGAATTTTACGCCGGGCGAAAAGTTTGGTATTCTGCAATTGACAGGAAATTCACAAGTTGTGCATAATGAGTTAAAAACATACTAAAATCATCTTAAGAATCTCGCTGTTGCCTTGCGGCCGGGCGGAAGTTTTCCCGGCTGCGAAAGTCCTAATTTAAATTATTACAATTCCCGGAGGAAAGAACAATGACAAAAGAAGCAATCAAGAATTTTGTGATCGGCGCAGTTATCAGTGCGGTTATCACTGCGTTAATCGTAGGTCTGGTGATCGGAGAAAAAGGCGTGCCTGTTGATGTAAAGGGCAATGTAATCGGCAATCTGATTACAGCAATTATCTGCGGCGGTATTTCAGGCTTTGCGACAACAATTACTCTGTATAAGAAATTCGGAAAATAATCTGCAGGTTAAAGTAAGCGGAAACAGATAAACAAACATAAAGAAAAGAGGAGTAACAACATGAAAATCTTAGGTATTTCCGGCGGTACAAAAAACGGAAACAACGATGCAATGTGTAAAGAAGCACTGATGGGTGCAAAAGAAAACGGTGCAGAAATCGAATTTATCAATCTGAACGAATTACATCTCGAACACTGCACAGGCTGCACTGCCTGCGTAATGAGCCTGATGAGCGGTAAAGGCGGCAAGTGTCCTGTAAAGGATGATTTCGAATGGCTCAGAGATAAGATGATGGATGCAGACGGCATCGTATGGTCCATTCCTATTTTCGAAAAAGGCGCTTCCGGTCTGTTCCACACGATTATGGACAGAATGGGACCGAGAAACGACAAGGCAATGCTGATTGTAGGCAGCAAGATTGCAGAAGAAACCGGCGGTACTGCTCCTGATCAGAGAATGCTGAAGGACAAGGTTGTTTCTTATATCGGCGTAGGCGGTTCCGACTGGTCCACAAGAATCCAGTGCGACTTCTTCAATCAGGCTCTGACTCCTGCATGGAAGGTAATCGATACAGAAGTATTCTCATGGTCTAAGTGCATTATTATGGAAGACGAAAAGGTACAGAGATCTCATCAGATCGGCGCTGATCTTGCCAAGGCTGCCGCAGATATGGAAAATGCAAAATGGCAGGGTGATCCGGGCGTATGTCCGCACTGCCACTGCAGAGAATTCTACTTAAGTGATGACGCTGCACAGGCAACCTGCTGCGCCTGCGGTCTGGTAGGTGAAATTAAGGTAGAAGACGGCAAGCTGTCTTTCCACTTTGATCCGGAAACTGAATTCCATGCACACGACCTGCTCTCCGGAAAGTTCATCCATGTTGATGATATCAAGGAAAACGAAGGCAAGCTGATGGAATGGAAAAAGACAGAAGAATTCAAGCAGAGAAAACAGGCTTACATTGACTTTATTTCTTCCAGCAAGCCACAGTAACTTTAGAATGAATATTCAGGGGCTGCAGTGTCAGCCCCTTGTTCCGTAATTTTCAGACAATAAAATCGGTGATAAAAGCCGGAAATGAGAATTGTAAATGAATTAATTATAATTCGTCTGAAATTATATATACTGCTCGAAAGGAGATTTCAAATGACAAAGAATATGCTGGGCTTTGAGCCTATGAGAAGTTTAATCTATGTTGACTGCGCCAAGGAAGACTACAGAGTCAAGCTGGAAAACTGGCTGTACAAATATCACATTCCTGACAGCATTTCGCAGTTCGGCCCTTATGTTTCCAAATACGCATTTTACAGCGCACTGCCTGTGCCGGAAGGCGGAGAACGGTTCGGCGCGGTGAAGATGCAGCTGACTGAGCATTACTGGCTGGCAAATCCGAACAATATTGCGCAGTTTGATCATCACAAAGCGCTGACTGAATATTTTCCGCCTGATGTGCTGAAATGGCAGGGAAACCTTCCTGATGAAGATTTCCAGTGTGAAAATGTGGAAGGCGATGAAGCAAGAGCTGTCAAGGGAGACGCTTCCAAGGGAACTGTTCCGTTTATCTTCGCTTTTGTACCTGTTTGGTGGGAAGAAGATTACAAGGGAGCAGGCAGAACCATTGAAGACGGACCAAACTACAGATGGCAGGTTGTTGTAAAGTATCCTGATGACGCAAAAGAAACTGTAGACAAGTGGTTCCGCGAAGAATTTCTTGCAGCCTTCGCTGAATGCGAAGAAACGACAAGAGTTCTGTCCAGCAAAGTGATTAAAGAAGCAAACGGATGTGAATTTGACCGCGTGGCAGAGCTGTGGTTCGAAAGCCCAAGTGCATGGAAAGCGGCTGTTGCAAAAGCTTCTGCAAAAGTTCGCAGACCGGCATGGCACGAAACAGAAGACTTCCCTTATCTGACAAAATCCTTCGGTATCAGCAGCATCTTCCTGTCTGATATCGCAAGATCCGATAATATGACCCAGTATAACGGATATATTACAATGAGATAATGGTATCGTTCTGCAAGAACGAGCCGGGGGGCGAAGTTCGGGAAGCAGGACACAAGTTATATAAGTATTTTCAGAGACCACGGGTGTATCCCGCCGGTCTCTTCCTACTATCATAGTGAAAAGGAGAGGAGTGTTAAGATGGCAGAAAAATTTTATGCAAAAGGCCCCGGAAACGAAGGCTATATTAAGAATTTGGAAGTGCAGTCTTTCTGTAATCTGGACGGCGAATGCGGTATGTTTCAGATGGCGCTGTATAAAACGGAAGACGGCAAATATTATTTATACGGCGCATGCTTCGGCGGCACGAAAAACGGCGTGATGATCAGTGATGTCACTGATCCGAAAAATCCGAAATTTATCAAGCATTTCCAGCTTGTTGATCCGGAGGAATATCCGACGACAACGACCCCGAAAATTCAGATTGCAGACGACCTGTTAATCTGCGCCATGAGTGCAGGTTCCGGCCCGGGCGCACTGGTTGATCAGAGCAAACTCCGCGATATGAAATGCGAAGTGGGCGTGAGAATCTACAGCCTGAAAAAAGATCCGCTGAATCCTGAATTTTTAAGCTACTGGGACTGCGGTGTACCGCATTCTCTGGGCGTACACAGATTTATGTATGACGGCGGCAGATATGTGCACCTGACTGCAGAATCCGACCGTTTTGAAGGCAGTATTTACAGAATTCTGGACATTGCTGATCCGAGAAATCCTGTGGAAGTCGGAAACTGGTGGGCGCCGCATCAGTTTGTGGACGGTTATCCGGGAAGAACAGTGGATCATACTGCCGGTCATAATCCGGAATTTATGGACAAAGGCTGGCTCCACGGTCCTGCCTTTGTAAGAGACGGCAAGGCTTATCTCGGTTACTGCGGAGACGGCCTGTATGTGCTTGATGTAGAGGATATGAGCCGTCCGAAATGCCTCGGAAATCTGCGTTTTATGCCGGCATTCAGCAGTGAAATGGCAGGGGCAAGAACCCATACTGCTCTGCCGCTTCCGGGAAGGGACCTGGTTGTAGTAACCAACGAAGGAGAACGATTCCAGTTCTTCCCGCCTGAAATGAAGATGAAGCCGCAGGCAATGAACAATCTGCATATGGTTGATGTCAGCGATCCGACCAGACCGACACTGATTGCGGAATTCCCTTATCCGGAAGTGCCTGAGAATTTCCCGTATCCGAATTTTAATGTGATGCAGAGAGTAAACGCCGGTCCGTTCGGTCCGCACAATCTTCACGAACCGATGGCAGGAAAACCTTGGCTGGAGCAGAGAGGGGACAGAGTGTACTGCTGTTACTTCCACGCAGGCCTGCGCGTTTACGATGTCAGCGATCCTTATTATATTAAGGAAATCGCATACTTTATTCCGCCGAATCCGGCAAAGAAACCGGAAGAGTCTTACTTCCCGGGATTCCCGGGTCCTCGCAACGCGACGACAGAAGACTGTATCGTAGATGACAGAGGAAATATCATTATCGATGCGCTGGATGACGGATTCTATATTCTGAAAATGAAAGAAGACTAAGAGAAAATAAATTAAATTATTATTTCAGAAATAACGCACCTTGGGAATAACCCGGGGTGCGTAGTTTTTTGTATGGGTTAAAGCGGCGTCGGGAAACAGAGCCTCTTCCGAAAGGAGCCCGAAATCCGGCATCGGGGAACAGAACCTCTAAATTCCCAGTCGCTGACATTTTTTTACCAGAGTGGAATGGTCGATACCCAGAGCGGCGGCAGCTTTCCGTTTGGAACCGTAGCGTTCCAAAGCATTTCGTATCATCTGCCGCTCCAGAGATTCGGTAGCGGCCTTCAGGGTTCCGTGACGCTCTTTTGCTGCCTGTACTCTGACTGCGGGAAGCCCAAGAACTCTCGCGACGACATCGCCGTCAATCACATTGGTGAAATTTATCACCACCATTCGCTCCATTACATTTTTCAGTTCACGAATATTTCCGGGCCAGCTGTATTCCAGCATCATAGTTTTGGCAAGGCGGGTCATAATGATGTTTTTGTTGTATCTGGTGTTGTACTGTTTCAGGAAGAGCTCTGTCAGCGGTTCGATATCCGCCTGCCGTTCTTTCAGCGGCATTAGGGTAATCGGCACCACATTGAGCCGGTAGTAGAGGTCTTCTCTGAAAGTTCCCCGCTCAATGCCGATTTTCAGGTCTTTGTTGGTGGAGGCGATGAGACGGATATTCAGAGATATGGGAGTTTTGCCGCCGACCCTGGTGACCTCCTTACTCTGCAGAACACGCAGCAGCTTGACCTGAAGATCCATAGGCATATCGCCTATTTCGTCAAGAAGCACTGTACCTCCGTTTGCAATCTCAAAAAGACCTGCCTTTCCGCCTTTCTTTGCACCGGTAAAAGCGCCTTCCTCATATCCGAAAAGCTCCGATTCCAAAAGATTTGCGGGGATAGCGGAGCAATTGAGTTTGATAAAGGGTTTTCCTTTTCGGTCGCTTTCCATATAAATTGCATCGGCGATGATTTCCTTTCCGGTGCCGCTTTCTCCTGTGATTAAAACGGTAACATCGGTTTTCGCTACGGAGCGGGCGATGGCGAAAGCCTCCTGCATACAGATACTTTCCGCTACTACATCTACGTCATAAATCTGTTTTCCGCGGAAATATTCCAGTTCCGCAGCACCCTGACTGTTTTCCTTGCGAAGCTCTGCCAGGTGGTCCTTCAGCTCCTCAAGACGAGCGATGTCCTTTTCTGTTGCAATGGCGTATCGGATTGTTCCGTCCTCGTTAAAAACAGGGATTCCCGTAATATGCACTTTGGTATGGGTTCGCGTCAATTCACCGACCTTTTCGCAGCGTTTTCCGCTGGTAAGTACATCGGGAAGAACACCGCCGGAATAGAATGTCTTTGACTGATTCAGTTCAAAAATATTTTTTCCGACCAGCTCCTCGCGGCTGATATCACCGAGAGCCAGATAGGCGTCGTTGACATAAATGGTGTTTCCTTCGCCGTCAACCACATAGATGGCGTCAATCAGGTGATCGCAGATATTCTTAAAATCAATTTCAACTTTGTTCCGATTCATAAATTCCATCTCCTTTTGATGTGCAGGCACTCTTTTTGCTTGTGTAAAACCGTATTCCGCAATGCCGCAGTGTCGCTGTACAGATACATTGGTCTGCGCAGGATATGTGCGGTGATATTTTTCACCGATTCTATTTATATGGTGACATATTTCACCAAGGAAAGCAAGGATTTTTTGCAAAATCCCAAGAAAGCTGCCGAGAAAATCATACAGAAGAGATTTGTTCAAAGACCGGGGAAAATATTTTCGTTGAAATTAAGCGTTCTTTCCATAGTTACCGTAAAGTTATCTGAAAATTTGGCACGGCATTTGCTTTTAAGATGTGATGCAAGAACAAAATAAGAAGTCTTGCGCAGCAGACGCAAACCGGCAAAGATGTTAATCGGAAGAGATATAAAAAAAGCGTCTGTTTATGAAACAGTTAAATTTTTTGGATGATATAAAGGAGAGGGAAACATGGCAAAGAAAAAAACAATCATTACAGCGGCTGTAACAGGAGCATGGCCGAAGAAAGAAAACAATCCCAATGTACCGATGACACCGTCTGAAATCGCAGACGATGTATATGAATGCTGGAAGGCAGGCGCAGCGGTTGCTCACCTGCATATGAGAGATGATGAAGGAAACGGCACGATGGATCACAATAAATTCCGCGAAACCGTAGAACTGATTCATGAAAGATATCCGGACTGCGATATTATTCTGAACCTGACTACTTCCGGCGATATTCACGCAGACGACGAAACCAGAGTGCAGCATGTAAAAGAACTGAAACCGGAAATGGCTTCCTATGACTGTGGTTCTATGAACTGGCTTCATTCCGGACTTTTCATCAACAGCCCGAAATTCTTGGAAGACTGCGGCAAGCTGTTTCAGGAAACAGGCACAAAACCGGAAATTGAAGCCTTTGACCCGGGTATGATTGCAAATGCAGCTTATTACTTAAAGAAGGGTGTACTGAAAGCGCCTCTTCACTTCCAGTTCTGCATGGGCTGCGCCAACGGTATTCCGGGCAGCGTAAAGAACCTGGTATTTATGAAGGAAACCATGGATCAGCTTTGTCCGGGATCCACATGGTCCTGCTTCGGCGTAGGCCACAGCGCTATGGAAATTATGTATGCGGCACTGGCTCTGGGCGGCAATATCCGTGTAGGTATGGAAGACAATGTTATGTATGAAAAAGGCGTGCTGGCAGAAAGCAATGCCCAGTTTGTAGCAAGAGCAAAGAGAGTCATCGAAGAATATGGCAATGAAGCTGCAACACCTTCCGAAGCAAGAGAAATTCTGGGTCTGAAATAGGAAGCGGAACTTTCCTGAAAGATTCGGGAGAGAATCCCGAAAAAGTCCGTAAAAATCGGAACTTCGGAAGAACTTGAAAATCTGAAAGGAAGAAAATATGACCTGGGGACCTTTATTTATGTATTACGAATGTCCAAAATGCGGCAAGAAATACAAATACGAACTGGATCTAATGACAAGCCTTGGGGAGCGCTTTGGAATCTGTCCTTTGTGCAGCGCCATGGGAAACTTCGTAAAAGAAGCGCCCCGCACCGCAGGTGATGAAGAATATGAAGAAATCGATTGATTTTGGAGGAAAACTATGATTAAAGAAATTGCAGTACTGGGAGCCGGAACCATGGGCCACGGCATTGCTGAATTTTTCGCAATGAACGGCTATCCGGTAAACCTTTATGAACCTTATGAGCCGATGAGATTGTCTTGTATGGATGCAATCAGAGGAGAGCTTGAATTTCTGGCGGAAAACGATTTAATCAAGCCGGAAGATGTGCAGGCGTCCTTGGACAGAATTACTGTTTTTGCAGATCTTGCGCCGGCAGTAAAAGATGCCGATTACATTATCGAAGCGACAAGAGAAGACCTTGCGCTGAAGCAGGATCTCTTTGAGGAACTGGAAAAGCTGACGAAGCCGGAAGCTGTTCTGGCAAGCAATACTTCTTCTCTGTCCCTTTCCGAAATGATTGCAAAAGTCGGCGAAGAAAAACAGAAGAAATGTATGGTGTGTCACTGGTACAATCCGCCGCACATTATGCCTCTTGTTGAGCTGTCTTTCTTCGGAAATATGGACGAAGAAACCTTCAATGAAGTCAGAGAGCTGTATAAGAAAACCGGTAAGCAGACCTGTAAGGTTAAAAAAGATGTGCCGGGAATGGTTGCAAACAGAATTCAGCAGGGTGTTGCAAGAGAAGCTTTTTCTCTGATGGAAATGGATATCGCAGATCCTGAGGATATCGAAACCGCTTTGAAATTCGGACCTGCTTTCCGTTATGCGACAACAGGTCAGCTGGAGGTTGCCGATATGGGAGGCCTGGATATCTGGTGTACCGTAGGTGACAATCTGCTGTCCGTGATGGATAACAGCAGGAAGGCAAATCCGATTCTGCGTAAAAAGGTGGAAGAGGGCAAACTTGGCATGAAAAACGGTGAAGGTTTCTTTAAGTATCCGGCAGAAGAGGTACAGGAAAAGAAAAATGCCTTCAATAAAAAATTGATTATTCAGCTGAAAGCATCTAAGAATTATGTCAAATAGTGAAATTAAGTATAATCTTGATGATAAAATGCCTCAAAGAGAGAACCTGATCTATGCGTGTCAGCATGTGATCTTTTTCGTAGCCTCGGCGGTAGTCATGCCTGTCGTCGCAGGCTACGCCCTGGGTCTCTCCCAGCCGGAAGTGGCGGATACTCTGCAGCGAACCTTGGTGCTGTGCGGTATTATCTCCATTCTGCAGACGGCACTGGGGCACAGATATCCCATTATTGACGGTCCTGCGGGACTGTGGTCGGGAATTCTGCTTCTGATGGCGCAGACCATGGACGCTTTTGGGAAAAGCGGCGCGGTTTTGCGTACGGATTTGGAAACAGGTATGATAATTGGCGGTGCCGTTATCATAATACTTGTTCTGCTGGGACTGATGAAAAAACTTGTTGCTTTGTTTACTCCTTTAATAAACGGAGTGCTGATTTTGCTCATGGTTCTCCAGATAAGTCCCAGCATTGTAAAGGGAATGACCGGTATTACTTCGGAAAATACCGTAATAGACGGAAAAAGTATGGTGGTGTTTTTCTTCACCATGATGCTGATTCTGCTTCTGAATATGTTTGCGGGGGGCTTTGTAAGAAGCATCGCAACTTTCCTCGGCGTACTTGCGGGCTGGGTGCTGGCAGCGGTGCTTGGCATTACAAAGAGCGCAAATCTGACAGACGGAGGCGTGATTTCTCTGCCGGAGCCTTTCGCATGGGGAACGCCGACCTTTGACACAGGCGTGATTGTAACCTGTATTGTTGCGGCTTTTGTGCTGCTGTCCATGACTTTTGCCAGCATTAACGGAATGTCGGAAGTAGTGGGAGATACGGTAGATGATAAGAGGCTGCAGAAAACGATTGGCATTCACGGTTTTGCCACGGTGCTGTGCGGAATTTTTCCGACGGTGGCATTTATGCCGTATGTATCGTCTACCGGCATTGTGAAAATGACCGGTGTTGCGGCAAGAAAGCCGTTTTATCTGGCTTCCGTATTTATGATTGTGATGGGAATGATTGCGCCGATAGGTGCCTTCTTTTCTACCATTCCAAGTGCTGTAGGCTATGCGGCGCTGATTATGATTTACGCGCTGATTATGGGTCAGGGCTTTAATGAACTGAAAAAGGTGAAGTTTACCAACAGAGAAAGCTTTATTACAGGTATTTCCCTGCTGATCGGTATGGGCGTTATGTTCCTGCCGGCAGAAGCGTTCAGCGGTCTTCCTCAGGTTGCGGGCTATATTCTGTCCAACGGTCTGATTGACGGTATGGCAGTTGCCTTTCTTCTGGAACATGTGGTGCTGCGGCAGAAAAAGCAGTAAAAAAGTCTCTATTCTGAGGCTTTGTCTTCCGGGCTGATAATGCGAAGAATATCCTCTGCGCTGAGATGGTGGTCATCCGCGGCTTTCATAATATCGCAGATGGCATCATAGTTGTCGAGGAATTTCTTCAGAGCAACTTCGTATTTTGTTTCCGGGTGGACAACAAAGGCGTCCGGGTCGATTTCGATATTCTGCTCACGCATGCGGTTGATACTCCACACATAGATAAGGTCGATGGCAGGTATGATTTTTCTGCCGGCTTCTGTCAGATGGTATTCTACCCGCAGCGGAATCTCGTTGTACTGGATGCGCTCGACAAGACCGTCGGCTACAAGCTCCTTAAGCTGCTGGCTCAAAACCTTTTCACTGACCGGAAAAGTCTTTTTGGTCTTGGAGAAGCGGATATAGCCGTAATAGTTGATATGGTTGAGAATGCTCATTTTCCACTTTCCTGAAATGCAGGAGAGTGCATAAAGATAAGGGTTGGTTCCCTGTGTGTTATCTGCCATGGGAGGTCTCCTTTCTTGATATGATAACAGTTTACCGAAAAAGCGGCTAAAAGGCAAGCAAAATGCAGTAAAAAGTAACAATATTACCGAAAGGTAAGTGTCTGACCCGATTGTTAGGCGGTAACAGAAAAGTGCGTAATTGTCAAACAATTTGCGATTTGATACTATGGTATCAAGAAACGATAATAATTTAACAAAGACACAAAGTAAAGACTTAAAAATACAGTAAAAATAAAATCAGGAGGAATCTAAAATGATTAAAAGAACTTTAGCAGAGCTGAAACCGTATGATGCTCCGGGTCATTACAATATGACCGCAATGAGAGTTCACGGAAAAGAAGAAACCGGCGCAGAAAAATTCTGGATCGGAAAATCCATCTTCCTGCCGGGCGGCGGCGCAGAATGGGCTTACGAAGATAATCCGCTGGAAAAGGTATACTATGTGCTCAAAGGCGAAATGACCGTAACCGATAAGGACGGTAAAGAATATGTGGTTCACGCCAACGAATCCATTTCCTTCCCGCCAAACGAAGGCAGAGGTCTTGAGAACAGAAGCAACGAAGTTGCAGAAATGCTGGTAATCATTAATTACCCTGAAAAATAAGCGGTCTTATCTGCCGCCTTCGCATCTCTTCCTCTTTTCGAACTTGCAAGAAGACTGCGGGGGAGGCAGATAAACGCCGCAAGATGCAGTATACAAAATAATTTATACGAGGAGAAATATCATGGTAAATGTACAGAAAGAATTTGTAGAAAAATTATTTTCTATCGAAGGAAAAGTTGCTCTGGTAACAGGCGCAACAGGAGCTTTGGGCAGTGCAGTTGCAGTAGGCTATGCTCTTGCCGGCGCAAAGGTTGTTTTAACAGGCAGAAATGCCGCAAAGCTTGATGAAGTTGCAAAGCAGATTAAGGAAGAAGGCGGCGAATGCGCATGCGTAGCTGCTGACCCTGCTGTAGAAGAAGATGTAAAGAAGGCTGTAAAGTTTACAGTTGACACTTACGGCGAACTGAACATTCTGGCTGCATGCCACGGCTTCAACAAGCCTGCAAACATTCTGGAACAGTCCGTAGAGGATTGGAAGAAGATTATGGATGCAGACTGCACCAGCGTTTACCTGCTTGCCAAATATGCTGCAGAGCAGATGAAAGAACAGGGTAAAGGCGGCAAAATGGTTATCACATCTTCCGCTCGTTCCAAGGCAGGTATGGCAGGATACACAGGTTATTCCACTGCAAAAGGCGGCGTAGACCTGATGGTTCAGTCTCTGGCATGCGACCTGACTGCACAGTACGGAATCAATGTAAACTCCATCAACCCGACCGTATTCCGTTCCGACCTGACAGAGTGGATGTTCGACCCTGAATCCGAAGTTTACAAGAACTTCTTAAAGAGACTGCCGATCGGAAGACTGGGCGAACCGTATGACTTCGTAGGACTGGCAATCTTCCTGGCATCTCCTGCATCCGACTTCTTAACCGGCGGTAATTATGATGCTACAGGTGGCTACTGGGCCTGCTAAAGCTTGTTAATTTTCCGCATTGCTGCGGAACTGCTTCAGCCGTGCTCGGTTGTGTACTTCAGTGTACACGCCCTCACTCGTCTTCGCAGCTTCCTGTGCACCCTGCGTAAAATTTCCTGCGCTTTCTGAAAGGCGTGAAGGGGAAACGGCAAAAGCAGATTACTCCGTTGGAAGCTTGTTGGCTTTCCTGCGCTTTCTGAAAGCATAAAAGGGAAAAGCGGATTGCTTTATTAGAAGCTTGTTTGTTTTCTGCATTGCCGGCGCAGCTTTCCGAGCTGTGTACCTTGCGAATCTGATTTGTTTATATGATTCGCTTTGAATAATTTTAGATATATGGAGAAAAGGTTTTCGGAATATGCGGGAATGGTTCCGCAGAGCCTGTAAGGGTCGAGGACTGAATGACCGCATATTTGTGAAAACCTTTTCTGCTAAAGAAAAAAAGTAAAAATATTTACGAGTTTAACTCGGGGAGGAAACTAAAATGGGAAAGAAAGTATTTGTAGATTTAACACATCCGTTCAGCGCTGAAATTCCAAGATGGCCTTATTTTGACAAACCGGAAATCACCAATGCGCACACTATGGCAAAGGGCGGCGTTCTGACTTCCAAAATCACATGCACTATGCACACAGGCACACATTGTGACGCACCGAGACACGTTATGGAATACGAATTTGACGGCAGAAGAGCTCGTTACACTCACGAAATGCCGGTAGATGCATACACAGGTGAAGCAGTTGTTCTGAAGCTGGATGTTGCTCCGTGGACTCTGATCACAGGCGAACATCTGGATGCAGCATGTGAAGCATGCGGCTTCGATCCGAAAGATCTGGAAGGCAAAGTTCTGTGCCTGAACACAGGTATGCACCGTCTGTTCGATGACTCCAAGGCTTACTATCATTATTCCATCGGTACCGGTGTTGATGCAGGTAAATGGTTTGTTGAACACAAAGTTAAGTGCGTAGCTATGGACTCTCAGGCTCTGGACCACCCTCTGCACACTGCAATGGGCAACAACGGTATGACAAGAATGAACCTTCTGGGTGCAACCGGAAAGCCTATCACAGAAGAATACAAAGAACTGTTCGGTGAAGAAGCTTACGCTGAATTTGATAAGGAAGAATACATCAGAATTCATGGTCAGGAAGCATATGACGCGAAATTCGGCGATCTGGAAGCAATCGGCTGCTGGGGAACTTGGGAACCTTGCCACAAGGAAATGCTGGGTCACGGTATCGTAGGCGTTGAAAACCTGGGCGGCGATCTGGACAAGATTCCTGCAGGTAAAGTGTTCACTTTCTGCTGCTTCCCACTGAGATGGTACATGGGTGACGGTTCTATGGCTCGCTGCGCTGCACAGATCGATGAGGATCTGCTGTTGGATGTTCCTGAACGTACTTACGCTTACGGCGGAACCGGTTTCGGTACAGCAGAAGGCAACGGCGACAGCTGCCTCGAATACATGCAGAAATTATTCGGCTACAAGAAATAATCATTCTGCAAACTAACAAACTGTATAAACAACTTCAAGAAACATAGTAGAGATACTGTCAAAGGAGTCTGGACGCGGAAGGGACAGCGAATTTGGTTGTTCCTTCTGTGTCCGGACTCCTTTTCATTGTGAAAAAAATAACTAACAAACTTATGAGGTTAAAACAAATAACGAAAGGCGGAAAAAAGCGATGAGCAATGCGAAAACATCACTGACAAATTTCGGCAAAGCGGGCTGGGGCACGATCTTATACTGTTTATTTATGTTTTTCTTTTATGTCGGTATGATTAACGACGGAACCAATGTGCTGGCTCCGGCTGCTGCTGCCAATATCGGCGTTGAACCGGGAACCATTATCCAGTGGAACGGTTATGCGGGGATGATTGCCGTAGCCGGATTTATCATTGTCGGTCAGATTAACAAGAAGATCGGCGCAAGAGCTACTTCTGCAATTTTCACCATTTTAGCGGGTATCACTTATATTATCTGCGGAAATGCGACTACATTGCCGGTTTATGTGATTGCGATGACACTTTGTGCGACCGGTATGATGTCTGCGGGATATATTGCGGGCGGTACTCTGGTTGCTGCATGGTTTCCTAAGAGAAAGGGAATCGTTATGGGTTACACCACCATGGGCCATAATTTTGCATCGGCATTTTATGTAGCAATTCTGACCGGTCTGGTATCGGCATTCGGTTCCATCAAAGGCGGCTGTATTCCAATCGGTGTGGCAGCTGTTATTCTGGGCATCATCGGAGCGGTTTTCATCAGAAACACACCGCAGGAAAGAGGTCTGAATCCTGATAATGTATCCGATGAAGTTTATAAGAAAGAATATCATCTGGCAGAAAGCGATGACAGCGGATGGACCACTGCAAAGCTTTTAAAGACAAAAGAGCTCTGGTTTGCGGCCATTGTAACCGGTATGTTTCAGATTTGTTCCGTAGGCGTAATGCAGCAGCTGGTAACGAGAAATATTCGTGATTTCGGTATGAGTGAAGCAGGCGCTCTGACACTGATGACGGTGGTTGCCTTAATCGGTGTGGTCGGTTCCTGGCTGATTGGCGCTATCGATGAGAGAATCGGCACAAAGAAGACTATGCAGGGCTTCGGTGTATGGTATGCCGCTGCACTGGTAATCAATGTACTTTCCGGAGGTCATGTGGGATTCCTGTTCTATTTGTCCATCTTTATGATCGGAATGGGTATCGGCGGTTCCGCAAACTTTACCACTTCACTTCCGACTTCCATTTTCGGCCGTCACGGTTTTGACCATGTAAATTCTGTGATTTTTCCGATTCAGGGTTTTGTAACAGCATGGTGCTTTGTTATCAACGGAATTGTAACCAATGTAATCGGAAATCTCAATTATGCGTATCTGATTTTTGCAGGCGCAGCAATTATCGTATCTGTTGCGGTATCCTTTATTGATGAATACAAATTCAATAAGGATCATCACAAAGAACTGGCTGAACACAAAGTCGCATAATAAACTTCATAATAAAACTCTCCTTTAGATAGATAAAAAAAGAAGCCCGGGCGGAAAGATTTTCCTGCCGGGTTTCTTAATTGTGACGGTGCGCCCGGCGAGCGGGCTGTATGTTGCTGTCAAAAGCTCCGTTTTTTGAATTTGCAGAAACAGTACGGACTTTGTGAGGATTTTGAGTTTGCAGCAGCGTAGAGGAAAGCTTTTATTGTTATTTTTCATCAATAATGGTAAAATATTTACATATATACAGGCTGTTTTTTCAGCCGGTGGATTATCAGGAGGATAAACAATATGCTTTTGTCAGAAATGTTTTCGGGAGCGCCCGATGTGGAAATAAACGGAATATGTATCGATTCGAGAAAGGCAAAGCCGGGGGATCTTTTTTTCTGTCTGAAAGGGCTTGAAACCGACGGACACAAATTCGCGGAGATGGCATGTGAAAAAGGCGCGGCTGCGGTAGTGCACAGCGATTCGCTTAAGAAGAGAAAGGGCGTTGCGTATGTTACGGCAGAGGATACCAATCGGGAGCTGAACAGAGTCTGCGATTTGTTTTTCGGTTATCCAAGTCATAAAATGACGGTGTTTGGGGTGACGGGAACCAACGGAAAGACTACGACGACAAGCATCATCCGAGATGTTTACAATAAGCCCTGCGGCTATATGGGAACCATCGCGGTGCGTTACGGAAATGTGAGCAGAATCCCCAGTCTGACAACTCCGGACGCTTTGGAGATTCACGGGAATTTGAAGGAAATGGCCGATTACGGTATGGAAGCTGTTGCGATGGAGGTCAGTTCCCACGGTCTTGCTATGGGAAGAACGGATTCTGTGGACTTTGATATCGCCGTGTTTACCAATCTGACTTACGATCATCTGGATTATCACAAAACCATGGATCAGTATTTTGAAGCAAAAAAGAGGCTCTTTACGCAGATGAAGCCTGCAGGCACAGCGGTGCTCAATGCGGACGATATCAGTTTCGAAGAACTGAAAAAGGCTGCCTCCTGCAGGGTTGTCACCTATGGTATGGTGCATGATGCAGATTACAGAGCAGAAGATGTGTCTCTTTTTGTAAACGGTTCTGCCTTTACGCTTGTATACGGCGGAAAGCGATACAAAGTGGAAACCAACCTGTCCGCAAAATACAATCTGTATAATCTGCTCGGGGCGATTGCGGCCATGCATGAGGCAGGTATGGAAATTGAGGACATGCTGCCGAAACTTTCCCGGATTTCTCAGATAGACGGAAGAATGGAAATTATAGACAAGGGGCAGGATTTTACGGTAATCGTAGATTATGCTCATACGCCGGATGGTTTTGAAAAGGTGTTTGAGTATGCAAAGGAGGTTTGCGAAAACGGCAGGATCTATTCAGTATTCGGCTGCGCAGGCAAGAGAGATAAGGTAAAGCGCAAAGTCCTCGGACAGATTGCGGCAAAATATTGTGACCGCGTCTTTGTAACAGAGGAGGACCCCCGAGATGAAACGGCAGAAGGAATCGCCGAAATGATTTTAAGCGGTATGGAAGAAGACCGCGGCGTGTTTATTTCGGATCGTTATCAGGCGATAGAAGCTGCCATAGAGACCGCAGAGTCAGGTGACTGCGTACTGATTCTGGGAAAAGGCGACGAGCCTTATATGTATTACGAAGACGGCAGACACCCATGGATGGGTGATCATAAAGCAGCGGCAAAAGCCCTGGAAAAGCTGAAATAAACAAGAGATAAGAAGCATCAAAAAAGCACCTCGCATTTGAGGTGTTTTTTGTATGCCCAAGAAAGAAATAGAAAATCTTTTTGTTTTTTTCAAAAAGGTACCCAAAATTAAAGCCGCTTCGGTACAGATATAATGAAAGGGAAAGGAGGATACCGGTTATGAGCAGTATAACAAATTCATCAAAGCTTCTGTCTGTATCCAGGCGGGAGGTGAAATATCTGATATCGCAGGAGGACAGGCTTTTTCTTTTAGAGGCGCTGGACAAGCTGCTGACGCCGGATGCATACGGCGGTTACAACGGCTATGTGGTACGCAGTGTATATTTTGACAGCATCTGCAATGATGATTATATAGACAAGAAAAACGGTGCGCCGGAGAAAAAAAGAATTCGTATGAGGGTGTATAATCCGGACGACAAAAAAGTGAAGTTTGAACTGAAACGGAAAAGCTACGGCAGAGAGCTGAAAGAAAGCCTTGTAATCGGCAGAGAAGATGCAGAGGCGCTCCTTGCGGGAAAGTACAGTGTGCTGCTTGGGTATGACAGCGGCACTGCCCGGTATGCTTATGAACTGATGACGGCAAGGGCGTACCGGCCTGTTTCTCTGATTGAATATGACCGCAGGGCATATACCCACAGATGTTTTAATACCCGGGTGACGATGGATCAGCATCTGCGGTACTGTGATTTTAATTATGATCTCTTCTCACATCATCTGAATTTTAAATCGGCGATGAACGATTTGGATACAATTTTAGAGATCAAGTACGACAGATTCCTGTTTCGACAGATTCAGGAGCTGCTGCAGCAGTGCGATTTGACGAGAAAACCGCCGAGCAAATTCGGCACTTCAAGAAGCATACTGAAGCAGTATTATGATTAGAGCCTGCGTCGGCATTTTGAAACATCCGGCGTTTCGGCGGAAAGAGAAGGTGAAGTATATGAAACAGATTTTAAGTGATTTTATCCGTGTGATAAACGAAAGCAGTCCGAACAAAGACACGATGGTATACAGTCTGGTGTTTACGTTGTGTATGGCGGTTGTTATGGCTCTGACCTACAGACTGATTCACACAGCCCTTTCCTATAATGCCCGGTTTAATGTCAATCTGATGATGATGGCGTTTTTATCCAATGTGCTGCTGCTTCTGCTTCAGGATAATCCGCTTTTGTCTCTCGGTGCACTGGGATCTTTGTCTATCTGCAGGATTCGTATGAATACGAAAGACCCCAGAGATCTGGGTTTTGTATTTTGGGCGCTTGCAATCGGACTCACCTCGGCAATGGGAGCTTATGTTCCCGGGATCATTTTTACCTGTATGCTCAGTGTGATTCTGATTCTTCACGGCAGAGCCTTTCGGAGCAGAAAAAAATGTACAGTTGTAATCAGAGGCAGCAAGCCGCAGTTTGCGCCGGTACAGGATATTTTCCGTTCTTTGCGGGGCATTACAGTTCAGTCGAAAAATATTTTCGGCGAGTCCTTTGAGGTGGTATATGAAATGCGTGTTAATCCGAAGGTGGAAGAGAATGTGCTGATGAGACTGAACGGGATTGAAGGACTTTCGGATGTCAATGTACTGGCGCCGGAAACAAAAGCTGCCTGAGACGGCAGAAGGAAGAACAGGGAGGTAATACTGTGAACGGAATTGAAGAAATGATGAAACAGATGCTGAGAAGCACTTCGGCTCAGATGGGAACAGGAGACATACTAAAAACACTGGGATTTGCCATTCTGATGGCAGGCGTGATGACATTGACTTACAAAATCGCCCATACGAAAAACAGTTATCAGCCCAAATTTGCCGCAGCTCTTGTAATGATGACTTTTGTGTCAACAATATTGATGGATCTGATTATGTCAAATTTGGCGCTTTCACTGGGCATGCTGGGTTCTCTTTCTATTGTACGGTTTCGTACCAATATCAGAGACCCGAGAGATATCGGATTTATTATCTGGAGCATGGCAGCAGGTTTGACTGCGGCAACAATGAGTTTTACTGCCGGGATACTGGGCAGCGTGATTTTGGCGGCCCTGATGATTATTACCAAAAAAGATGATGCGGAGGCAGAAAGCAGATTACTGGTGATTCGCGGCAGCTGCGCGGATTTCGACCGTATTCGGACTGTACTGATGCAGGGGGGAAGGCAGGCTCGTGTAAAAGCGAAAAATATACTGAGTGATTCGTTTGAACTGGTGTATGAAGTAAAAATTTCCGATGACGACAGTAATCGTATGATTGAAAAACTGTTTGCGGTTGGCGGCATTGATGCAGTCAATCTGCTGGCGCAGAATGAAAACTGATTTGACAGTGTTTTGTTTCCGACATACAATATGAAACAGAAATATAAAACAGCAATGTGAAGCAGAAATACGAAACGAAGAAAACAGAAGGAGACGAAGGAATGATGATTTCGGAAGAAGAAATCAGTCTGGATAATCTGGATATGCTGGCAGAGCGTCATAAAGGCTTTATTATACGAACCGTCAGCACGCTGACGGGAAGATATGTCAGCGTAGAGCATGACGATGCCTATATTATTGCACTTGAGGGTTTTGCGGAGGCTGCTGCAAAATATGACAGCGAAAAGGGAAGCTTTCTGAGTTTTGCAAAGCTGGTGATGGAAAGCCGCCTGAAAAATTATCTTGCCAAAGAAACTCGTACGGCGGCAGTGATTTCACTGGACGCGCTGTACGAAAGCGGCCTGGATTTTGAGGACGGGATTTCAGAAGATGAGCGCCGTCTGAAAGAAGAAATCGAAGGGTACAGACAGCAGCTGGCTTATTTTGGCCTGGATTTGGAGCTTCTTGCAGATACAGCGCCGAAACACAGGGATACCAGAGAAAATGCCATTGGAATTGCAGAAAAGACCAGCAGGGATAAACAGACTGTTTCGCTGACCTGGCAGAAAAGAAAGCTTCCAATCAGAGCGGTGGCTCGCCTTGCGGAAGTAACGGAAAAAGTAGTAAAGACCGGCAAGCATTTTATTCTGGCGGCTTTGATTATCTTTGTGAAAAAGTATCCCGGTCTGTCTGACTGGGTGAAAAAGGCAGGAGGAATATAAGTGATGTATGAAAAAGCAGTGGTGCTTGAAATAAAAGACGATTATTGCCTTGTGATGACAGAAGACGGAAAAATTGTGAGAATCTGGAAAAAAGCAGGGATTCGGGAGGGACAGAAAATTTATATTCTGGAAGAGGATTTGTACAGTAAGGATTCGTTAAAGGGCGCTGTGGTACTTCCGCTGACCGGCAGTAAGAATAGACGGCGCAGCGGCAATAGTGACGGCAGAAAAGGAAAAGCAGTACTGACAAAGGTGCTTACAGCAGCAGCGGCATTTCTGATTTTTGTCGGTACCTTGTCTTTGCCTCAGCTTTCTGATCCGGCTTATGCTGCTGTTTCTTTTGACGGGGAGAAGAGTGTGCAGCTGGAACTGGATGGTGAGAACAGAGTGGTCAGCGCAAAATCCTATGACGGTACGGTAAATGCGGATGTACTTTCCGATATGGAGGGCTGCAGACTGGAAGAACTGTGGGATGTTCTGCGGGATTTTTCCGAGGAGGATGAACCGGTACTTGTTGCGGGGGCGCCGCTGAAGAGGCGCGCAGAGAAAGATACGGATGCGCTTTGGGAAGAGATTTGCGAAAACCTGGACGGGAGCATCTGTCTGCGCGGAGAAAAGAAAGATGTTCGGGAAGCGGACAAGCAGAACAAGAGCCTTGGGATTTACCTCTTGGAAAAGGCTGTTGATGAAGATGCTCTTGCGGAATACTTCGGTGATGAGCAGGACGAAAAGCTTGCGGTATTTTTGAAAAAGTATCGGGAGAAGATGCCGCAGATTTACCGCAAATATGTACAGCTTTCTGAAGCAGACGATGACGATGCAGAGAGATTTGAACAGGAGCGGGACGAGGCAGATGACGAGGAAACCGATGATGAGCGTGATGAGAGCGGCGGCGATGATTGGGACGAAAAACCGGGCGGCAGCGTAGTAAATCCGCAGAATCCGGACGATGAAGATTCTGATGCGCCGTCTGCTGGCGGAAATGATGAAGAAGATGATGCGGATGATGAGGACGAGAACGGCGATTCTGATGACGAAGGCGAAAATGAGGAAGAAAATGAAGAAGACAGCAGGGATGAACGGGTATGAAGCGCAGAACCGCAGAACCGCAGAAAACATAAAATTTTGCTTGCTTTTTCACAGGAAGTCATATATAATAATTGTGCGAATTTAGCTGAATGTGCTAAAAATTTAATAGTGGGGTGAATAATTATGGCAAACATTAAATCCGCAAAGAAAAGAATCAAAGTAATCGACAAGAAAACTGCAAGAAACAGAAGAGTTAAGGATCACGTAAAGGCTGCTCTGAAGAACTTCGACGCTGCTTTGGAAGAAGGCAACATGGAAGCTGCTGCTGAGAAATTCGCAGTTGCTGAAAAGAAGTTAATGCAGGCTGCTGCAAAGGGAACTCTTAACAAGAAAGCTGCTTCCAGAAAAGTTTCCAGATTAGCAAAAAGATTCAACGCTGCAAAAGCAGCAAAATAAGTCTCACCCGTCCCCACCCGTGTATAAGTTAAATACACAGCAAATCCTCGTATGAGGAGATGAGCAATAAAACGATGGATGTGTCTCCCATCGTTTTTTTCTTTTTTATAGGGCGGAAAATATCGATTTTCCTGATTTTGTCTTGTGGGGTTTCTTAAGCGGAAACCCAGAAATATATTATCAATTTATTATAGCAGAAAGGAATTATATTATGTCATTACATATCGGAGCCGAAAAAGGACAGATTGCAAAAACTGTTCTGATGCCGGGAGATCCTTTGAGAGCGCAGTTTATTGCGGAGAATTTCCTCGAAAATCCTGTTCGTTATTCTGAAATTCGTAATATGTACGGTTATACCGGAACTTATAAAGGCGTTCCGATCAGTGTACAGGGAAGCGGAATGGGTATGCCTTCTATGGGAATCTATTCATGGGAGCTGTTCACAGAATATGATGTGGAAAATATTATTCGTATCGGAACGGCAGGCGCATTTCATGACAGTATCGATGTGGGAGATATTGTGGTCAGTCTGGCGACTTCTACGGATTCCAATTATCAGCATGCTTTTAAGGTTCCGGGACAGTATTCTCCGAGCGCAAGTTTTTCGCTGCTGTCCAAAGTCATAGAAGCGGGGAAAGAAACCGGAATATCTTTTAAGGCGGGAAATACAGTGTCCTGCGATGTGTTCTATGAGCTGGGAGACGACTGGTGGAAGCAGTGGGCGTCCATGGATGTGCTGGCGGTAGAGATGGAAGCTGCGGCGCTGTATATGAACGCAGCTTATCACGGCAGAAATGCGCTGACCATGATGACCATCAGTGATCATTTTGTAACCGGTGAAAAAGCAACTGTAGAGCAACGTCAGAACCAGTTCACCGATATGATGAAGCTGGCTCTTGAAGCTGCGGTAAAATAGGCTTGTGAAAGCCCGGTGCGGAAAAAGAACTTAAAAGAAATAGTGGTATTTCTTCCGTGATTATAATTTTTGAGAATAGTTCTTTCGAGCATAATTCTAAAGAAACCCGAGAAGTCTTTTGTAAAGATCCATTTCCAGGTTCATCAGCCGACCGGCAAGGGCGCGTTCCTTCTGGCCGGCTTTTTTATATTCGCGCAGATAACGGCTGAGCGATTTGATTCCCATATGGCAGCCGTCGGCAAGAAGTTCGGCTGCTTTTCTGTCGTCACGATCCATCATCATTTTGATTTCTGTAGTAAACCACATCATCGCGTTGGTAAGAGAAGTCGGAGACTCCGGTTCTTCGCCGCAGTTTTCTAAAAGTCGGCATGCAATATCTTTGATGAGTTCGTGCTCTTTTTTCTGTTCCTCGATGACAGAAAGCAGATCTTGGTCTGCGGTAAACTCCTGAATCTGTTTAAAACTGTTTACGGCATTTTTGCAGCCGGCATCGATTTCCCGCAGCAGTCTTATACTGTCTTCATTCATTATGATTCCTCCTTTGTATTTTTTCTTTAGCATTCCGGAAAACCGCAGTAAATATTCGGCATATTTTTACCCATTTTTGTTCAGACTGTATACAGAGTATTTTTTAGGAATTAACGGAGGTGTATTTTGAAATACAGAACTGATCTTGCCGTAGAGAATATGGAAAATCTTGAAGAAAGCGGAGTAAAACCCGGGGAAAAGGACGGCATTGTAATTGAAAAAAAGACGGTGGATGAAGATATCCGCGTAACAAGGATTGATATTGTGAACCTGAAAGGCGAAGCGTTGATGGGAAAGCCTGTGGGGCGGTATATTACTATGGAGGTTGACGGAATTACAGAGGAAAAAGAAGGTATTTTTCAAAGAGCCGCCCGCGCTCTTTCAGAAGAGCTTTCGACTATGATCCGGCATCGGTATGATTTGAAAGTGTTGATTGTGGGCCTTGGAAATGAGAAGGTAACGCCGGACAGTTTGGGGCCTCATACGGTCTCCAAAGTAAAAATCACAGGGCATCTGTTCAAGATGTTTCAGTGCGACGGCGATGAGGAGATGTCCAATGTCTGCGGTCTTGCGCCGGGAGTTTCCGCAACGACGGGAATGGAAACGGCGGAGCTGATTGAAAAAGCGGTGGAAATATTGCGCCCTGATGCGGTGATTGCAATTGATGCCCTGGCTGCCCGCAATATCGACAGAGTCAGCACCACCATTCAAATCAGCGATACCGGTATTTCTCCGGGTGCGGGTATGGGGAATATGCGCAGACAGCTGAATGAAGATACTTTGGGTACAAAAGTGATTGCTGTCGGCGTTCCAACTGTAATCGACTCGAGGACACTGATTTCGGAAGCTGTGGAAGCGATGAAAATTCCCGAAGAAAAGGCATGTCGCTATATGGAAAGCAGACAGTTTGATATGGTAGTCACTTCGACCGATATCGACCTTGTGATAGCATCTTTTTCAGAAATAATTGCAAAAGCGATAAATATTACCCTGCATCCCGGCATATATTTTATGGAGCAGAAGCTGTAAAAGCTGCTCTTGGGGCAAACACATACGCTCTTGGGGGCAGAAGTGCCGGGGGGATTTATGAGAAGAAAGAATTTGGTTATTTTTTTTGCTTTGGTTTATGTTGTCACGGTGGCTGTTTTTTTTAGGGGAATCACCGAGAAGGAAACAGGTGCGGACCGGCTGACTGCCATGTGTCTTGCAAGCAGTCTGCCCTGTATGGATCTGGTTGCGGAAGACGGACCTTCGGGCAGCGAAGATGCGGACAGGACTCTTCCGGTATCACAGGCATCATCGGAGACTTCTGCGGTAAAGGGCGAAAAATCAGAAGCAGAGAAAGTAAAGAAGAATTCAAAAAAGCCCAGAGTTTTGATCTATCATACCCATGCCACTGAAAGCTACCTTCCCGCTTCGGAGGGGAATTATCATACCGTGCGGGAGGAAAACACTGTGCGGGATGCGGGAAATGTACTTGCGGAAGTGCTTGAAGAAAACGGCATTGCGGTCGTTCATGACAAAACGATTCACGACAATCCCTCCTACGATGCATCTTATGAGCGAAGCTTTGAAACCGTAAAAACACTTCTGAAAAAATATCCGTCCATTGAGTGTATCATAGACCTGCACAGAGATGCCACGGCTGCTGAAATTGCAGGTCCCGTACAGTCAGTAAAAGGAAAAAACAGCGCGGTATATTCCTATGTACTCAGCAATACCACCGAAACTTACGGGCAAAACCGTGCTTTTCTGGGAAAACTCAATACCATTGCAGAAAGCCGCTTTGACGGTTACACCGGAAACATTTTGGAGCGCCCCTACTGGTATAATCAGGAGCTTTCCGGAAAGTCTGTTCTTATCGAAATGGGGAATAATCGCAATAATATCAGAGAGGTCCGCCGCTGCGCAGAGATTTTCGGGGAAGTTCTGGCGTCAGCCCTTAACGGATAAAAAGACGGAAGAGGGCACAGGCGAAAAGGCGGGAAGAATAAAAGGAGCATCGACATTATGAATACTTTCGCAAAATCAATGATAATTTTTATACTTTTTATGATCGGAACTATGGCATTTGCCCATGTAGACCGACAGTGCGCCGCCATAGAGGGAAATCGGATCTGCCTTATGGATAAACTGCAAAATTTCGTTGAAAAACAGAGCGATTTGCTATAGAATGTATTATGAATGAGTATATGCAAAGAGAGGAAACTATGGATTATCAGAAATATATAAGAAATTTTAGCATTATCGCCCATATCGACCACGGCAAGTCCACCTTAGCGGACAGAATTATTGAAAACACAGGTCTGGTCGCACATCGCGATATGAAAGAACAGTTTCTGGACAATATGGATCTGGAGCGGGAACGGGGAATTACCATTAAGCTGCAGACCACCCGCCTTGTTTATCAGGCAAAGGACGGAAATGAATATATTTTCAATCTGATCGATACACCTGGTCATGTGGACTTTACATATGAAGTATCCAGAAGCCTTGCGGCCTGCGAGGGAGCCGTTCTTGTAGTGGATTCCACGCAGGGAGTGGAAGCGCAGACTATGGCAAATGTATATCTGGCATTGGAAGAAGATTTGGAGATTCTTCCCTGCCTGAATAAAATCGATCTGGCAAGTTCCCGGCCGGATGAGACCAAAGAAGAGATCGAGGAGATGATTGGAATCGACGCTTCGGAGGCTCCCCTTGTTTCCGCTAAAGAAGGGACAGGCATTACAGACCTTCTGGAAGCGGTGGTGCAGACTGTTCCTGCGCCGGCGGGAGATGTGAACGGCAAGCTGAAAGCGCTGATTTTCGACTCCGTTTATGATAACTATAAGGGAGTTGTAATTTATGCCCGTATTTTTGACGGACAGGTGAAAGTCGGCGATGCCATTCGCCTGATGAACACAGGGAAAAAATACGAGGTTACAGAGGTCGGCGTAATGGCTCCCGGTCATGTGCCCGCCAAATTCCTAAGAGCCGGAGAAGTAGGCTATATCTGCGCCAGCATTAAGCAGGTGCGCGATGCAAGAGTCGGCGATACCATTACTTTGGACAAGGACCCGACAGAAGAAGCTCTGCCGGGCTATAAAAAAGTGCAGTCTATGGTATACTGCGGTATCTATCCTGCCGAAGGTGAAAAATATGAAGGTGTAAAAGATGCTTTGGAAAAATTACAGGTAAATGATGCAGCCTTTATGTTTGAGCCGGAAACTTCCACCGCTTTGGGATTCGGATTCCGCTGCGGATTTTTGGGGCTTCTCCATATGGAAATTATCGTAGAGCGTCTTGAACGGGAATTCGGACTTGCGGTCATTACCACATCGCCGAGCGTAGTTTACAGAGTAGTTCTGCAGGACGGTTCTGTTGAGATGATACAGAATCCGACCAACCTGCCGGATCAGGCAGAAATCAGCCGTATTGAAGAGCCGATTGTAAAGGCGGATATTATGATTCCGAAAGAATATGTGGGTTCCATTATGGAGCTTTGTCAGGAACGACGGGGTAAAATGCTGCATATGGAATACATTACGGAAAACAGAGTGCAGCTCCATTACGAACTGCCGCTCAACGAGGTAATTTACGACTTTTTCGATGCTCTGAAATCCAAAACCCGCGGTTACGGATCTTTGGATTACGAGTTTATCCGCTATGAAAAATCAAACCTTGTGAAACTGGATGTGCTTTTGAACAAAGATCTGGTGGACGCGTTCTCTATGATCGTTCACGAATCCAAAGCTTATGCCAGAGGCCGTTTTGTCTGCGAAAAACTGAAAGAGATTATTCCGATGCATCAGTTTGAGGTGCCGATTCAGGCAGCGGTGGGACAGAAGGTCATTGCGAGAGAAACGGTGCGCGCTTACAGAAAAGATGTAATCGCCAAGTGTTACGGCGGCGATATTTCCCGAAAGAAAAAGCTTTTGGAAAAGCAGAAAGAGGGAAAGAAGAGAATGCGACAGTTCGGCAAGGTGGAAGTGCCGCAGGAGGCATTTACGGCAGTTCTCAAATATGACGACAATAAATAAGGTACTTTAACTGATATGAAGAAACTGGGAATTTATATTCACATTCCTTTCTGCCTGTCAAAGTGTCTGTATTGCGGATTTTATTCCGGAGAGGGCAGCAGCCTCGCAGAGAGGGAAGGCTACATAGAAGAACTGCTTGCGGATATTTCCGCTTACGGCAGGGAATACGGCGGAGATTACAGCGTCGATACCGTATTTATCGGCGGAGGTACGCCGTCGATTTTAGAAGCGGGACAGATTGAACGTGTGCTTTCAGCGGTGCGCGGTGTTTTTTCAGTGGAAGCGGATGCAGAGATAACCCTCGAATCCAATCCGAAGACTTTAACAAAGGACAAGCTTTCCGCCTTTCGTTCTTTCGGTATCAACCGCCTTTCCATCGGCGCTCAGTCTCTTGACGACAGGATTCTTAAAACTTTGGGAAGAGCTCATACCGCAGCGGATTTTGAAGAAACCTTTTATTTGGCAAGAGAGTGCGGATTTGAAAATATCAATACGGATTTAATGTTCGCTGTGCCGGGTCACACCATGGAGATATGGGAGGAGACTCTGCACAGGATTACAGAACTTTCTCCTGAGCATATTTCTTTTTACAGTCTGCAGATTGAAGAGGGAACGCCTTATTACAGAATGTTTGAAGAGGGCAGACTCGATCAGATTTCCGACGAGCAGGACAGAAAGATGTATCATCGGGCAATTGAGCTTCTCAGGGAATCGGGCTATGAACAGTACGAGATTTCCAGCGCAGCAAAGCCGGGGAGACAGTGCCGCCATAACCTGAAATACTGGTCCCTGAATGATTACCTCGGGATCGGAAGCGGGGCAAGTTCCTATATGCAGGGAGTCCGCTTTACAGAGGCGCCGTTTATGGAGTTTCACGAGAATACCGCCGAAGACGATATGAGTGAATTCGTCTTTACGGGACTTCGTAAAGTCTGCGGTATCAGCCTTGGGGAATTTGAGGAAAGGTTCGGCAGAGATTTCTGGGAAGTTTACGCAGGCTGCAGGACGGAGCTTCTGCCGTTCATCGAGAAAGGGCTGCTGATTGAAGATGCGGGCAGGCTCAGACTTTCCGAAGCAGGTTTTGATATTTCAAACACAGTGATGGCTGTATTTGTATAGAGGCGGAAAGTCCGCAGGGCGCATATTTGCAGGAGGACGATCTATGATTTCGAGCAAACCGTCTGTATTGAAAAAATCCGGAAGTGAGGGCATAAAACAATGAAGAAATATATTTTGTCTATGGATCAGGGAACGACCAGTTCCAGATGTATTATTTATGATAAAAAAGGAAGTATGGTAAGTACCGCGCAGAAGGAATTTCGCCAGTACTACCCGAAAGAAAGCTGGGTTGAGCACGATGCCAATGAAATCTGGCAGACGCAGATGACGGTAGCCCATGAGGCCATGCTGAAGGCGGGAGTAACCTATCAGAATATTGAGGCCATCGGCATTACGAATCAGAGGGAAACCACTGTGGTATGGGACAGAAATACAGGAGAACCCATTTGCCCCGCTATTGTCTGGCAGTGCCGCAGAACCGCAGAATACTGCGACAGCCTGATAGAACAGGGATTTACGGAAAAGTTCAAGGAAAAAACAGGGCTGTTGATCGACGCATATTTCAGCGGAACCAAACTCCGCTGGATTTTGGAGAATGTGGAGGGCGCCAGGGAAAAAGCCGAGGCGGGCAATCTGCTTTTCGGTACCATTGAGACATGGCTTATATGGAAAATGACCGGCGGCAAGGTTCATATAACGGATTATTCCAATGCTTCAAGAACTATTATGTTCAATATTAATACGCTGAAGTGGGATGATGAAATTCTGGAAATCCTGGATATTCCTAAAAAAATGCTGCCGCAGCCTAAACCGTCCAGTATGGTATACGGAGAAACAGAGCCTCTTTTGTTCGGCGGTCCGATTAAAATCGCAGGAGCTGCAGGCGACCAGCAGGCAGCGCTGTTCGGACAGACCTGTTTTGAAGCGGGCGAGGCTAAAAGCACCTACGGAACCGGCTGTTTTCTTTTGATGAATACAGGGGAAAAGCCGGTTATGTCGCAGAACGGTCTTCTGACTACGGTTGCATGGGGTGCAGACGGGAAAGTAAATTACGCCCTGGAGGGTTCGGTTTTTGTCTGCGGCGCTGCAATTCAGTGGCTTCGGGACGAGCTTTCCATTTTGGACAGAGCGTCGGATTCGGAGGCTATGGCGCTGTCTGTGGAGGATTCTGCCGGCGTTTATGTGGTGCCTGCTTTTGTGGGTCTGGGTGCGCCGTACTGGGACCCTTACGCAAGAGGAGCGATTTTCGGTCTGACCAGAGGTGCAAATAAAAACCATCTGGTACGGGCAACTTTGGAATCTTTGGCATATCAGTGCCATGATCTTTTGGAGGCGATGTCTTCTGATTTAGGCAGAGAGCTTTCCGGTCTTCGAGTGGACGGCGGCGCCTGCGCCAATGATTTTCTGATGCAGTTCCAGTCTGATATACTGCAGAAAGAAGTGCTGCGCCCGCAGTGTATCGAAACCACTTCGCTGGGGGCTGCTTATCTTGCCGGTCTTGCCGCAGGCTACTGGAAGAGTAAAGAAGATGTTCTTGAAAACTGGCAGATTGACAGAAAATTCACACCGGCTATGGACAGCGCGCTCCGCAATGAAAAGCTGACAGGCTGGAACAGGGCTGTGGGCAGAAGTCTTAGCTGGGCAAAATAAGCAGGGCGCAGAATAACGATATATTGCAGTAGGAGAGAGTTTATATATAATGGGAGAAGTAAAGCAGAGAGATTATGTATTTGACACCTTCCGCGGTCTGTGTATGTGGTCGATTCCCATTTCTCATTTTACGAGAATGGCAGGTCACTTCAGCCACGATTCACTGGGCGGTGTTGTATACATTACAATCAATGTATTTGTGATGCAGGCATTTATGTTTCTTTCCGGCTATTTTTCAAAGAAGCCGGAAAAGAGCAGAAAGATTGCCTTTCAAACTTTTTTGTGGCCGTACATATTGAGTATTTTTTTCTTTTACGGAGTTCGCCGTCTTTTGTGGGGCAGCGCAACTTTGTATTTTGACCGGCCTCCTTTTGCCATGTGGTTTATGCTGGCCCTGTTTCTGTACAAGGTATTTCAGAAAAACTATATCAAGATACCGCACTTTTTCGGAATTTCCGTTGCGGCCTATTTGACGGCAGGCTGTATTCCGTTTTTGGGCGAGGATTTTTCACTGGGGCGGATTGTATCTTATTTTCCGTTCTTTTTCCTCGGGTATGCCTGCACACCGGAGCATATCGAAAAGATAAAATCTCTGAAAAAATGGCAGTGCGCTGTGCTGGGTACGGTTCTTATAGGGATTTCCGTATGGCTGGCTTACGGTCTTCTTGAGATTCCGGTGGAATGGTATCTGATGCGTCGTCCGGGCGCGGAAATCGGAGTTTCATGGTATGCGGATATTCTGATGCGGCTTCTTCTTGCCGTACTGGGTATTCTGTGGATTGTGCTGATGTTTAATATTCTGCCGGGAAAAGATAATTACCTTGCTTATGTGGGAAGAAATACTATGCCGGTGTATATTCTGCATCTGGTTGTCAGACAGTGGATTAAGAAACATGGAATTACCATGGGGCTGTTTGCGCTGCCGGCTGCGGGAACACCTCTTTACTATGTTCTCGTTTTCGGTCTTGCCTCTCTGTGCGTAATTGTGTTCTCCTCCAAGCCGATATCCAAAGCTTATGATTTTGTTGTGGACGGGCTTTATACTGTGTTTATGCGTTTTGTGAAAAATCTGCTGCTGCCGCCGTTTGCCGCCTTGGAAAAACTGCTGGCGCTGTGCGGTGCAAAACTTCTTTCATGGACGGAAAAGCAGAAAACCCGGGAGGACAGGGAAGAATCGAAAAGAGCGTAAGGCAGAAGACAATAGACCGTAATATCAGAATCAGCAGAAAGGTGAAAATGAAAGACGAAAGAAACGAGAATGTATTCGCCGGCGGTGCCGGAGGAAAAGTAGAAAACGACGGGAAAGCCGCAGCGGAAACCGGCGAAGAAGCTGTGACGGAAACCTCCGCAGAGGCGGGAAAGAAAACAGCCGAAAGAACTGCGGCGAAAGTCTGCAGAGAAGAACTGCCGGCTGCCGTACCCCTTCTGCTTGGAATTGTTTCGATGATATGTATATTTGTCAATTCATGGGTCTGCATTATCCTTGCGGTAGGCGGTATTATACTGGGTCTTTTTGTGAGAAATCACTGTTTTTCTCTGCCTGCCCGAAAGCTGATACTTGCCGGTATCATCTGCTCTGCTGCGGGTGTTGTGCTGGGTGCATTTTCTATGATATTCAAATTATGGGTAATTGGTGAAATGCTGACATTTTTTTCATAAAAAAGATGAAAATGACACTTTTGGGAATCGTAACAGATTATCGGGAAGTGTCATTTTTAATTCGACTGATAGGCTTTTCAAATTCTTTATTTTTCACTAAAATTACATAAAAAAATCTCAAATCCCTGTTGACATTGCAGGAGCAAAGTAGTAATCTATATATAGTGATTAGCACTCGTGATGAGTGAGTGCTAATAAGGAGAAAGATTATGGAATTGACAGAACGAAAACTTAAGATATTGCAGGCGATTATCAGTGACTATGTCAGATCTGCAGAGCCTGTCGGTTCGAGAACCCTTTCCAAACGGTTTGATCTGGGAATCAGTCCGGCAACCATCAGAAATGAGATGAGCGATCTGGAAGAGATGGGCTATCTGACCCACCCGCACACCTCAGCCGGAAGAGTACCGTCCGACAAGGCATACAGGCTGTATGTCAACAGTCTGATGGAAAAACAGGAGCTGACGCCTGTAGAGAAAAAGATTATTGCGGAAAAGCTGCGGGCCGATGTGACCGAGTTTGACGAGACAATCAAACATGCCGCCAAGATTCTTTCTGAGATTACAAACCTGACATCTTTTGCAATGACACCGACCCAGAGCGAAGATACTCTCCGCTTTGTCAATCTGCTTCCGGTAGATGAACGCACAGTGGTGCTGATGATCGTTTCCGAAAGCGGCAAGATTTCCAATACGGCTCTGCGCCTTGGCGTGCCGTATACGGAAGAGGGGCTTCAGATTCTGGCGAAGAATATGACATATAACTACAACGGCAAGAAGATAACGGATGTTCTTAAAAGCAGGATTATTTCCAGTTTTGAATCAGATATAGAGGCAATGAGCAGACTGGCAGAGAACATTATGCCTAACTTTATGAAGACTTTGGAGGAGATGCTCAATGTAAATCTTTATATGGACGGTCTTACCAATATCTTTGATATTCCGGAGTATAACGATTTAGAGAAAGCAAAGAGTTTCTTATCTCTTCTTGATAAGAAAGAGGATTTTACAAAGAAGCTGATAGAGCGGGAGAACGGTGTTATCGTAACTATCGGCGGTGAAAATGCCGACGATCTGATGAATGACTGTTCCCTGATTACGGCAACCTATCATGTAGACGGCAAGATGGTCGGAAAAATCGGCGTTATCGGACCTACTCGCATGCGGTACGGAAAGATTACTTCGATTATCGAGTATCTGACGGATAACCTGAGCGATACTTTTCAATTAGAAAAGGGTAATACAGATAATGAATAATGAGGAGAAAAAGGTGAATAACGAAGAATTGAAAGAAGAACTGAACCGGGAAGGTTCAGCGGCAGAAGAAAAAGAAGCGGAATCCGCCGGAACAGGCGACGGCGACAGAACCGGAGAGTTTAAAGAAGCGGCAGAAGCTGAAAAAACTGCAGAACCGGAAGAAACCGGAAAAAGCGGCGGCGCAGAAAGCGCGGCTGCAGCGGAAACCACAGAGGAGGATGAAGCCCTCAATACAAAATATATGAGATTGATGGCAGACTTCCAGAACTATAAGCGGAGAGTCGAAAAGGAAAAAAGCGATATCTATGCATTCGCAAACGAAAAACTGGTTTCGGAGCAGCTGGCGGTCATCGACAACTTCGAAAGAGCGCTGATGGTGGAAACTGCGGATACCGGTTTTGCGGAAGGTATGAAGCTGATTTTCAAACAGCTGACCGATGTACTGGAAAAAGCTGGTCTGGAAGAGATCAAAGCCCACGGCGAAGATTTCGACCCGAACTTCCACAATGCCGTAATGACAGAAGACAATCCGGAATTCGAAAGCGGAAAAGTGACGGAGGTTCTGCAGAAAGGATATATGCTGAACAAGAAAGTAATTCGTCCGTCTATGGTAAAAGTCAACAATTAGCGATGTAAACGGTTCAATTTACAGAACCTGCTTATATTCGCAGATAAAACAGTCAAGTATAGTAAATAAATATAGATAGTATCCAAAAAGGAGGAAAATAAAATGGCAAAAGTAATTGGTATAGACTTAGGTACAACTAACAGCTGCGTATCCGTACTGGAAGGCGGCGATCCTGTCGTAATCGCTAACGCAGAAGGAAACAGAACCACTCCGTCCGTAGTGGGTTTTGCAAAGAACGGTGAAAGACTGGTCGGCGAAACTGCAAAGAGACAGGCAGTAACCAATCCGGACAGAACCATCTCTTCCATTAAGAGACATATGGGTGAAAACTATTCCGTGGAAATCGACGGCAAGAAATACACGCCGCAGGATATTTCCGCTATGATCTTAGGTAAACTGAAAGCAGATGCTGAAGCTTATCTGGGCGAAAAAGTAACAGAAGCTGTTATCACAGTTCCTGCATACTTCTCCGACGCACAGAAGCAGGCAACCAAGGATGCCGGCAAAATCGCAGGTCTTGAAGTAAAGAGAATCATCAACGAGCCGACTGCTGCATCTTTGGCATACGGTCTTGACAAAGAAGAAGGCTCCCACAAGATTCTGGTATACGACCTGGGCGGCGGTACATTCGACGTTTCCATTCTGGAACTGGGCGACGGCGTGTTCGAAGTACTGGCTACAAACGGTGACACACACCTGGGCGGCGATGACTTCGACAATGCAGTGATGAACTTCCTGGCTGACAGCTTTGCAAAAGAAAACGGCGTAGATCTGAGAGCAGACAAGATGGCGCTGCAGAGACTGAAGGAAGCTGCAGAAAAAGCCAAGAAAGAGCTGTCCAGCGCACAGACTACAAATATCAACCTGCCGTTTATCACAGTAACTGCAGACGGTCCTCTGCATATGAATATGGACCTGACCAGAGCAAAATTCGATCAGCTGACTGCTGACCTTGTCAATAAATCCATCGAACCGATGAAGAAAGCTATGGCAGACGCAGGCGTAACCAACGCAGATCTTGCAAAGGTTATTCTGGTCGGCGGTTCCACAAGAATTCCGGCTGTACAGGAAGCAGTAAAGAGAGTAACAGGCAAAGAACCGTTCAAGGGCATCAACCCGGACGAATGTGTATCCGTAGGCGCTGCAATTCAGGCAGGCGTTCTGACCGGCGAAGTACACGATGTACTGCTGCTGGACGTTACTCCGCTGTCTCTGTCCATCGAAACACTGGGCGGTGTTGCAACCAAACTGATCGAAAGAAATACGACCATTCCGACAAAGAAGAGCCAGATCTTCTCCACCGCTGCTGATAACCAGACAGCTGTAGACATTCATGTAATGCAGGGTGAAAGAGAAATGGCGTCAGGCAATATCACATTAGGCAGATTCCAGCTGACCGGTATTGCACCTGCTCCTCGCGGAATTCCTCAGATTGAGGTTACTTTCGATATCGACGCCAACGGTATCGTAAATGTAAGCGCAAAGGATCTGGGAACAGGAAAAATGCAGAACATCACAATCACTTCTTCCACAAACCTGTCCGAAGACGAAATCAACCAGAAGGTAAAAGAAGCGGAACAGTATGCAGAAGAAGACAAGAAGAGAAAGGCTGAAATCGAAGAGAGAAACAAGGCTGAAAACCTGGTTTACGAAACAGAAAAAGCGCTGAAAGAACTGGAAGGCAAAATTTCCGACGATGAAAAGAAGGAAGTGGAAGATGCCAAGGAAGACCTGAAGAAGGCTCTGGAGGCAAACAATCCTGATGACATCAAAGCTAAGACAGAAGCTTTAACTGAAAAGTTCCATACCATTTCCACTAAGCTGTATGAACAGGCTGCACAGGCGCAGCAGGCAGCAGGCGGTGCAGGATTTGATCCGAATATGGCAGGCGTTGCAGGTGCGGCAGGTGCCGGCGCAGCAGGCGCAAATGCAGGTCCTGCAGATGACAATGTAGTGGATGCGGATTATGAGGTTGTAGATGACGACAAATAATCGCACTTGTTAAATTTCCGTACTGCTTTGGTTTGCTGTCATTCGCACTCGTTTATGTACTTTGAGTACACGCGCTCGTGCTCGTTCAGCAAACCTGTGCATTACGGAATTTTCCCGGCGTGCGAAAGGCAGTTCCGCTGAGAACGAAATTTCCGGCGCATTTGGAAAGCAGCCGGTACCGTATATTTAATAAATTGTCAGCATTGTCCGTGGCGGAGGCGTCTCCGCCGCGGCATTACTGCGTTATATGTATCAGTAAATTTGATGGAAGGTAAATAGAAATTATGGCAGAAAAAAGAGATTATTATGAGGTCCTCGGTCTGAAGAAGGGCGCGAGCGAAGATGAAATCAAAAGAGCCTTCCGAAAGATGGCGATGAAATATCACCCTGATAAAAATCCGGGGGATAAAAAAGCCGAAGAAAAATTCAAAGAAGTAAATGAAGCTTACAGCGTTCTGTCGGACCCGGATAAAAAGAGCAAATACGACCGGTTCGGTCATGCGGGGGTAGACCCGAATGCAGGCTTTGGAGGCGCAGGTGCCGGCGGTTTCGGCGGGTTTGATGATATCTTTGATATTTTCGGCAATATGTTCGGCGGAGGCGGCGGCTTTGGAGGCGGCGCTGCAAGAAGAAATGCGCCGATGAAGGGCAGAGATCTGCAGAAAGCAATTACTATTGATTTTGAAGAAGCCGCTTTCGGATGTAAAAAAGAAATCAGTATTAACAAATATGTAAAATGCACAACCTGCAACGGCGAAGGAAATGCGCCGGGAACAGAAAAGAAAACCTGTGCAAACTGCGGCGGCAGCGGTCAGGTGCATACGGTGCAGAGAACGCCTTTCGGCCAGTTCCAGAGCACCGGTCCGTGTCCTGAATGCGGCGGCAAAGGCAGCGTAATCGAAACGCCGTGTCCTGAATGCGGCGGCAGCGGAAAAGTCCGCAAGACCATTAAAATTCATGTGGATATTCCTGCCGGTGTGGACAATGATAGTGTCATTCCGATCAGAGGTCAGGGCGAGCCGGGTGAAAACGGCGGACCGAACGGAGATTTTTATGTGGTAATCACTGTAAAACCGCATAAAATGTTCAAAAGAGACGGAGACAATCTGTATCTGGATATTCCGATTACCTTTAATCAGGCGGCGCTGGGCGATGAAATTACAGTACCGACTCTGGACGGTAAAGTTTCCTATAAAGTTCCGGCAGGAACACAGCCGAACACCGTGTTCCGCTTAAAAGGCAAAGGGGTTCGCAATGTCAGAAGCGGTCGTATGGGGGATTTATATGTAAAAGCCGTTTTGGAAGTGCCGACCAAGCTTTCCGCAAAGCAGAAGAAAGCAATTGAAGAAATGGGAAAAGCAGTTGATCATAAATGCTATCAGAAAAAATCCGGATTTGCGGAGAAAATGAAGGAACTGTTTAAATAAGCCGTTTCAGAAACAGAACAGTTTGTTCCAATGATATTTCGGGAATCGGCTGAATAAACATTGAATTTCGCGCGAAGGAAAATCTGCACAGGGCAGAATTTCCTTCGTGTATTTTTTTGAAAAATATTTTGGAATTTGTAAGAGGGTACTGGCAGGAAACCGTTTATCATGTATAATAGGAGTAGAGCCTTTGGGCATTTTCAGTTTGGAGGAAAAAGATGAAATACATAGAAATTGATATAGAAACTACAGCGGCAGGGATAGAGGCGGTAGTCGGTGAGCTGATGGCTATGGGAATTACCGATACGGTGGTGGAAGATCCCCGCGATATTGAGGAGCTGATGGACAAGAAGCAGACTTACGACTGGGATTATCTTGATGACAGCATCGTGGAAAAAATGAAGGATAATCCGAAGGTGAAGATTTATCTTGAAGATACAACGGAAAATCGCAAGCTGGCAGCAAGGATCGCTCCCGCTATGATTTCTCTGAAAAAGGCTGCAAAAACAGGCGCTTTCGGTGAGAATTCCGATTTCGGAAGTCTTCGCATTACCAGCAGCATAGAAGACGATGCTGCGTGGAAGGACAAATGGAAAGAGTATTTCAAGCCGTCTCGGATTTCCGATTCTATTGTGGTAAAGCCGACCTGGGAATCCTACGAGAAACAGGCGGATGAAAAGGTGATTGAAATTGATCCCGGTATGGCATTCGGAACCGGAACCCACGAAACCACTTCTCTTTGCGTAAAAATGCTGGAAAAATATCAGAAAAAAGGCGATAAAGTACTGGATGTAGGCTGCGGAAGCGGGATTTTGTCCATCGCTGCGGCGCTTTTGGGCGCAGAAGATGTACTGGGCGTCGATATAGATCCGGTGGCTGTTTCTGTCGCTGCGGAGAATATCGCATTAAACGGTGTTGTGGATACGGCAAAGGCCCAGTATGGAGATTTAACCAAAGGAATTGATTACAAAGCGGATATTGTTGTGGCGAACCTGATGGCAGATCTTGTGATGATGCTTGCGGAAGATGCCGCAAAACATATGAACGGGGACGGTCTGTTTATTTCGTCTGGAATCCTTGTAGAAAAAGAACAGCAGGTTGCAGAGCATCTGCGGGGGTGCGGATTTGCCATTGCGGAAATCTGCGAGGACGGCGGCTGGTGCTGTATTACGGCGAAAAAAGCATAATTTGAGCCGGCAGCATTTGAAGACAGCCTGCGAAAAAAAGTCAAGTTATTTTAGGAGGAGACTCTTTGAAAAAGGGTAACAGTAAAAGAAAAAACGATGTGATATTCATTCTGTTCAGTCTGGTGCTGGGTTTATTTATGGGATGGATTTCAAAAGATATTGCGGGACTTGAGACGATAGGGGCGGTTATTGAGAATATGGGTATATGGCTCTTTGTTTCAACCCTTCTTGCAGTTTATACGCCGGAGGCGGTGCGCGGAGCCCTTCATGCCTTTACCTATTTTGCAGGTGTGATTTTTGGATATTTCGGGCATATTCTGCTGCTTTCGGGATCGGCGGAGATACAGCTTCTGCTCCGGTATCTGATTCTGGCTGTGATAGGCGGGGTGATCGGATTTATCAGCGGAAACTGCCGCAGCAGAGAATGGCTCGGCGCAGCCTGCACTGCGGTTCCCGTTTCTCTTCTGATTGCGGAGGCTTATCCGATTTACAAAGGTTTTTCTCTTGTTCTGGGGATTGATATTATCTTTGCAGCGGTTTTATATATCCTGATGGCGCCGGGTAAAATGCAGAAGCTGATGGCGATGCCTTTTATCATTGTCTTTGTGTTTGTGCTGGTATATTTTAATGTATTTTCCCGCATTTTCGGAGGTTTTATATGAGAATTTTTACACAGCCCTCAGCGGTGGGAGATGCGGTGATTCGCATCACAGACAGAGGGGATATCCGCCATATGACAAAGGTCATGCGTATGAAGGAAGGGGACAGAGTGGATGTGTCCGATTCAAGTGAATGGGAGTACCTGACGGAAATTCTGTCTGTTGATGAAGATGAGGTCGTGCTTTCCATACTGGATAAACAGAAGTTTTCTCGCGAGCCGGAGCTTGCGGTCACTTTATTTCAGGGCGTACCCAAGGCGGGAAAAATGGAGATGGTGATTCAGAAGTGCGTGGAACTGGGTGTTTACAGTATTGTGCCGGTTTTTACAGACCGCAGTGTAGTAGTGGAAAAGAGCAACTTTTCAAAGAAGCTGGCAAGGTGGCAGAAGGTGGCTGATGAGGCGGTGAAACAGTGTAAGCGGGGCAGAATCCCGCAGGTTGAACCGCAGCTGCGATTTTCAGAGATGGCGGAGCGTCTTTCCGAATTTGATCTGGTGCTGTTTCCTTACGAAAATGAGGCGGACTATTCTATTAAGGACTGTCTGCGCAGCCTTTCCGAAAAACCGCGGACCGTTGCGGTCGTAATCGGTCCGGAGGGAGGATTTTCGGACAGTGAGGCGCAGAAAATGGCGGAAATTTCTGCCGTACAGGTAACCTTGGGAAAAACGATACTCAGAACAGAGACTGCCGGTATGGCGGCTCTGGCGATGATTATGTATGAGCTTGAACTGTAGATATGAAAAATAGGAGGAAGAAATGGATTTAAGCTACATGAAAACCGCAGAAGTCGGTATTCCGGAAGATCTTGAAAGACTGAAATGGACCGGGAGAATCAAGGAGTATGAAAAAACGGCGCAGCTGCATCTGCAGCGGGAGGATTTGCCGGAAGCGGTGAAAAAGTGCATTGTGCTGGAGCTTCGCAAGATGAAGGTCAATGCCGCAGAGTATCCTCTGACCGAAGAAGAGCTGATTGCACAGTTTGCAGAGGTTGCGCCGGGATTCTGTAAAGATGATCTGGAGAAGCTTGCTTTGGATTTGGACTGGGCATATGTAGAGGGCGAAAAGCGTTATTTCGGCGCGACCAGATCCGCCCTGTTAAAATCCAGTCCGCTGCTTCGGAACTGGCCGGGACTTAAAATAGAAATTTCCGACGGAGATTGGGTCAGAAAGACGACTTCAAAAATCAAAGAGCAGGGAAAAATGCGGATTGAAGCGGAAGTGGAAAAAACCATCGAAGTATCCGAAGAGGCTGCGGCAGGTCATCATCTGCGTATAGATATTCCGTTTCCTTCTCCGAAGGGCAGCATTATGAAAGCTGCGGAATTTATTTCCGCAGAGGGCGATGTGAAGATAGCGAGGGAAGATGCCTATGCAAGAACTGCGGTCTTTGAAGCCGACGGAGACGAAAGACGCAGTTTTTCGGTTCGTTACCGCACAGAGATGGAAATTGAATACCGTTCTTTTGAAGATTTTCTTGCGGCAAGAGAAAAGAATGGCATAACTTCAAATCTTCCGAATGCGGATATCAGAGAAGACGATTTATTGGAAAACTCTCCGGCAGTGATGTTTACGCCGTTTATCCGCGCACTCTCTGAGAAAATTGTGGGAGATGAAACGGATAAAATTGTAATCGCAAAGAAGATTTACGATTATATGCTGGAACATTACCGCTATTCTTATGTGAAGGATTATGCGGCAATCGACAGTGTGGGAGAATATTTTGCCCTTCGCGGCAGAGGTGACTGCGGTCTGCAGTCTATGCTCTTTATTACTCTCTGCAGATATAACGGAATTCCTGCAAGATGGGAGTCCGGCGTTACAGTGGAGGAGGACGGAACAGGCTGTCATGACTGGGCGCTTGTTTACCTGGAGGGCACCGGCTGGAGACCGGTGGACTGCTCTTTCGGAGGCGGCGCAATGGTATTTGATAACCGCGAAGGCGCTGATTTCTATTTCGGCAATATTGATCCGTACAGAATTATTTTTAATACGAAAGAGATGGCGGATTTTGAGCCGCCGAAAAAGCAGTTCCGTTTTGATCCTTATGACAGTCAGGTCGGAGAGGGCGAGACCGAAGAAAGAATGCTGGAAAACGCTGAACTGAAAAAGACGACCAAACTGATTTACTGCAGAGAAATTTAATTTTCGGAAAGCATCGCGAGATTCAGCGTTCGGAGAGAAGCTTTGAACAGGAAGCGCAGCAGGATTCAGTGTTCGGAAAGAAGCTTTGAAAAGTCGAAATCGGGTTTTCGTATATTTCTTTTGAGGAGGTACAGGCAGTCTGTATCTCCTTTTTTTATTCTGTTGATTCCGGAAGCACAGCTGAGTGTGGCGCGAAAGTTCATTTCTTTTAAAAGGGCTCTTGCATCTTCTGTGTAAGCGCCGTAAGGCCATGTGAAGGTGTTTGGCGCAGCGCCGGTGACAGATTTCAAAAAAAGCTGATTTCTGTATAGATCCCCTTGCAGTCTTTTCAAGTAGTCGCTTGGAGTTTCCCGGGGCTCTTTGCTTGCGCCGCGCCGTTCACTTGTGATTTTATGCAGGTTGTAAGTATGGTTCTGTATTTCCCAGACACCGCTCTCTTTCATCTGACGAAGCTCGGAGATATTTGCGGCGCAGGATCTTTCATTTCTGTACTTTGTTTGTGACATCTCTCTGCTGGCGCTGCCGATGACGGAAATGACCGCTTTCATACCGTATTCTTTCAGAATCTCCGTGCCGAAGGTATGGTTGTTCAGATAACCGTCATCGAAGGTGATGATAACCGGCTTTTCGGGAAGGCGCAGGGAGCCGCTTTTATCATAGACATAGTGTATGAGTTCTGTCATAGTAACGGAGGTGTACCCCTGTTCCTTCAGATAACGCATATCGCTTTCGAAAGTTTCTGCCGGCACATAGTAGTCGCCGACTCTGCTCTGCCGGTCGGTGAGTCCGTGGTACATAAGAATGGGAAGGTTTACTTCGGCTTTGTCTTTTTGGGCTGCGGAGCTGGAGGTGTGGGAACCGGGCATACTGCTGTTCGGCGTTCCGGCTGCGTTTCTATCCGGCATACTGCCGTTCGGGGTTCTTGCTGCGTTTTCCGAGACGGGTATATCTGCGGCAGCGGGCATAGTTCCTTTAACTCCGGATGCTTTTGCGCGGTTTGCGGAAAGCAGCTGAATCAGCGGGTAAGTGTCAATCCAGATTTCCGAGAGACATTCCTTCTGCGATTCGTCAAAAATCAGCTGTATGCCGAAGTGGAGATGCGGTACATTGATATTGTTGACATTTTCTTTTATGCTGTAGCCGCTTTGTCCCGTATAGCCTATGATTTGACCTGCGCGGACTCTGCTGCCTTCTTTTAAGCCTTTGGCAAAGGGAGCGTCTTTACGCAGATGAGCATAATAATAGTAGCGCTGCCTGTCGAGACTTCGAATGCCGATTCTCCAGCCGCCGTACTGATTCCAGCCCATCGCTTCAACAACGCCGTTTTCCACCGCAGCTACAGGTGTGCCTACGGAGCAGAACATATCGTGTCCCAGATGTTTCCTTGCAAAGCCGTAACTTCTGCCGTTTCCGAAGTCATCGCTTTCTGTGTACAGGTATCCTGCAGCAATGGGCGAAAAGGCGGTAAGACCGTAAGTGCCGTCTTCACGGAATCCCAGAAGATTTCCGATGACCGCAGAATATGCGCTGTAATAGTAATCATAGACTTTGTAACCTTGGATAAGGTCGCTTACGGAACTTCCCGAAAGGCGTTTTTCCGCAAAGGTTTTCAGGTCGTTTTTTTGATACCCGCTGAAGTCTCCGCCGTTTCGCGAGGCAAGATAAGCAAGGCTTTCGGTCCAGGGCAGATGCAGATCCTGCTCAAAAGTTTCAATATCCATCTCCATAGCGTCCTTTAAGGCTTCATAAGTGACATTGAAATCTACCCATTTAATGTAATCCTTTTTGTTTTCTGCGTTTCCTGCCGAAACTGAAGGCGCGGTGGCTGTCAAAGCAGGATTCGGTGTGCCTGACGAAACCGAAGGCGGCTCGGAAGAAGCAGAAAAGGAAGGCGGCGCCGGGGCGTTTTGGCTGACTGTGACACAGGCCAGAAGACAGAGAAGAAAAACCGAGAAAAATTTTTTGATCATAGATTTAGGTCCTTTCTAATAAGGCAGTATATTAAAACTGGCAGAAAATATAACTGAGCGGGAGAAAACGGCAGAAGAAAGTTTGTCATATTTCTATAGCTGCATGTTGCCTGAAATTGTTTTCTGAAAGCCGCCGGCGAAAGATTTTCTTGAAGAAAGTGGAAAAAGGTTGTACTATTATATATATCAAATTTGCTCGTAAAGGCGGCGATTTGCCGTCCGGCTGCGAGCTGGATCAAAAGGAGTTTTATGAAAACAGCATTTCACACATTAGGCTGTAAGGTGAATCAGTACGAGACAGAGGCGATGAAAGAACAGTTTTCCGCTGCCGGCCATAAGATTGTCGGGGAAGAAGACTTTGCCGATGTTTATGTGATTAACACCTGTACGGTAACGAATCTGGCTGACAGAAAGTCCCGTCAGTATATTCGAAAGATGAAGAGGGTGAACCCGAAGGCTGTGGTAGCTGTGACCGGATGTTATGCGCAGGTCAGCCCGGACGAAGTCAGCAGAATCGAAGGTGTTGATATAGTGGCGGGAACCAATGAAAAACAGAATCTGCTCGGTTATATCGATGAATTACTGAAACAGAAAGAAATCGTAAGAAGCGGCGCAAGGTGTCATGTGAGGGCTTACGAGGAGCTGACGGAATATCAGTCGGCGGGGATTATTACATCGATGGAGTCAAGAACCAGAGCATATATTAAAATTCAGGAGGGCTGCAACAGGTTCTGCTCTTACTGCATTATTCCTTTTGCAAGAGGTAAGGTGAGAAGCAGAAACCTTTCTGAAATCGTAGAAGAGGCTCGGCAGCTGATTGCAAAGGGATTTAAGGAAATTGTTCTGACCGGTATCAATACGGCTCTTTATGGTGAGGATCTCGGTTACGGCGGAATTGAACCTCTTATTGCGAAGCTCAACGGACTGGAAGGTGATTTCCGCATCAGATTAAGTTCTCTGGAGCCGACAGTTATCAATAAAGATTATGTGAAAGGACTTCTTAAGTACGAAAAGCTTTGTCCTCATCTGCATTTATCTGTTCAGAGCGGTTCCGACAGCGTACTTTCCGCAATGAACAGGCATTATACAAGAGCAGAGTATCTGGATATTGTCAAAGTGCTGCAGGATTTCGATTCTCTGTACGGTATCACTACGGATATTATTGTGGGATTTCCGGGAGAAACGGAAGAAGATTTTGCGGACAGTATGCGGATCATCGACGAAGCTGGCTTCTGTAAAGTTCACGCCTTTAAGTATTCGCAGAGGCAGGGTACGAAGGCGGCAGAGATGGAAAATCAGGTGGACGGCAATGTGAAAAATGAAAGAAGCCGCAAACTGATTGAAAAGGCAGAGGCGGATGCAGGCCGTTTTTACAAGAAGTGCAGGGGTGCAGTCCGCAGAGTTCTCTTTGAAGAGGAGGCTGACTGCGGTATGCTGACCGGCTATACAGACAATTATGTCAAAGTTTATGTGCCTGCAGGAAATGAGTTTCTGAACCGGTTTTCTGAGGTCAGATTACTGGAAGAATATAAAGATGGTATGAAAGGAGAAATTGTAAATGGCTGATTGTGTTTTTTGTATGATTGCAAATCATGAGATTCCGTCAAATACAGCTTACGAAGATGATCGTATCATTGCGTTTCATGACTTGGACCCGCAGGCGCCTGTACATGTGCTGGTGATTCCGAAAAAGCATATTGCTTCCCTTGATGATGTAACAGAGGAAGACCGGGAGCTGATGGGCTATATTATGTTCAAGATTCATGAGATTGCAGCAGACCTGGGACTTGAGAACGGCTATCGTGTTGTAAGCAATAACGGAGAAGATGCTTTCCAGACGGTAAAACATCTGCATTTCCATATTCTCGGCAAGAGAAAAATGGCATGGCCACCGGGCTGATTGATAAACGCTCGGGTTTTGCCGGGCAAGGCTGCGTCTGTATAATCCGGTCTGCCCGGCCGGTGTAAGACGCGCTGTAGCGGTACGGATGTTAGGGCGGTGTGTTTCCGGCGGCTCCGCAGCAATATCGGGAATTTATAAAAGCCTCATATGCGCAATCCCCTGTAGACTGTTTTTTGACAGAATGCGGGGGATTTTAATCCCGTCATACGCATTTTTTAAAACCTTCGGTTATCGGATATGACCCCCAATCCCCTGCAACCAGTGTTTTTGGCAGAAACCAGGGGACTTTCAATAGAAAAGAGGGGGGGTATATGAAGGAAACGGAGGTTACTTTCTTCGATTTTGCACCGATTTACAGGGAAATATTTCCTGTAAATGATAAAAATTGCTCTAAAACAAGCACAAAAATGGGATATGATGGAATCAAACGCAAATACAGGCATCCATCTCCTCATATTTTTCGGCAAAAGTCCCCTGCAAAGCCAAAACAAAGGGAGTAGGCAGGAGATTTCACAGACTCAAACAGCAAAATATACCGGGTAAGGGTATAGGAGGTTCGAAGAATGAGACTGCATTGGAACCCCAAGGTAGAAACGGTTGTTTCTTGGTGATTCAAAGGCGGTCGATTTAACAATTATCTTCTCTGAAGAAGCAACCGGCTGCTGCTCGGCGATGAATCGTATATAACGGAAAGAACGGTTGAGGTTCGGCGATGAATCGTACACAATATATTTTGGACTTACAACATATAGAGAAAAGTTCAGATTTAAAGCAGCTGAGGGAGTTTTTTCCTAACGGCTGTTTTCTTATATAGAGGAACGAAAAAAACGCAGATATATAAAAAAGGGGAAGAGTGCAAAGAATAAAAAGAATAGAAAAATTCAGAAATACTTGTTGACATTTTCCGAGATTATGATATACTCTAAGTACAAAAAGCAATAAAGAAATTTAGAGCTTAGAAAACGGAGGAAGCAGTTCCGGTAAGAAAGAGGTGAGTCCGCCAGAAATGTCAGAAGTGCAGAGATAGTACCGATTGCATTGCTGAACAGATAATTTCACAAAGAAGAAACTTAGAAGACTGAGTAAGGTGCGAGATGTGCTCCGCAGCTTGCCAGAAGAAGACTAAGATGGGCCCTTTGAGAAGAAGAAATTACTGTTACAGTTGTCAGTCGGTACTTTGCTGTTTGGAACCGAAAAAGTTCTGTAATTCTGCGGCACTTCCGTCGTATTTCGGCAGAGGTTTATTTTTTTGTTTGGAACCGGTTGTTTTAACTCGGCCGGCTTGCGATAGATAAAGTTGACTGAACGTAATTTCAGGGGAGAAAAAGCTATGAGTGATTTGGCGTTGTATTTGGTAATGGCTGCGGTCGGGTACTTTTTCGGCAGCAGACTGCGGGATTATAATGTCCTGATACAGTGGACGGGGCGGATGCAGACTGTTGCCATTGTACTTTTGATTTTTACAATGGGTATGCGAATGGGAGCAAATCCGGAAGTAATTGCAAACCTGAACTCCATCGGTATTTATGCGCTGATTATGACAGTATCGGCGATATTTTTTTCGGTTATTTCCATGACTTTTGCAAGGAAAGCCCTGGGTATTGACAGATATGGAAATATGCACAGGAAAGGATTGGAACGAAACTGCGCAGGTTACGGTGCGAAAAAGCAGAAAGGCGAAAAATCTTTGGAGGCAGCAGGCGGCGTCTGTGAAAATGGTGACGGAGAGGATAATTCCTCCGGCAGAATGAATCTGATGACACTGATTATTCTGCTTTGTGTTGTATGCGGACTTGTTTTCGGACATTTCGGCGTTCCGCATTTTTTTACGGATATGGAGGCCTTCGGCGCTCTGGCGGGTTCTTTAATCAATATCGGTTTGTGTGTGCTGCTGTTCTTTGTGGGATTTGATATGGGTGTAGATGGGACGGTAATCCGGAACTTTCGGCAGGTCGGACTGCGCGTTTTGATTTTCCCCGTTGTTATTATGGCAGGCTCGCTCATCGGTACAGGAGTCTGTGCGGCATTTCTGCCGATTTCTTTGAGGGAAGCGCTGGCGGTAGGGGGCGGTTTCGGCTGGTATTCTCTGGCGCCGGGCATTATTATGGAAGCGGGACTTGTAACTGCAAGTGCCGTATCGTTTATGCACAATGTGATGCGGGAGTTTATTTCAGTGCTTATAATCCCTTTTGTTGCGCGGAAAGCGGGATATCTGGAGGCAGTTGCGGTGCCGGCATGCTCTTCTATGGATGTATGTCTTCCGCTGATTGAAAGGTCCACCAGAAGTGATATTGCAGTCTACTCTTTTATCAGCGGCGTCATTGAAAGCGCGGCAGTACCTGTAGTGGTGCCTCTGATTTTAGGATAAAAATACGCAGAAAGCAGGTTTTGACAAATTATGAAGGGCTTATTGATGTATCTGGTTTTAGCGGGTATCGGATATTTTACGGGAAGCCGTCTGAAAAAGCAGACGGTTTTGCTTTGTCTGGCAGACAGAGTACAGACCGCTGCCGCAGTGATTCTTCTTGTTGCGATGGGTATGCGGATTCTGATTTTTCCGCTGTTTGTGATGGCGGGAGCTTTTCTTGCAGCTCTTTTGTGCGCTGCGCTGCTGGGATTCAGTCCGAAAAGGTGACGAAGTTCTTAGAATCAAATCAAATGAAACTTTTGTGCGCTGTGCTGCTGGGATTCAGTCCGAAAGAAGCGCTGGCGGTAACGGCAGGCTTCGGCTGGTATTCCATTGCGCCGGGTATAATTCTTGAGGCAGGGTACGCAGCCTGCGGTGCAATGTCTTTTACGCACTGCGTTATGAGAGAGTATTTTTCTCTGCTTTCGGTACCTTTCGTGGCAAAAAAAGCCGGCTATATGGAGGCTGTTGGAATCTGCGGGGCGGCAGCTATGGGAGTATGTCTTCCTATCGTAGAAAAATCGACAAGAAGTGATGTGGCAATCTATTCGTTTATTTCCGGTCTTGTTCATACACTGACCGTTCCAGTGCTGATTCCTCTGCTGCTGTCATAAAGAGATTCCAAACAGACAGAAAATCTTTCGAAAAATTGTTGCAAAAAAGATTTTAAAAATGTTCTTGCCTATTGAGGACAAAAATAGTATAATAGTTCCGTTATAGGCAAAAGACTGTTCACAGCTAATTACTTTCAAGTTAGTCAGGAGGTGAATTGGAATATGGCACAAGTTATCGTAAGAGAAAACGAAAGTTTGGAAAGCGCTCTGAAGAGATTCAAGAGATCTTGCGCAAGAGACGGTGTAATGAGCGAACTCAGAAAAAGAGAGCATTACGAAAAACCAAGCGTAAAGAGAAAGAAAAAGTCTGAAGCCGCTAGAAAAAAGGCTAAGAAATATTAAGTCATTTAGAATCGAGGTGATTAAATGACTTTGAAAGAAAGATTAATGGCTGATTTCAAAGAGGCAATGAAAGCTCACGACGAAACAGCTAAAAATACAATCAGTCTGGCACGGGCTGCAATTAAGCAGTACGAGGTGGACAACAGAGAAGAATTAGACGACGCAGGCATCATTGCTATTTTATCTAAACAGGTAAAAATGCGTAGAGACGGCCTCGCTGATTTTGAAAAAGCTGGACGGACGGATTTAGTAGATGCATATAACGCAGAAATAGAAATTCTGAACCGTTACTTACCGGAGCAGTTATCCAGAGAAAAAGTTCTGGAGATTGTCAAAGAAACTGCAGCTTCACTGGGTATTGAAGGAGGCAAGCAGAATATGGGTAAGCTGATGGGGCCGGTTATGGGCAGAGTTAAGGGGCTGGCTGACGGCAGCATGGTAAAAGATGTTGTCATGGAATTTCTTAACTGATTGAAACAGGACAACCTGGCAGAGATGTCGGGTTGTTTTTTTGTAAAAAAGTATGTGTTTTTTTGAAAAATTGTATACAAAAGCCTTACATTTTCCCGGGAAATTGTGGTATACTATATTTATTACAGGAAAATACCGACTTTTCGATATTTCCTGAATAGCAGGAAAGTCCGCTTTTTATAAAGTGCAGCGAAGCCGGCTTTCTTTTACAGAACACATTTGAATTTGCAGTTTTTAAGGAAAGGAGATGTAAGGCAGAATGTACCAGATTGATGATCTGATTATGTACGGCAGTACCGGAGTCTGCAGGGTTTCGGATATTACTGAGCAGGTTTTTAACGATGAGGACAAGCTTTATTATGTATTGGAACCTCTGTATCAGAGTGGAGTGATTTATGCGCCGGTGGATAATGAGAAGGTGTTTATGAGGCCTGTTATCTCCGAGGAAGAGGCGAAGAGTCTGATTGATGATATCCCTGCAATTCATACTGAAATATACAGAAACAGCAGTATGCAGCAGCTTACCAAGTATTATCAGTCGGTAATCGACACACATAAGTGCCTTGATCTTTTAAAACTGACAAAATCCATTTACCAGAAAAAACAGGCGGCTCTTGCGCAGAACCGTCATTTAGGACAGATTGACAAGAAATTTATGAAGAGAGCGGAAGACCTTCTTTTCGGTGAGTTTGCGGCGGCGCTGCATATATCAAGAGAAGATGTTCAGGAATATATCAGAAAGCGGCTGGCTGAATAGCGGCCGTTTTTAATTTAACTTGTATACAGGGTTTGCGAAGCGAAATATGCCGAATGTTAGGAGAAAATGTACGGAGCAGAAAATGTTAGGGGAAAATGTACGGGGACTATTGACATCGGCGAAAAATACGGTATAATTTATGTTGTTTTGCAGTTTAGGAATACTAAACTGAGAGTTTACAATCTTTGTCATAACAGGAAAAGAGGAAATTATGGAAATTGGTTCCAGAATAAAAACTTTACGCATTGTCAAAGGACTGACCCAGGAGGAGCTTGCGGACAGGGCTGAGCTTTCCAAGGGCTTTATTTCGCAGCTGGAGAGGGATCTGACTTCGCCGTCGATTTCGACACTGTCCGATATTCTTCAGTGTCTGGGAGTTTCCGTAGCGGAATTTTTTGCCGAGGACAGCGACGAACAGATTGTCTTTTCCGGCGAGGACTATTTCGAGAAAGTTGACAGTGAACTTAAAAATAAAGTGGAATGGATTATTCCCAGCGCACAGAAGAATATTATGGAGCCGATTCGCCTGAGTCTTCAGCCGGGCGGCTCGACTTATCCGGATAATCCTCACGAAGGTGAGGAATTCGGCTATGTGATGCAGGGGGAGATTACCATTCATATCGGAAAACAGACGTATCATGCGGAGGCGGGAGAATCGTTTTATTATACGCCTGCGAAAAAACATTACATTACATCAAAAAAAGGCGCGGAGCTGATTTGGGTCAGCTCGCCGCCGAGTTTTTAAGAAAGGACGGACTATGGCATCATCACTGATTGAACTGAGACATATCTATAAATCTTTTGAGGATACACAGGTTTTAGACGATTTTAACCTGACAGTCAATGAGAATGAATTCATTACACTGCTGGGACCTTCCGGCTGCGGAAAAACCACTACCCTGCGTATTGTAGGCGGATTTGAAAAGCCTGATTCCGGGCAGGTGTTCTTTGAGGGAAAGGACATTACCGATGTACCGCCCAACCAGAGACATTTGAATACAGTATTTCAGAAATATGCCCTGTTTCCCCATATGAATGTGGGGCAGAACATTGCTTTCGGTTTGAAAATCAGCGGAAAGAGCGAGGACTATATCAGAGACAAGGTGAAGTATGCGCTGAAGCTTGTTAATCTGGACGGTTACGAAAAGCGTAAAATCGACCAGCTTTCCGGCGGTCAGCAGCAGCGAATCGCCATGGCAAGAGCTATCGTGAACGAACCGAAGGTGCTGCTTCTGGACGAGCCTTTAGGCGCCCTTGACCTGAAGCTGCGTCAGGATATGCAGTATGAGCTGATTCGTCTGAAAAACGAACTGGGCATTACTTTTATTTATGTAACTCACGATCAGGAAGAGGCGCTGACCATGAGCGACAAGGTGGTCGTTATGAACGGCGGATATATTCAGCAGATGGGCACGCCGGAAGAGATTTACAACGAGCCGGAAAACGCCTTTGTGGCAGATTTTATCGGTGACAGCAATATTATCGACGGTGTTATGGTAGAAGATTATGTGGTGAAAATCTGCGATACGGTATTTCCTTGCATCGATGACGGCTTCGGAAGAAATAAGCCGGTGGATGTGGTAATCCGGCCGGAAGACTTAATTATCGGAAAACCGGGAGAAGGCAGACTGGACGGCGAAGTGATACACAATGTGTTTATCGGTGTTCATTACGAAATGGAAATTGAAGCCGGCGGTTACACTTGGCTTGTGCAGAATACGACCAGCTATCCGGTCGGCACTGCTGTCAGTCTTGATGTTGTACCGGAAAATATTCAGATTATGCATAAACCGCAGTCTAAGGAAGAGGAGGCGATAGAAATCGATGTTTAAAAAACAGCTTTTTGCAGGTCCTTTCCTGATCTGGATTGCCTGCGGCACCGTTATTCCTCTGGCGGTCATTGCTTTTTACGGATTCACAGACAGAAGCGGAGCTTTTACTTTTGAAAATATTATGGCGATGTTCAGCGGAGAACATGCGCAGGCTTTGGGGCTGTCTTTGCTGCTGTCTCTGATCAGTACGGTCATCTGTTTTGTACTGGCATTTCCTTTGGCGCTGATTCTGAAAAACAGCGGACTCGGTCAGAAAGGATTTATGATTTTTATTTTCATACTGCCGATGTGGATGAACTTTCTGCTGCGTACTATGGCATGGCAGGTTCTTCTTGAAAAAGGGGGACTGATTAACTCTGTTCTGGAGTTTCTGCACTTGCCTGCTCTTGAAATTATCAATACTCCGGCGGCAATCGTTTTGGGTATGGTATATGATTTCCTTCCGTTTATGGTGCTGCCGATTTACAATACGATTATGAAAATCGACGATCATATTATTGAAGCTGCTTATGACCTTGGGGCAACGAAGAGAAAGGTTCTGACAGATATTCTGCTTCCTTTGAGCATTCCGGGCATTGCAAGCGGCGTTACTATGGTTTTTGTACCGTCTCTGACGACTTTTGTCATTTCCAATATGCTGGGCGGCGGAAAAATCCATCTCATCGGAAATATTATCGAGCAGGAGTTTACCACCAGCGCCAACTGGCATCTGGGCTCGGGACTTTCTCTGATTATGATGATTTTCATTGTAATCAGTATGGCGGCTCTCACGAAGCTTGATAAGAACGGGGAGGGAACGCTGATATGAAAAAAGCAGGAAAGATGATATATCTGATTCTGATTGTACTGTTTCTCTATCTGCCGATTCTGGCTCTGATGGTATTTTCCTTCAATGAGGGAAAGTCTATGTCCCTGTGGACCGGTTTTTCTCTGAAATGGTATAAAGAGATGATGGGAAATACCATGATTATGGAAGCAATCTGGAATACCTTTACCATTGCTCTTGCGGCAGCAGCCATTGCTTCTGTCATCGGTACGGCTGCCTGCATCGGCATTATGGCAATGAAAAAGAGAACGGAAACCGCAGTTATGGGTCTGAACAATATTCCGCTTCTGAATGCGGATATTGTGACGGGTATTTCTCTGATGATGACATTTCTGGTGTTCGGGATTTCTTTAAGCTGGGGCACTGTTTTGCTGTCGCATATCACATTCTGTATTCCGTATGTGATACTGTCGGTGCTGCCTAAGTTTAAGCAGACCTCGGGAAACATTTATGAAGCGGCGCTGGATCTGGGTGCAGGACCTTGGTATGCTTTTTACAAAGTGGTGCTGCCCGATATCAGACCGGGCATCGTCAGCGGATTTCTGCTGGCATTTACCATGTCTGTAGATGATTTTGTCATCACTCACTTCACAAGAGGCGCAGGTATCAATACGATTTCGACTCTGATTTACAGTCAGGTAAAAGTAGGCATCAGACCGACCCTATTTGCGCTGTCAACTTTGATTTTTGTTACAGTGCTGGTGCTGCTTGCGGCATCTAATTTTGCGTCAGCGAAAAAGGAAGGCAGGTACAAGAAGCCGGTTACAATTCTGCTGACTGTACTGGTGGCGGCGCTTCTTGGCGGAACTCTCCTGCTCAGCGGATTTTCCGGCGAAAAGAACGGAAAGGAAGTTCACATATATGCCTTCGGTGACTATATTGATCCGTCTCTGATTGAAGAGTTTGAAGAAGAAACGGGAATTTCCGTTGTTATGGATACCTTTGATACCAATGAGGAAATGTATCCTGTTATTAAAAATCAATCGGTAAATTACGATGTCATCTGTGCGTCGGATTATATGATTGACAAGATGATCGGCGAAAATCTGCTGTGGGAAATCGACTATTCGGGAATACCGAATATTTCCAATCTGTCGGAGAAGTATCTTGCGACGGCTGCAAAATTTGATCCGGGAAATAAATACTCGGTTCCGCATACCTGGGGAACCTTGGGAATCCTTTATGATTCGACCAAAATTCCGGAAGGCGCTGTCACTTCATGGAATGATTTATGGAAAGAGGAGTACCGCGGACGGATTGTAATGCCTGACAGTATGAGAGATACGATGGCCATTGCGCTGAAGGCGAAAGGGTATTCTCTGAACACGAAGGACGAAAGACAGCTTGCCGTGGCAGCCGATTATCTGACAGCGCAGAAACCGCTGGTTTACAAGTATGCCAACGACTCTGCCCGGGATATGATTCTGGGAGGTTCTGCTGATTTAGCGGTAATCTGGAATGGGGAAGTGCTTTACTGTCAGGAAGAAAGACCGGAGCTTTCTTATGTAGTGCCAAAAGAAGGCAGCGAGGAATTTACAGATTGCTGGGCGATTCCTACCGCTGCTTCAAATAAAGAAAATGCGCAGGCGTGGATTAACTTTATGCTGGAAAAAGAAACAGCAAAGCGTAATTACGAATATCTGACTTATTCGATTCCGAATATCAGTGTCATTGACAGTGTAAAGAATGATCCTGCAAAGATGCAGGTTCTGTTCCCTGAGGATTTTGTGCTGGTGCAGTGTGAATCTCTGAAAAATCTCGGAGCAGAGGCAGATGATCTTTATACAAAATACTGGAAGAAGTTCAAGTCTTAATCCGGTTAAATGGGAAATATCCCGTCCTACTGTCGTACGGGCGGGATTCCCTGCTTTTTCTGCGATATGAACGAAAAAACGTAAAATACAGTTTCAGCTTATTCAATTTCCATGGATGAGCTGTTTTTTTATTCTCCACTTTAGGTAGAAATTATTTTCCCTCTGTTTTTTTGATACAGAGTAAAAAACGGGAACAGGATGCCGATATCTTAAAGTTGCTGATATTTTATTTATACAGAAGTCGTTTGAATGGAGAGAGAAGATGAATGAAATCCTGAATATTTTACGGGGGAATTTGATTTTGACTGATGGGATAAGCTGGCACAGGAGAAGACAAAACTATTGCAATTCCAAAGAAATTATGATTGTGCATAATCGACAATAGGTAAAATGAGCAGGGAAGAATACGAATAATTATTTTGATATAGAAATAAAAATGCGAAAGAGTAAAAGTGACGGACTGAGAAAACAAATGATAAATGTAGAAAATACCAAAAAATATATATTATTTTTGTTTACAAAAATGAATACAAGGGTTATAATGAGAATGTATTTTTAAAAAAGGAGAGGGAAGAATGAATAAAAATACGATTCTGGATGAGGCAAATGCCATTATGGATGAAATTACTGAGATCAGAAGGGATATACATAAGAACCCGGAGCTTGGATTTCAGGAAACCAGAACTTCGGCGCTGATTAGAGAAAAGCTGACAGAATACGGCGTTGATAAACTGGAATCACTTGCACCGACAGCTGTGATCGGATATATCTGTGGAGGCAGGGGAAAAGGAAGAACTGTTGCCTTAAGAGCTGATATTGACGCGCTTCCTGTAGAAGAAGCAACCGGTCTTCCGTATTCCAGTCAGGTGCCCGGCGTTATGCATGCCTGTGGTCATGATATGCACGCTTCCATGCTTTTGGGAGTGGCAAAGCTGCTTTGTGAAAAAAAAGAGGAATTTGCAGGTACAGTAAAATTGATTTTTCAGCACAGCGAAGACACCCTTCCGGGCGGCGCAAAGGAGCTGGTTGAGAAAGGCGTGATGGAAGATGTAGATGCAATTTTCGGTATGCATGTATTTCCGACAGAAGGCCGTCCCGGTGAGGTTGCATTTCATGCGGGACCTGTTACAACTTCTGTGGATCTTTTTGAATTTGAGATTATCGGAAAGGGCGGTCACGGAAGCGCACCTCATACTACTCACGATCCAGTGCTGACCGGCGCACAGCTTGTTATGCTGCTGCAGCAGATTCCTGCAAGATATGTGGATCCTCTGGAAACGGTTGTCTTTCCGGTAAGTACTTTCCACAGCGGAGAAGCTGTCAATGTGATCCCCGCAAAAGCAAAGTTATCAGGTGTGGCAAGATCCTATCAGGACAGTGTCAGAGAAGATGTGAATAAGCAGGTCTATGACATTATAAAAGGTCTTGAGGCCATTTCCTCCTGCAAAATCAATGTAGATCATTATGAAGGATATCCTGCCTGCTATAATGATGAAGGACTGACTGACCTTGCTATGAAGGCTGCCGGTGAGACAGTGGGTGAAGACCGGATTATTTATCTCGATAAGCCTCTGTCCTTCAGTGAGGATTTCAGCTATTACAGCAAAATGGCGGGCGTGCCGGGATGCTATATCATGCTTCATGCAGGACATGAGGGAGACGAGCTGGTTTCTCTTCATAATCCGAAATGCTCAGTAAAAGAAGAGGCAATGCCGTACGGCATTGCGGTTATGACAAATGCTGCTTTAGCCTACCTTGCGGAGTAATCGCTAAAACAGGTTATCTTCCGGCAGCAGACAGCTTTTCTATATATATTGGGTAAGACTATACTGCGCAGCTTACAGAGCGCAACCATATTGGGTTGCTCCTCGAAGCTCACAGAGCACAGCTATGCCGCATTGCTGTTGAACGGCTCATAGTGTATTGTTGCTGCATTGTTTATATTGCATCGTCTCCGTATTTTCTGAGGCGGTGAATGAAATTATATGAATTTTATTTAAGAAAGAAAGGAACAGAAATTATGTTAAGTAATGTTTGTCTTGCGTTCACTGTATGTGCCTTGGCATATATTATCGGTGAATGGGTTTCTACAGCCACCAGAGCGTGGGTGCCGTCCGTATTCGTAACTGCAGTGATTATGCTTTTAGGATACTGGACGATTTTTCCGAAAGATCTGATTACCAATGCAGGGTTGATCCCTTTTGCAAATTCTATCGGTATCTTTCTTCTGATTACCCATATGGGTACGGTAATCAGCTTAAAGCAGCTGATCGAACAGTGGAAAACCGTTGTAATCTGTCTTGTCGGTCTTGCCGGTATGTGCGTGCTGGGCTACTTTGTAGGCGGTATGCTCATCGATAAGGCACTGGTCGTTGCAGGTCTTCCTCCTCTTACAGGCGGAATTGTTGCAGCTACAGTGATGAGTGATGCTGCAAAAGAAGCAGGCATGCCTGTTGCAGCAGTATTTGCAATCGCTATGTACTGCATTCAGGGCTTTGCCGGCTATCCGCTGACTGCCGTATGTCTGCAGGCAGAAGGCAGAAAACTTCTGAAAAAATACCGGTCCGGTGAAGTTGTGCTGACCGAAGCTGAAAAGAGAGAAATGGCAAATATCGGGATGTCTGCTATCGCTGACGACAGTCATGTGAAAAGACTGCTGCCGAGAATTCCTGAGAAGTGGAACTCTCCGGTTGTAATGCTTTGTAAGCTGGGACTTGTTGCATGGTTTGCAAATCTTCTGGGGACAGTTACGCCGCTTTCAGGTGTAATCTGGGCTCTGATTCTAGGTGTTGTATTTACAACCATCGGGTTCCTGGAAACCAATCTGCTGAACAGAGCAAATTCCTACTGGATTCTGATGTTCGCCCTGATGATGTATATCTTTGACGGTCTGAAGGACTGCACGCCGTCTATGCTGAAGTCCATTATAGGGCCTATGGTGATTTTAATTATCATCGGTGTTGCAGGTATGGGCATCTTTGCATTTATCGTTTCCAAGATTTTAAGAATGTCCTTTCCGCTAGCCTTTGCAAACGGCCTGACAGCGCTTTACGGATTCCCTTGCGATGCGATTATTACAGAAGCAACCTGCAAAGCAATGGGCAAGACGGAAGAAGAAGTGAACTATCTGATGAGCAAGATGTTCCCGTCCATGATTACAGGCGGATTTGTAACCGTAACTATTACTTCTGTAGTACTGGCAGGTTTCTTTGCAAAGATTCTTCTTGCCATGTAAGAAGAATTCTGTAAAAGAAGTTTTTCCGGGAGGAAACCTGAAGTTATAAAACAAACTCAAATGTGATTCAAATAAGATTAGAGGTGTTTAATTGTGAATATTGAAGAAGTTGCGTCAAAATATGCCGGATATCAGGTGGAGATGCGCAGACACTTCCACCGCCATCCGGAGGTGAGTGGTAAAGAGTATGAAACCAGTAAAATGGTAAAAGCAGAGCTTGATAAAATTGGTGTGGAATGGGTTCCCTGCGGTCTTGAAACCGGGGTGCTGGCAACGATTAAAGGTGAAAAACCGGGTAAAACCATTCTGCTTCGGGGGGATATGGATGCTCTGACTGTGGATGAACAGACCGGTGCGCCTTATGCCAGTGAAAATCCCGGCGTGATGCATGCCTGCGGTCATGACTGTCATACTTCTATGCTTCTGACGGCGGCACATATTCTGAATGATATGAAATCCGAGTTGTGCGGGACTGTAAAGCTGGCATTTCAGCCGGCGGAGGAAATTGCGGAAGGCGCAAAATCCATGATAGAGCAGGGCGCTATGGATGGTGTGGACGGCTGCTTTGGTATCCATGTGTGGGCCGATGTACCATCTGGAAAGGTTTCTGTAGAAGCAGGACCGAGAATGGGCGCTGCAGGACAGTTCCGGATTGATGTTAAGGGTAAAGGCGGTCACGGCGCAGCACCTCACCAGTGCGTGGATGCGGCTCTTGTATCTGCTTCTATTGTGAGCAATCTGCAGGCTCTTGTCAGCCGGGAAATATCTCCGATGGATCCTGCGGTTGTGACGGTCGGTGTTATTGAAGCGGGAACCCGCTGGAATGTAGTTGCAGAATCAGGTCGAATTGAAGGTACTACACGATGCTTCAGCAATGCAGTTTACGACGCATTTCCGGAAATGCTGGATCGCATTGCAAAAGAAACAGCAAAAGCTTATCGGGCAGAAGCCGGTCTGACGGAATATATTGAACTGGTTCCGCCTACTGTAAATGATCCGGATATGTCAGAAATTGCTCAGACGGCAGCCCGCAAAGTCGTAGCTGAAGATGCGCCGGTCACATCTCCTGCCACTATGGGAGGCGAAGATTTTGCTTTCTATATGAGGAAAGCGCCGGGTGCTGTTGCTTTGCTCGGCATTGGAAATGAAGAATGCGGCGCAGTATGGCCGCAGCATTCCGGAAGGTTCTGTGTAGATGAGAGTGCGCTGATTAAAGGTGCAATGCTTTATGCGCAGGTTGCTATGGACTTTAATGCAAAGTAAAGATATAAAGAGAATGAATTAAAGCAGCCTGTTAATATCAGGCTGCTGTGAAATGTGAAAAGTTAAAGAGAATCCCTGTATGATGTGCTTACAGGGATTTTGACTGTTCTTGCTTTTTTCCATAGGAAAAGGGGCATATATCATGAACGTTTTATTTTCGCTGAGATAGCCCCTTGCCTTTTATCGTTTATATTGCTTCTGCTGTTTTTGTTACTTCTGTTATTTGTAAGTTCTGATGGCCTGTTTTGACCACTGGGTATAGTAGTCTGTTCCGTTGATTTCACGGACGCCCCGAACTCTGTAGTAATATCTTGTACCCTTCTTCAGATTTTTTGTATTCTTGTAGGACTTCCAGTTTCCGTTAGGTGTTTTATATAACGGTTTTTCACTGTATTCACCCTTTTTTGTGCTTCTGTAAATCTCGAAGTGATCCATTTTATAGCCGTAGGATTTGGTCCATTTTACACGGATATATCCGCTGCCAAGCTCTGAACGGGCTGTCATTGTAGTGTTCTGCACACCCTCGATCAGTTTTTTGTCAGGGTTTTCCTCCGGTGCACGGTAGGTTCTGATCGCCTGATTGGACCAAGGAGTGTAGTATTTCTCTCCGTCGATTTCGCAGACACCGCGAAGTCTATAGTAGTATTTTACGCCGTCTGTCAAATTCTTTGTATTTTTGTAGTAATTCGATGTACCTGATTTGGTGGTGAAAATCGGTTTGTCGTCATATACGCCGGAGGTTTCGCTCCTGTAAACTTCGAAATAGTCAAGGTTTGCGCTCTCGGTTCTTTCCCAGTCAAGACGAATGAACTTCTCACCCAGCGTAGAGCTTACTTTGATTTCGGTGCTTTCCACACTGTCGATTAAATCCTGATTTGGATTATCAGGTTCCGCCGGTGTATCTTTTTTGGTTACATGAATTTTTACTTCCCGAATTGCTTTTTCACAGTTTTTGGTTTCCGGACTGGTTACTGTAATGGTTACGGTGCCGGTGCCGCCCTGCAGGGAGACTTTACCATTCTGGTCCACAGTCGCAATGTCGGTATTATCGGATTTATAGGTCAGATCCGCGTCACTGTTGCATTTTGTGTTGAGAGTGAAATCTTCGCGGTCGGTGGTTCTGTAGTAATTCACATAACCGGTAAAGGTCGGCTTCAGCTTTAGAATCTTAAAGTTTTTGGAAATAGTTCCTGTGAAGTTTCTCTTGCCGGTAACTTTGACGGTCGCTGTTCCTGCGCTTCTGTTGTTGGACCAGCTGAGAGTGTAGTCGGTACCTTTCTTCAAAACGGTTCCGTTGTAGGTTACTTTCGGTGAAGGAATCTTCAGTTTGCCGCTGTAGGTGACATCTTTGATATCGGCTACTTTACCGCCGTTGGAAATATTGGTTCTGCTGATGGTAAACGGCACTAATTTTACATTGGAGTAGCTGCCGAGACCTTCGATTCTTGCATAAGCCGTTCCTGCCAGAACATTTTTCAGATAATGTACTTTATAGTCTGTGCTTTCTGTCAGGGTTTTTCCGTTATAGGAGACGGAAACGGAAGGCTCTCTTTTTGCTGTGTTGTACTGGTAGCTCTTCTGTCCCAAGGTGACATCGGCGTTCTTAATGGATTTGGTGCCGCTTTGGGTAATCTCCGCATCATTATCATAATACCAGAAGTTGCAGTCGGTTCTTCCGCTGATGCCGGAAACACTGCCGCCGGAGGTATACTGCCATGTATCATAAGGGCGTTCATAGCTGTTGTCGGAGGAGTACTGGGCAAGCCATACCCTGTATTTGCTGTCAATCATATTCATATTGAGTTTGCCGCCGCCCGGGTTGAGATACGGGGAGGCTACATTTCTGAATGTGTAGAACATCGATTTATAATCGGAGTTCTTTTCGATATAGTTCATAAAAGCAAGGCAGTTGGATGTGGCTTTGCTTTTTCTGGTGCCGGAACTCCAGCTGTTGTATGCGCTGCCCTGTCTGCCGTCCAGTTCGAAGTCAAATACTACGGGAAGATCGAGTTCCCGGCCGTTTAGCACATCAAGGCAGAACTGAGCTTCCTTCTGGGCTTCGCTGATGGAAATTGCGGTGGAGTAGTAGTAAACGCCTACCATGATGCCGGCTTCTTTTGCCTCCTGATAGTTCTGCTCAAAATAGCTGTCAAGATTTCTTCTGAACGGAGAGTCCAGATAGGAAAAGCCGAGACGGATATATGCGTAGTCAATACCGTGTTTTTTGACTTTTTCCCAGTTGACATCTGCTTGCCACTCGGATACATCGATGCCGTCGAGCACGATGGTGTCGGAAAACTGCGAAGGGTGGGTGTAACCGCCTTCATCTACAATTGCATTACTGGCAAAAGCCATACTGCAGGTAATGAAGAGGGCAGTGGCGGAAAACAGTGCTGTCAGAAATAGTCGTTTCAGTTTCTTCATGTTCTCTCTCCTTAGTTTCTGAATCGTTAAAGTTATAATTTATACTATGCGTTATTATCTTAACAGAAACAGCGAATTTTGTCGACTGCATAGGAAGATTTTTCACACAGACTTCTTGAAACCTTCATTAAAATAAGGTATCATCAAAGTATTATGTTAGGTTATGTTACGATTGAAAAAAGCGAGCTGAAGGTTCGGGAATTCGAGGTGTATCAGGGATATTACTGCGGCATCTGTAAGTCGATCGGCCGGCACTGCGGACAGATTCCGCGCCTGTGTTTAAGTTACGATGCAGTATTTCTTGCGTTGCTTCTGGCAGGTCTTGATGAGACAGAGGATGTTTTGGAACGGGAACATTGTATCATTCATCCGATTCAGAAAAAACCGGTAATTTATGGGAATAAAGGGGTTGACTATGCGGCGGATGTTATGGTGATTCTGGCTTATCATAAATTTTTAGACGATTGGAATGACGAAAAAAGTCCTTCGTCTCTGGCGGGAACAAGCACTCTGTATTGTTCTTACCGGAAACTGAAGAAGCAGTATCCGTCTCTCTGTGAAGAGGTGGAAACGGGGCTGAAAAAACTGTCTGCGCTGGAAAAGGACAAATCCGGCTCTTTGGATTTAACCGGCGGGGCTTTCGCAGATATTATGGAAACTCTTTTTACCGGATTTTTCAAAGGAGAAGGGCAGATGAGGCAGCCTGATTTGCAAGGCGCGGGCACAGAGGGAGGAGTTTCCGGCTGCGGTGCAAAGATGAAGATTCTTGCACAGTTGGGACGGAGTCTGGGAAAGTGGATTTACGCAGCAGATGCTCTTGATGATTACGAAAAAGACTGCAGGAGCAAAAATTACAATCCCTTCATTTATCGAAAAAATAAGCTTGAGGGAATTGATGATTTGCTATATAATTATCTTGCAGAAATCTCGAATGCGTACGACCTTCTGAATCTGTCAAAGAACAGAGGTATCGTTGAGAATATTATTTTTATGGGAATCAGACGGAGAACGGATCGGATTCTCAGTGAGAAAGGATCAGAACAGACAATATGAACAATCCATATGAAGTACTTGGAGTCAAGCCGGGCGCTTCCAACGCAGAAATTAAAGCTGCATACAAAGAACTTGTAAAGAAGTATCATCCGGACAAATATCAGAATAATCCGCTGGCAGATCTTGCTGAAGAGAAGCTGCAGGAGGTCAATGAAGCCTATGATATGCTGATGAAGCAGGGCGCAGGTGCGGCCGGCGCAGGTAGACAGGCATCTTCCGCCTACGGAAATCCTTACGGTCAGCAGAGTTACGGCGGCGCCGGAAATTACGGAGCGATTCGCCAGCTCATCGATATGGGGAATCTTGCAAGAGCGGAGCAGATGCTGATCAATGTGCCGAACAGAGATGCGGAATGGTTTTTCTTAAGCGGCGTAATCTCTTTCCGCAAAGGATATGCAGATGACGGTCTTTCCAATGTTCGTCAGGCTATCGATATGGATCCGAATAACTTTGAGTATCAGAGAGTATATCAGCAGATGACTGCGCAGGGAGGTATGTACCGCGCCCGTTCTAACGGTCAGGGTTACAGCAACAGAAACAGCGATATGTGCTCCGACTGCTGTACCTTGTATCTGTGCTCCAGCTGCATTTCGCCGTGCTGGTAAAAACAGAAAATCTTTACAGCAGGCGGAATACAGATGGAAAACTTTTGCCGTTTTTATCGGCATGGTTTTATCAGCCCGGGGTTAGTGGTTTGATTTTATCGGCTCTGCTTTGTCGGCTCCTTTTTGCCGACCGGAAGTTTTACGGAAATCACTTTCAGCGAAGTTTAGAGCGGAACCGGAAAACATACGGTAATATAAAAATGACACATTTGATTGATATGAGTAAAGAATGTGTCATTTATTTTTTTGTAATTGGTCGAATATGACACATCTGCCTGCGCTTTTTAACATTTGTGTCACAAAAATCGGAAAGAAGGGCTAAAGTATGGGCGGCTTGCTGCATTGTTGTGCGATAATATGGAACAAAAGTAAAAATAAGGTAGAGTATAAGAAGAAACTGATATGAAAAATGACAGGTTTGTATTGATTTTGGAAACAACCTGTCATTTTTGCGCTTTATGTTTCTTCGAAGGTGACACAAAAGAGATTATTCGAAGGGCACTGAAAAACTCCCATTTTTTGGCTCTATGTCAATAGTTGGGGTGGAACACAATCTAAATAGCAATTTGT
>CALBGO010000022.1 GCA_937894585.1 uncultured Eubacterium sp.
TTGCATTACTATTTGTGCCGCCGACTGAAAGGCGGCGGAATGGAGATTAATATGGCAATTCCAATTACAATTGAAGCATTGCTGGAAAAAAATATTGTAGAATGGTCCAGACTGGAGTTTAAGGAGAACTGGAATCCTGAACCGATTCTAAAAACAATCAGTGCTTTTGCGAATGATATTGATAACTGGGGAGGCGGATATATCATTGTGGGCGCAGCCGAGGAAAACGGTATGCTAAAAAGACCTGTTACAGGTTTAAATCCGGAATCTATAGATCATATACAGAAAGAACTTCTGAAATATTGCAATTACTTGAAACCAAGATATATACCTGTTGCAGAGCCTGTTGTTTATCAGGGAAAGCATTTGCTTATGATTTGGGTATATGGAGGGGACAGCCGCCCGTATGCGTGCCCTAAGACGCCGAACAACCGACACTCAGAAAAGGTTTATTATATAAGAAAGCTATCCAGCACAATTGAAGCAAGCGGAACTGATTTAAAAGAACTGCAGGCTCTTTCCAATAATGTGCCGTTTGATGACAGAATCAATTATAATGCCGAACTTGCAGATTTGAAATTTCCATTGATCCAAAATCATCTTTCTGAAATACAAAGTGAGCTTTCTGCACAGGCAGCGAATTCTAATCTGGCAGCTTTAGCTTCAGATTTGCGAATTGCAGGAGGACCTCCGGAGCTTTTTAAGCCTTTGAATGTCGGGCTTCTGTTTTTTAACGATATGCCCGAAAAGTTTTTTCCTTATACTCGAATTGAACTGGTATATATTCCGGACCCTACAGGGCAAGGGATGGAGGAAAAGGTTTTTAACGGACCGATTCAGCAACAGCTTCGAGACGCCCTTTCATATATTCGTAATCATATCATTACGGAAAAAGTATTTAAAGTGGACGGGAGGGCAGAAGCTGACCGCTATTTTAATTACAGTTATGAAGCGATAGAAGAACTCCTTTCCAATGCAGTATATCACAAATCCTATGAAATCCATGAGCCGATTACTGTCAGAATCGAAAGAGACTGCATTGAGATTACCAGTATTCCGGGACCGGATCGTTCTATCAGTGACCGGGATTTAGAAACATTTCATATGAGAAGCCGCAGATATCGGAACCGGAGAATCGGTGACTTTTTAAAAGAACTTCATCTAATTGAAGGAAGAAATACCGGAATTCCGAAGGTTATCCGTGCTTTACGCGCAAACGGTTCACCAATGCCGATTTTTCTTACTGATGCAGAAAGAAGCTATTTTACAGTTATTCTTAAAATCCACGACTGTTTTCGCGGAGACAATCCGAAAGCTGTAACATATGATGACTTATATTCTGATGAAAAAACTACGCTTTCATTTTCGAAAAAAAGATTGTCCCGAAAAGAAATTCGAGCATATATTTTAAGCATACTTGCAACGCAGGAAATGTCTTTAAATGAGATTTACCAAAGCAGAGGTTATACGGGAAGTGTTTCGAAAGCATATCGGGAAGTTTTATTGTCGTTAATTCAGGAAAATCTTGTAGAGTATCCGGATGATATAAGCAGGCATTCTATAGACAGCAAGCTTCGTTTGAAAGACTGAAATTATAATTGTAAACTTAAAAGCAAACTTATTTTTACCGGTATGGAATGAGCAAAAGATGGACATAATGCGCTTCTTAAATATGAAATAACCCGTAACTAAGTTAAATGCATATATAGATAATATCTATATTATTAAATAAGGCGGTTCATTTTGAACCGCCTTAAGTATTTTCAATTTAAGGATTTCATTTCCTCAAGTATCATATTTACAGAGTCTGTTGTCCTTTTAGAATTCTCCAAAAGCCTTTTCTATTTCAGATATTTCTAAATGTATTACTGAATCCCGAATGATGCGGGCAGTATTTTTGCTCTCCGTTATTTCACCTTAATCTTCTTGGTAACCCACTTGCCCCAGATTTTTGTGCCATCGTCTAAGGTCTTGTATGCTCTGACTTTGATGTAGTGGGTTTTGGACGGCAGATTCTTGATGGTAGAGACAATTCTCACATACTCGTTGTCTCTGTGGGTGATATATCTGTTTTTATACTTTCCGTTTCTTCCGTATTTCACCTGGTACTTGGTTGCGCCTTCCACCTTAGTGATGGTTACCTTCACTTTTCCCTTTGCAGCAGAAACTGCTTTCACTGCCGGTGTAACAGGGCGCACATCGATGGTGATTCTCTTGGAGGCAGGTTCATAACGGACAGTGCCTGCTGTGGATACGGTAATCACAGCTCTTCCCGTTCCTTTTACGGTAACTCTTCCGGTTGAGGAAACTTCTGCCACAGAGGTGTCGCTGCTGCTGTAAACCAGGTAGCCGTCTCCGTCGTGGTCTGCGTTCAGGTTAAAGGAATCGCTTTCCGGTGTTCTGTAGTACTTGCTGTAGCGGCTGGTGACTTTCTGCTCTTTTCCGATGATGCGGAAGGTCAGTGTCTTTGTACCGCCGTAGTTTCCTTTTCCGGTCACAATGACTTCACCTGTTCCTGCGTTGCGGTTGTTTCTGTAGGAAACCGTGTAATCGATACCTGCCGTCAGCTTCTTCGTGCCGTCGTACAGCGTAACTGCCGGCTTCTTTTCCAGTCCGTCATATTTGTAGCTGCTCTGAGAAAGAGTTCCGCTTACAGAAGAAATATCTTTCCCGATGATACGGAAGGTTTTCGTCAGGGAGCCTGTATAGTTGCCTTTGCCGTAGACGATGACGGAAGCAGTACCGATACGGTTGTTTCCGGAATAATGCAGTGTGTAGTCCACATCCTTTACCAGAGTTCTGCCGCCGCAGGTGACGGTTACAGAAGGCTCCACAGGTCTTCCCGTGTAGATAAAGGAATCACCGTAAAGGGAAACTGCGCCTTTTGTTTGCAGGGAAGCTCTGTTGATGGTATAAGTGCCGCTAAAGGCTTCTCCGCCGTAGTTTCCGATTCCCACAACCTTGAAGGTATAAGTGCCTGCGTTGACCTCACCGCCGCCGATGATTTTGTAATCTCTATTCAGAACATAGGTCTTTTTCGGATCCCTTGCTTTTACGGTAACCTCCGGATGAATTGCATAGCCGGTGTAATCGTAAAATACTTTCGTATAGGAAACAAACGCATCCAGTGCTTCTCTGATCTGATAATCTCTGGTCACCGTTCCTGTATAGTTTCCGGTTCCCGTAAAGGTCAGTGTTCCTTTATTTCCTGTAACAGAATTTGAAAGCGTATAATCCGTTCCTTTTACTAAAACGGCAGTGCCGTCTGTTACCTTCGGCTCAGGCACTGTGCCTGCAATTTGATTTTCAACGGCAGGAATGGTGACATACTTTAAATCCTTCGGTTTTACGGTATATGCTTTTGATGCAGTGCCTGCATACTTTCCGATACCGGTAATCGTTAAGGTATATGTACCTGCATTCGTTGCTTTGTCGCCGGTTACGGTGTAGTCCGTGTCTTTGTAAAGGCGTGTGTCGTTTACCGTAACAGACGGAGCCGCGGTCTGCTCTTTTCCGGTATAGGTCAGGTCGGGAATTGTAATTACTGCATTTGCAAGAGATATACCGATGGTGAAAGTAACCTCACGCTCTCCGTAATAATCAGAGTCCGGCTTTGCTTCAATGATAACGGAAGGGTTATCTTTGGTAATTATTTTATCTTCATCGCTCTTAAAATCGTAATCTGTGCCTGGAGTTAATCCGATTAGCTGAATAGCGGTAATTTCCACTTTCGTTCCTTCTGTTACGGTTGCAGGCGTCTGTAATGTGACTTGATTTAGGGATTTTTTTATCTGGAATTTAATACTTCCCGTAGCGCCGTTATATTCTTCTTTGGTAACGGTGACTGTGACGGTGGCAGTGCCCGGATTTACATTGTCAGTAAAGGAAGCGGTATAGTCCCCTTTATTAAGTGGCACATCCTCACCGCCATTTGCCGGTGTTACCTTTACGGTCAGTTCAGGTGTAATTGCATTTCCTGTCCAAGGATAAAATAATTTGTGTTCGTCAGGATAGGTAAGTTCAACAGAAACTGACGGCGTATCTTCCTGACCTTGTGTTTCTGCTGCCTTTTGTCCATCGGGAGCCGATGCTGCAAATGCCATAGAAGGCATCATACACAGCACCATTGTAAGAGACAAAAGTAAAGCTAATATCTTTTTCATAATCTCTGTCCTTTCTTTGCGGTACAATTTGCATTGTGTCCCTTTTTATTAGAAAGTCTGATACAAAAACAAGAGGAACAGGATAACCCGTTCCTCTGTATTTGTTTTCATTTGGAATCTTATTTGTAGATTCTGTTGCCCTTGTTGGACCAGTCGGAGTAGTATTTCTGACCGTCGATTTCAACATAAGCTCTAACCTTGTAGAAGTATCTTGTACCTTTCTTCAGGTTCTTCTTGTTGTCCATGTAAGATTTCTTAGTCTTACCCATGAACTTGTAGTTTTTCTGAGCTTTAGTTGATTTGTATACCTGGTAACCGTCGATGTAGGAAGCATCGCCGTCTTTTACCTTCCAGTTTACACGAATCTTGTTGGACTTAGTGTAAAGCTTTGTGGATACGGACAGCTTCAGACCTTCAACGGATGCGATGATGTTAGCTTTTACCTGTGCTTCAGCATAAGTCAGCTTATCCAGATTTACAATCATAGCAATTGCCTGATAAGGTTCTTTTGCATCAGTGTAAGTCTTAACAAATTCTTCTACAGCAGCTCTTGCAGCTTCTACCTGAGCCTTTGTAGGATTTGCAGAAAGTGCAGCGATAGCGTTCTGAACATCAGCTAATGCAGCAGCTCTAACAGTTTCGAATGCTGCATCTACTTTTGTTGTAGGATAATCGTTAGTGAACATTTCCTCATCATTGAAAGCTTCGATTGCTTCATAGATAGCATCCACTTTTGCTTTGTCAGCGGCTGTCAATTTAGCAGGTAAAGCTTTGATCATATCATCAATTGCTTCTTTTTCATAGTTCTGAATATCAGCAATTGCGTTCTTTAATTTTGCAGGGAAGTCTTTCGCTTCAATGCCGGCTTTGATTGCAGCATCGTAAGCAGCTTTTACAGCATCCTTATCTGCTAATGTGATGTATGCAGGAAGTGCATCGATCAAAGTTTTAGCAGCAGTATCTGCAGCTTCGATTTCTCCATTTGTGAGAACTGTCTTTGCAAAGTCAGCAGCTTTATCAAAGAATTTTGCGATATCAGCGTTTGTTCTTGCATCATTTTCTGCCAGATAAGCTGCGGCATCATCTTCGTTAACAACAGGATTTCTGTAATCAGCATCCCAAGAATTCTTAACGCCATTTAAAGCTTCAATCTGCTTTTTAGCAGCAGCTGTGAATTTAGCAAAGTTAAGATGACCTTTCAGTGTAGCCTTTACTGCATCTTTATCAGCAAACTTGGTTTTATCAACATAAGTTGTAACTTTTGGATTTGCTCCGGTAATGGTTTCTAACTGTGCACTGGTTTCTACAGCATTTACTTTATCAATTACAGCCTGATATGCAGCATTGATTTTTTCTAATTCCGGTGCGTAGAATTCTTTAGCATCAAGAAGAGCTTCCTTTTCTGCGTTAATTGCAGCAATAGCTACTTCCTTTTCCCAAGCCAGATTATCAGATTTGATTTCAGCACCTAAAGATAAAGCAACTTTAAGCTCGGCTTCTGTTAAGTTTAAATCCTTACCCTGATACATTTTCAGCTGCATCGCTTTCAGATTTTTATCAATTACAGCTGCATCATATTTTAATGTACCGTCTTTTTCAACAACCAGTTTTAAAGCAGCAGCTACTCTTTCAGCATTCTTATATGCTTTAGTCTGAGCTGTATAACCAGGATCAGTAACATTAGTTCCGATACCATCTACAGTAGTAATAACTTCTGCATCAATCAGAACATTATATACCTCAACATAGGAATCAATATGTTCTTTTAATTCAGCATAGTTGTTAGCATTGATGTTAGCACGAATTGCTTCAGCTGCTCTCTGAGCAACAACTGCCTTTAATTCTGCTTTTGTCGCAGCATTTTCAGCATCTTCTTTGCCAAGATCTTTTGCAGTTTTAATTTCTGTAACACCTGCCGGTAATGTATTTACAGGGGTATTTTCAAATTTATAAGCCACTACATAACCGCTTGCAGTTGTCTTAGATGGAACAATATACCAGTTTTCAATACCTGCAATACCGGAAACAGCATTCTGAGCTTTTTCTATGCTTCCTTCAACATCAATTGCTGCTTTATTTACAACATCATTTAATCTTGCAGCTTCATTCTGAGCAAGTTTCTTCCAAGTATTGTGGAATGGATCCTTTTCAGATGCGACATCATCAGTATACTGATTCATATCAACTTTTGCGATTTTAGCAATCATATCTGCTTTTACTTCCGGAAGAGCATTTGCAAGAGTTCTAACTGCATAATACTTTTCGAAGTTATTAGCAATATTATTATTTCTATCTGTAACCCAATCAGCTAAGGTTTTAGCAACAAACTGACCTAAAGTCTGAGTATAACCTACAGTAATAGGTGTCTTGTCATAAATGATTACATCTGAGACAGTCTGTCCTTTAATTGCAGTTTTCAGTTCATCAACCTTTGTGGATGTTGGCTTTGTTTTTTCAGCCGCAACAGCAGCTTTATCAATTACTGTATTAAAATCAGCTTCTAACTGATCTAATGTTGCGGCATACGCAGCCTTAGAAACTGTAATTGTTTTACCATTAACAGTTACAGTATATTCTTCAGCCAGTTCTTTTTTTGCACCTGCTACCAGCTGATTTAATTCACTCTTTACTTCTTTAACCGCTTGCACCATAGCCTGGTTATGAGTATAAGTTGGCTCGTTTGGTTCTACCGGAGTAGCTGCAAACGCAGATCCAACAGCAGAGAAGCTGTAAGTGAAGACAACTGACAATGCAAGAAGCACTGTTAAAA
>CALBGO010000023.1 GCA_937894585.1 uncultured Eubacterium sp.
CGAACGGCACGTACGGTGGTGTGAGAGGGGCTACTTGTTAGCCCCTACTCGATCGCTCGGGTGGCAAAACCGCGAAGAATACAGTAATTCGCCTCTTTGCTCAGACTGCTGGATATTCTTGATATAGAATTCGTTTTTAACGGTTTCATCGGGAACAGCAAGTGGAACCTTGTTATGCTCATTTATTTCTTCGTCAAGTGGAACATAAATAATTTCTTCGATGGTTTCCGGATTACCCAGGTTGTATTCTTCCGCAATGATCTCGATTTCGATTCGATCTGTAAAACTATGCTCTGCTGTATATTGAGATAGAGAAATCGTTTTACTGCTGCCGGCGCTGTGATCGGCCGGCAATGGATTCTGATTATCTGATGCATAAACGGGCAGCAGTGCAATTAAGAGAATGAAGAAGGCCGTAATCAGAAGCTTTGTGCCTTTCATAACCGGGCTCCTTTCCGTGCTTAAATGTGATATCCTATGATACAAGTCAATATAGCAACTGTATATGGAATATCGTCTTCGGCGAATTTTTCACCTGACTTGCCACAGCCGATATTCCTGTTTATGTCCGCATAATTTTCACCTTTTTTATCTTTTACGGGAATAACTTTTAACGGAGGTATTTTTCTTAGCGCTTAGAAATTGCAGAATCCCCAAAATCAGTAGAGCCAGTGCAAAAATCAGAACAGGAATCAGCGTCGGCGCGATAGGCATAATGCCGTCATACCAAGTGTTGATACCGGGCGTTCTGATTTTGGCAACTGTCCAGGAAAAGTAGCGTACAACACGATAAACACTTTCTCCAAACAGTAGAATTTCAGCTGCCAACATAATATAATAAGTTTTTTTGCCGGTGCAGAAACCGGGATGCTTTTTCGTTTTGTAAAAGAACAGCAACAGACCGTTTAGAATAAGCAGAAGAAGCGCAAAGTTTGACAGCATGATAAACGGTACAGAGGCTTCTGTATGCGCATCCCGGCTCCATTGGTAAGGTCCTTCTCCGCTGAACAGAAGCAGATTCTGAAACCGGTAGTCAAAGAAAGCGCCGTACACTGTGGCAGCTCCGCATATGATAACTCCAATCAGGCTGTAGAGAGCGGTTTTCCTGTTCATATCGAATCCCGGCGTTTGAACCGCAGACTCTTTATTCGCTGCATTTTGAGCCTGTTCTGTTTGCAGTCTGTTTCGTTCAGATTGGGGACAGAAACCGGACTGCCATCTTTTTCGTTCATGGAAAAACTGAGCAATGCCGAAAATCAGAACAGCTGCTGCCATGATGACAGCCGGCAGGTACAGAGGGCGGAACTTGCCGAGGGGCGTGTTCAGTCCGGCTTCGCATACAGTCCAGCCCCCGTAGGTGATACGTTGATAAAGTGCAAGACCGGCTGCGGCTGCTTCAAAGAGCAGAATCGCTGCGTAAGGCAGCTTACTGCTGTAAAAGCCGGGCAGTTTATTCTGCCGCCGGAAAATCAGCAGAAGCAGATTGAGCAGCACTGCGAAAAAGCATAGGTTGGAGAGGGAGATCGCCGGACTTACAACAAAGGTGAAGTCCGAATCCGCAGTATGAAACGGAGGTTCACCGGGAAACAGCAGATTTTCATCCTGCGTGTAACGGATATATTCCAAATACAGTATCAGAATACCGGCAGAGAAAATGCCGAGCCAATTGTAAATGACACTTGTTTTTTTCATGGTGAAAACCTCCTTCTATCACTGTATTACTATATTTTATACCTTTAGTCTATATCTTTACTTGCCGGTTTGCAACCGGAATTTGTTTTTTTAGTAAATGATGGTTTTCTGATATAATAATCCTACAGTGCCGGGTGCATTACAATACTTGTTTGCAAAGTAAGTGAAACTGTATTTATAATTTTTAATGTTTTAATAAGTCACATTTGCAGAGTTTTTCCTAATGGTTTCTATCAGCTTTGTACCATTGTAGACTTTTAGAGTCGATTCAGCATGATAAGTGCCTCTGCTGGACAACTGTTTAGAGTTCTGTATTATGAATCGGTCAGAAGAAAGATAAAGAGTTGCAGTTTTACTTTGCACAACTGTTCCTTTGCTGTTGACCAGTTTTATAACAGCTGCAACTTTTGTAATCTTTTTTCCCGGCTGAGGTCGTAACTCTGTGTAATATGTTGCTTTACCTCCATCTATGGTTAATCTCGAGGTAACTGCCATAGCAGCAACATAATCTAAAACATCAGGCTCAAGTGGTTTGTAAATTTCTTCTTGTTCGGCAAAAGAGATTGTTGTACTCAACATGATGATTGTAATAGTAATTGCGATTATTCGTTTCATAAATTCCTCCTTAAAATATAACCCCTTTGCTATATAAACTTGATCAGAACATCAGATTGGACATAATTTTAAAAAAATTTAAAATTATTTTTTGAGGGAAGAATGACAAATCAATTTTGCTTTTCCTGAAAATAGAATGAAAGACCCCCTTGTTTTAAAAGACATCAGCTTTATAAAACAAGGGGAATCTTAAAAACTATTTATTTGAAATGAAATCCGGTTACAATTTTATCAAATTCCTGTTCCGGAAGGACGCCCATCATCGTTATAAAGGTATCATAATATTGAAACAGGTATATCATATAGTGTTCATAATCATATACTTTAATCTGTATATCATCAATTATTTTTTCACGAATCTCGCAATCCTCATTATTGATATCAAGGCTGGCATTATATTTCGACTCTTGACTAATGTGTAAAAAATCCTCTTGCTTATTTTTGTAAATATAATTCTTTACATCTTTTATAGGTGATTCACACAAATCCAGCTCATACCCTTCCGGTATGTATCCCGGTTCGTAGAAGACAGCTTCCTGTTTTTCTTTCTCCGGCTTTGAATTACTCACGATTTCCGTATGGTCTTCTTTTTCGAAAAAGGAAAAGTCGAGTATATGAATTCCGAATGCGCTGGCAGTTACCAGAAGAAGAGCCAGCGTCAGAATCATGATCAGCGCTGTCATAACGCATCGCTTCATCATACGCCGCCAGCTGATTCTGCCGATGACAGAGGCGTTTTCAGGCAGCATGGAATTGACATACTCGATTCTGCTTCGATATGCTGCTTTGCCGTATTTCTTCAAAATTTTTCTTGCCCGATATCTGTTCATGAACGCCTCCGCAATCACAGAACTTTTTGTAACTTTTTCATTGCCCGCTGCAGCCGCTTATACACATAGTCCGGCTCTTTTCCGAGCATCTTTGCGATTTCTTTTCCGCTGTAGCCTGCGCCGAATCTGTAAACGATAATATCCCGGTCGACAGCGTCTAAGCCGGACAGGGCTTCTGCAACTTTTTCACTGAAACCGAAGTCATCACAAAAAGCGTTAATGTCTAATTCCCCTTCTATATGATTTAACTCCTCTGTGTCGTAAAATTGGACACTGTTTTCACTTTTTTGTTTTTTGAGCATGGAAAGGGATTTGTTTTTCGTAATCGTATAGATATAATTTTTACTTCTGTTCGAGTAAATATTGTCAATCTTATCCATATTCTCTGAAAGTGACAGGAGCGATTCCTGCACTGCGTCTTCCGCAAGCTGATAATCCTTCAAAATGGAATATGCGAGATTTTTCATCATCGGATGATACTTTTCAAACATCTCCGTAAAAGCATCCTGTATGACCTGTAAAAGCGAGAAAATGAACATAAAGCCTACCCCCCTAATGAAACTACCCCTGCTACTGAAATAACTGTTTCAAAATTACGGTAATCTGTGGCTAAATTATACCATATTACAAGCTTAAATACATATAAATTTAAGAATTAAAAGATAATTTCTAATTTTATTTTTGAAAACTGTCCAATCTGAGGGCCGGATTCCGTTTATATAATAAAGGGGTGATGCTTTAAGATGAAAAAGGAAGAAAAGGTATCTTTTGCAGTTTGGGAAAGTGAAGTTTTAAGTTACTATCCGCAAAGGTACTTATTATGCTGAATTGGTTTTAAAGTTCACAATAATAGAAAACTGTCAGTAATATTAAAACGGATTCAGTAAGGCTATTTATTGAGATTTTGATAATTGATTTTAGAAAGTGGGTGAATTAGTATGAAAACAAGAGAACTGAAGAAAAGTAGTACGAGAATACTGGTATGTGCTTTGTCATTTTTGATGACAGCACAAGCAGTTGCAGGACTAGGTCAGAATACTACCGCATATGCACAGGAAAGAACGGATACATATGTTGTTATTACGCAGGATGCGGATTTGCAGAATCAGATTAAGACAGAACAGACTGTGACAGCAGAAAATGGAGATGCATTGACTGTAGAATTATCTGCAAAGGATGCTGCTCAGTTATCCGGGAACGGGAAAATTGAATGTATTGAACAAGATTTTATTATTGAAAGTCCTACAGAAGATAATGTTGATATGACAAAGCCGATAGAAGAAGACTGGAATTTAAAGGCTGTTCATGCAGAAAATGCAGCAGTGGAAAATTGTGTAAAGGTTGCCGTAATTGATTCGGGCATCGATTATACCGAGGATATTGTAGTAAAAGAGCGAAAGAACTTTATTGCAGATGATCCGGTAACAACACCACTGTTTGAAGATACCTGCGGTCATGGAACCAGCGTCACCAGTGTAATTGCTGGAAAAGGATCTGACAGCGGCGTGAAAGGTGTAAATGGAAATATTGAAATATATTCTGCGCGGGTTTTAAATGCAAAGAAGCAGGCGTCGGTTAGTAGTGTGGTCGAGGCTATTTACTGGGCAATTGAAAAAGATGTAAACATCATAAATTTGAGTTTTGGCACACAGGTATATTCTGAGGCTTTGAAGACTGCAATTGATGCAGCGACAGCAAAAGGTATTTTAGTTGTTGCTGCTGCCGGAAATTCCGGGAATACAAATGCTGATTATCCAGCAGCTTTTGAGAATGTACTGTCCGTAGGTTCGATCAATGCAGCAGGGAAAAGCAGCCAATTCAGTGCAGGCGGTGAATCAGTTGATTTAGCTGCGCCAGGTGAAGCTGTGTCAGCACAGGCTAATTTTGGTGAGGCACTTGTTTTATCAGGAACCAGTTTGGCTGCGCCGCATGTTACCGGTATTGCAGCATGTCTTTGGAGCAAGGATTTAACAAAACCGGCAAACTTCATTAAAGTATTGTTAAAACTAAGTGCTAATAAGACAGCAGATATCGAAAACGCTTATGGGCTGATTGATTATGAGAGGGCACTGCAGATTTATGATGAGGTTGCAGCCCAATTCGATCAGGTCACTGAGGAAAATAAAACGCCTGCAGTTCAGAGCGACAAGCAGGATGCACCTTCTGATGCAGTACAGGAAAGTGAAAAGGAATTAGTTCTACATGAAGAAGAAATTATAGATGGAGAAGCAAAAACAGAAGAAACATATCAGGAAACAACTTCCGCTGGGAGCACTGATGTGCAGAAAGAAGAGGTTATTCCCGAAATGGATATTAACAGCAAAGAGTTTGAGATACAGGCACTTGAGAAAATCGATGTTGCTCCAAATGAAGTCAAAGTTACCGATTTCGCAGATCCGGTAGTTACCGGGAGTTGGGGACAAATTGTTCATGAAAAATATACCGCAAATTCCCAGATGAAGGTAGGTGCGATTTATGCGGATAAGCATACACCTTTAAAGGGAATTGGCGATAATCCGGAGTTTCACGGATTTGCATGGCATGACAATACAGGTGGCAGTTTAGGCACGGGAGACTGTAATTATATGGCTAATTACAGTCTCCTTATTAAAGTTGCAAATGCTTATGGTGATGGAGGCGGATATCTGACTGTAAATAGAACAGACATTAAGGAACTTAGCACAGCCTGCTATAATAGAATGGTAGACGGCTTTGAAGCGATAAAAGCTCATGATTTGGATAAAGTGCATGGTTCAAGTGGCGATTGCAAATGGTGCAGTGATTGTAACATTTGGAATAGGAAAAGTGATAAAGAGCAAAAAGCCTTTGTAATGGGTATGGCGATGCATGCTGCTACAGATGTTTTTGCACATTCAGCATTTGCAAAGGCAGCTAATCCGGATCATCCATGGGCGAGGATTCAACATCCCGAAGCAGATGATGTGGGCTATAGAAGCAAACGGGTTCAGATGGCATACGCTGTTGAAAAGAATGTAGTCAGCAGATATAATGGAAACAGAGGGAATTATCATACCTGCAATGATTTCTATAATACAGCTTCAGGGGCATATGACTCTCCGGATTTCCGTATAACAAAGATGAGGAGTTTTGCAGAAGCTGCCGGTTATACCACCGAATCTGTTCTGAGTAAATTTCAAAAGCTGGGATACTGATTAGCTTTCAATTTAAAAAGGAGGTTAGCTGTGACAGACGGCAACAAAAAAGCAAATACCAAAAAAAGGATTATTCTGATTGCTTTGCTGCTTTTCGCAGCGATCTGCATAATTCGTATTGCTTATGACTATATCGCTTTTTCAGGCCGGGAAGTTTCGGAGTGTGATCAATTGATTCCATGGGACGCACCCCGCATAGATCCCGATGAGCGCGGATTAATGCTTGAGCCGGTGCAGGAACTGGATTTTGCCGAAAGAGAGCGAATCATGTACGGAAAATACGGATTCAGACGGAAAATTGAGCTGAAAGAAAAAACCATCGTAGAGCAGCATATTTCTGCGGATTATTATAATGAAGATTTGTTTTTCGGCATTTACCGGGACGCTCTGCTGAATGAGGAGATCGAAGAGATTTGTGTGAAGAAAGGCCTTGAAAACAGTTCTGCATCAGAGTTGGGTTTGCCGGAGCCATATCCGGGCTATTCAGAGTTTGTCGAGGTTATATTGGAGCCGGGCACTTATTATCTGGGCGTTTACAGTACCAATCCGCGGGAAGACTGTACAGCAGTGTACGAAAGCAGCTGGGCGACGGTAGATACAGAACTTCCTCTAAGAGAGGGAGAATGGGGACTGTTCTTTTTAGCTGGAAATGATAACTATGTATATTTCAGAATCGAAGAAGAAAAAGCCGGACTGATTACAATCGAAAAAGATTTTTACTTTGATTATGATGTCTGGCTGTGTGACGCAGAGAAAAAGCCGATTTGCAGGGCAGAGCCGGATAAGGACAGTGGAAAAAAGAGTTTTCGAAGGGTAAAGATTGAGCTTCCGGAAGCGGGTACATACTATCTGAGAGTATCGACGGAATGCGGAGAAATATCTTCTCAGGCGAATGAAATTCTCTATAAGAGAAAATAAGAAAATGAAATCTCGTTTTACCGCTTTAAGTATAGGACAATTTGTATAATCGGCAGATGATTTTATGTAGGGAGGTCAGCTGTGACAGACGGCAACAAAAAAGCAAATACTAAAAAAAGAATGATTCTGATTGCTTTGCTGCTTTTCGCAGCGATCTGCATAATTCGTATTGCTTATGACTATATCGCTTTTTCAGGCCGGGAAGTTTCGGAGTGTGATCAATTGATTCCATGGGACGCACCCCGCATAGATCCCGATGAGCGCGGATTAATGCTTGAGCCGGTGCAGGAACTGGATTTTGCCGAAAGAGAGCGAATCATGTACGGAAAATACGGATTCAGACGGAAAATTGAGCTGAAAGAAAAAACCATCGTAGAGCAGCATATTTCTGCGGATTATTATAATGAAGATTTGTTTTTCGGCATTTACCGGGACGCTCTGCTGAATGAGGAGATCGAAGAGATTTGTGTGAAGAAAGGCCTTGAAAACAGTTCTGCATCAGAGTTGGGTTTGCCGGAGCCATATCCGGGCTATTCAGAGTTTGTCGAGGTTATATTGGAGCCGGGCACTTATTATCTGGGCGTTTACAGTACCAATCCGCGGGAAGACTGTACAGCAGTGTACGAAAGCAGGTGGGCGACGGTAGATACAGAACTTCCCTTAAAAGAAGGTGAGTGGAGCTATTTTTTCTCCGCAGGAGGGGACAACTATGTATATTTCAGAATTGAAGAAGAAAAAGCCGGACTGATTACAATCGAAAGAGATTTTTATTCATTTGATTATGATGTATGGCTGTGTGACGCAGAGAAAAAACCGATCTGTAAGGCGGAGCCGGATCCGGACAGCGGAAAAAAGAGCTTTCGAAGGTCAATGGTTCGGCTTCCAAAGGCGGGTACATACTACCTGAGAGTATCGACAGACTCTCGAAGATTATCTGCCTGGGCGAATGAAATTCTCTATAAGAGAAAATAAGAAAATGAAATCTCGTTTTACCGCTTTAAGTATAGGGCAATTTGTATGATTGGCAGATGCTCATCTTCGGGAAGGGAATCGAAACAGATTTTCGGTTTCCCTTCCCGATACCCTTTATAGAGCAAAAAAGGAAACCGCAGGAGCGTTTTTTCAAAATCTGTTTTTTAGAAGCTGTTTTAAGTTTGGCAGCCGGATATGCGGAATGTAAGCGGAAATGCAGATAAAAATGCAAAATAATGGAAGAGTCTTTACTTTTTCAAAGAAGAACGACTGTACATCGGATTGACTTTCCTGTTTTGCAGTGCTATATTGAATTCAGAGAACAGAAATTGTGTTTTCAGCGCGATTTTCAGTGATATATACATTACATATTGCATTTTGGGGAGGACAAGCATCATATGTCAAAGACAGTCAGAAGGCTATGGCCGTTTTCCTGGGCTGACGGGGAAGCTGCGGCGGAATACCTTGCGAAACAGGCGGAGAAGGGATTGATTCTCAAAGGGCTCATCAATCATTTGGGAAAAACCAATTTAGGAATTATTGCGGTTTATGAAAAAACGCAGCCGCAGAAACGAACTTACTGGGTAGATATTTTTACGGTAAAAACGGAAGAGGATATATATGCCTATCAGCAGGAGGTTTCCGATAAGGGATGGTCTTTTGTTGCGGGAGTTCCGGGTATGGGAATTTATGTTTCTGAAGAGGGAGAGAGCCCGGAGCCTTTGGAATCGGACTGGAGAGAGCAGTACCGCTGTATTCGCAGAAGTCTGCGGTCTTCAGATATTCCATTCGGACTTGGAACGGTCCTTTTGCTTCTTGTCTTTCTGAAAGTAGAAGCAGATTCCGGTGTTGGCGCTTTTCTTAAGGGGCTTCTTTCTGTGGAAATGATACCGTTCTGGTTTCTGGCTTTGTTTGGGATTTCGTGTCTGGTAAGAAGTATCGGCTTTTACATACGAAGTGAAAGGGCGATGAAGGAAAATCGTCCGATCGAGCCTCCTTCTATGGAGAGTGCTTTTCTGTGGGGCAGTATTCATCAATGGCTCTGTATCCTGCCGGTTCTGATGCTGTTTGCAGCGGTGATATACTTTGCTGTCGGAAGGAAAGGTTTCGGCGGAGAGACACTGACGATACTTTCGGTACTTTGTTTTATCTGCATTGTAGCGGTTTCAATGATGATGCGTAAAAAGGGAAAAGGTGCCTGCCCGGTACTTGAAAAAGTGCAGGCGGTGCTGCTGGTTGTTCTTTTGATACTGCTTGCTGTGAACTGTATAAAATAAAAATATGAAGGATATACAGCATTAAAGTACACAGCGACAGCGGTTCAATCCATTGCGATACCGTATAATACAGTATGATACGGTACGGTATATAACAAAGTACATAGCACCATACACAATATAATACACAACATAATATACAACATAATATACGATTCAAAAGGGGAGCAATATATGAAGAAGGGGATTTTTCATCAGGAAGCCTATCTTTCTGATTTAGAGGAAATTGTAAACATCGACAGCGGCAGTTCTGACATTGCAGGCTGCGGTCGTGTGATTCGGTGGTTTGCGCAGAAATATGGTCAGGCAGGTTTTGATGTGTCTGTAAACAGCGATCCGGGAAAGCATCCGGTCCTGGAGGCGAGGCATTTCGTACGCAGAGACGATACGGTCGATGTTCTTTTTATAGGCCATCTGGACACAGTGTTTCCAAAGGGAACCTGTGAAAAACGCCCTTTTTCCATCGAGGACGGATATGCAAAAGGTCCCGGTGCGGCGGATATGAAAAGCGGCGCGCTCCTTGCCTTTTATATCGCAGATGCTCTTGTGAAAGAAGGTCTGGATATCAATATCTGCGCGGTTTTGAACACTGATGAAGAAATCGGATCGGTCGATTCGGTTTCCCGGCTTCGTCAGCTGGCGGCGCGTTCTGCATACTGCTTTAATTTTGAAGGAGCAAGACCCGGAGGCGGTTTTGTAAAAGAGAGAAAAGGTGTGTATGATTACCGCGTGTCCTTTCAGGGAATACCTGCTCATGCGGGGATTGAGCCGGAAAAAGGAGCCAGCGCCATTGTGGAAATGGCAAGATGGATTGAAGCCGTTACTTATCTCAATGCACCGGAAAAAGGAACAACCTTGAATACGGGGCTTGCAAAGGGCGGAACCGCCTCCAATGTAGTAGCGGAACATGCTGAAATAACTGTAGAACTTCGTTACCTTTCAGAGTGCGAAAAGGCAAGAATTGAGAGGAGTTTCGGTGATATGGCAGCCTATCCGAAAATCCCGGGAGTGAAGACGCAGTGGGAAATTATAAGCGGTTTTCCGCCGATGAGTCCAAAAGAAAGTACAGAATCTCTGATGAGAGTGATCGAGGATACGGCACTGAAACTGGGACAGCGGAAACCGGAATTTCTGTTTACCGGCGGCGGTTCCGATTCCAACCATTTGAGCGATTTCAAAGCTGCTGTTATGGACGGATGCGGACCTGAGAGCGGTCTTTATCACAGTGACGATGAGTATATGGTAATCGATTCGCTGCGGCCCAGATTTGAACTCATCTGTCAGGTGATTCGAAATCTGTTTTGAAAATGGGATTCGAGTGGATTTCCGGATTGACGCCTGAAGAACGGCGCGTTACATTTTCGGCTTTAAGACCCGGCGGCTGAAAAGCCGATGCGCAAAAGGCGCTTTTACGAAGAACGGCAGCCGGTGAAATATCCTGTATACATATGCGGGATATATTGACGGCGATAAATAGTTGTGATAGTCTGATATAGAAGAATCAGCAGACTTTGCTTTACAAAAACAGCTGTAGTTTTTACTGCAGCTTTTTCAATACAAATTATAACAGAAAGGGAGGATATTTTATGCCGGAATACAATCGGAACAGGTATAATATTCCTCTGGCAGCCGATGAAGGCAGCGCGGAAAGTGAGGGATTTAATTAGCGGGCGGAAGATAACAGATTTCGGAATCAAAAACAGACGAATATCATATATTGTTATTGTATGCTCTGAAAAGAGAAGGAAAGGAGAAAAATATGAAAGTACTGAACAACATTATCAGACACATTGAAAATAACTATGAGGAAAAGAGAGAATATATTCTTGACAGCTATACAAAATCTGAGGTCGAATGCGTTCCTGCATGGCAGCATTATGTAAACGATGTTAAAAGAAATGGTCGTTTTTAAGTTTTTTTAGCTGTAAAAAGTCCCGCCTGTCTGTGCATATTTTTCATTTCGAGCGGAGCTGAAAATGATTTTGCACAGGAGCTGAAAATGATTGACTTCTGCTTGCGGAGATTTTATAATATAAGTGTAGGTAACTACAAATCTTATGTTCCCGCTGACTTTTCGGGATGCGGGCTAAGAGGGAAACAGGTTTGATTCCTGTGCGGTCCCGCCACTGTAATGGAGGAGCTTCTTCAGATTACGCCACTGATTTTTTGGGAAGGTAGAAGACGCGATGATTCCTGAGCCAGGAGACCTGCATAAGATTACCTTTTTGTTTCGGCGGTGAACTGAAATAAAAGAAAAGTACAGCAAATACGGGCTGTGGGGAATCCATAGTCCTTTTTTGTTATGTGGGAAATATTGATTTTTTCAATATTTCCGAAATGCTAAAGAAGTCAATCTTCCGATAGAATTAACAAAACCGGCTTCTTTGCAACACAGGAAATGGAGACCCGGCTTTTCATTCTTTTTAAGAGGCAGGTCTCGTCAGCCTGCCTCGTTTTTTATGGTGTGCTCGGCGAGCGCACATTCTAATGGGTGAAAGTCCCGAATCC
>CALBGO010000024.1 GCA_937894585.1 uncultured Eubacterium sp.
GGCGGATTCGGGACTTTCACCCATTAGAATGTGCGCTCGCCGAGCACACCATAAATCGGCGCACCCGGTGCATCTCCCGGAACTCCGATATCTATGCCTTCGTGGTATGTACTTGCCCCGGCGCCCGGTGCATCTCGATATCCAAAGTGTGAAGTAATTACTGCATAGCTCACGGTAGGCCAGACAAATTTACCTTTTGCGATACCATTTCCTACTGACATTCCGCCTTTATCAAACTGATATAATCCATAAGTCTCTATAATCTCAATCAGTCTTTCTGCATAATCTACAGCCGTTGCATAACCGGCTTTATGAATAGCTCTCGCCCACTCCTGATAGGTCTTACAGTTTTTCGTATAGGTACTGTACGGCGGACCTGAAAGAAGTTTCCCGTGGTCCTCAATACTTTCTTTGACATTATGATATTTTCGGAACTTGGCAGTAATGACATAATCCCCGCCGCCAGGGGTTTGTTCCCCAGTCTGATATTCCTTGTATCCGGCAGGACCGATTCCTTTCATACCAAACAAATTGTGGCACTCATAAGCAAGTCTGCTCAGACCTCCAGGATATGATCCACTGCTTTCTAAAATAATCTGTGCGAGTGTCAGTGAAGCTGGCACACCATACTTTTGCTCACTTTCCATTGCGCCTGCTATCATTTCAGCCGTCAGAATTTCCGGAAGATCCTCCATATCAAAATTTTTACTTCCGCTGCTTCCTTCTGCGGTTAAAGAAGTCACGATCACTGCCAAAAAAAGCAACAGAAAAAGTGGTATCATAACAGCAGCAAAAATCATTTTCTTCCCGGAAGATGCTTTCATTTACGCACCTCCGGAGAAGAGTTTTTCTTCATACTGCTTTGACAGCCACACCTTAAAAAAGATATTCCTATCACCTGAGATTGATAAAATCGTTTCTCCTTTTGCAAGGTACGGGATTTTCTGTCGCTGCCACGGAGAAAGCATTCGGCCGAATAAATCATCGATCAGAGGCAACACAGAACTGTCCTGCTTAAAGATGAATTTATACTGCGTCAGCTCAAATACCACTTTCAGCTTATCAACTGCAGCACTCCCTGCAGCGCTGCCCGGATTATAGTCACGGAAAGACTGCGATGCCAAAACAATTCCGGCAAAGTATTTTCTTGCTTCTCGCATAATTACCGTGATACGATCCAGTATATATGGATATTTTGTATTCACCCACCTGTGAGACTCATCGATTAAAATCAGAAAACGCACAACATCATCAAATGCAAGCTGCCCACTTTCGTACATTTGTTTCATTACAGATCCGTTCGCAACACAGTTATCCCAACAAAAATACACCATATTAAAAAGCTGTGCTACGAAGAGATTTTCCATGTCTTTGATTGTAGAAATATCAAAAGTTACAATTTGCTCATCGATGATGTTGTCAATCGTAGTATGCCCGTCAAACATCGGTCCATAATTCCGAACCAGATTGTCTACTTTTTTACGAATTGCAGTAATACCTTTAATTTCCGCAATTAAAAGCTCCCGATCCACTTCATTTCCGGAAACCGCTGCTTGCGTTTTTTCTTCAATTAAATCGTCCATATAGGACAATAAATCAGAAAAAGTCGGATACTGATCCGCAGGATATCCTGTAATTCTACCTTTTTCCGGAACCAAACCATACTTTTCGTAAAGGCTTCTAAGCACCTGCTGCAGATTGGTAATCATTGCATCGTCTGCATCCGGGGATAAACACCTATAAAATGCACAAACTTTGGAGATATGTCTGGCATAGTTGGTTCCATCATCATCACCGGATCGTAAAATCTCAAGCGGATTCAGCATTCCCCCTGCACCGTCACAACGGATTACTTTACCGCCAAATTCTTTTGTCAGATTGGTAAATTCGCCGGAAATATCAAAGCAGCGGATAAAATCACCCCGCTCTGCTCTTGCCCGAAAACGCTTCTTCAGGTAGGTGGACTTTCCGCTGCCAAGATCTCCAATGACAACTGAATTGTAATGCTTTCTCCGATCCGTTTTCAAAAATTCGTTAAATACCACAACACCACCGCAGCCGGTAAAGCCAAGCAGATCTCCGTTTTCATCGTCGAGTGATGAAAAACGGAATGGGTAGCCGCCTGCGATCTGCTCTGTCATCAGACTGAGTCCTTTCATCGCAAATGGCTCTTTCATCTGTCTTGCATATGGCTGAAACATAGATTTCCATTCTCGCTTTCCTTCATTTAACATAATGGTCGGCAAGAATTCATCTGTTTCAAGGTTCTTCATAATATCGCCACATTTTTCTTCCAAACCAACCAAACTTTTTCCCGATACAAATAGGCGAAAATGCATCATTTTCACCACTTCGCCCATGGATTTCACTTCGTCATACATCATCTGCAGCTGATGCTGCCGTTTCCTGGCATCGTAAATCTCCTGATAGTCATTTGCATGTCGTTCTCTGCTGTACTCTTCCTGCAGCGCATGGTTAATGTTTTTTTGCACCTCGTGTTTATCTCTGGTTGCAATATCAATCGTGGATATGCAGTCTTCCTGTTTAATAATATCAGTCATCCAGTAGTCACTCAAAGTAGTCGGAAGTCTGTAAATATGTATTACTTTTGTGTATCCGTCTCCTGTAACGATATAGTTTGGTTCTTTGAAAGTAATTCCGCCCTGTGGCTGAATATACTCAAATAGTGGAAGATCTGTTTCCACTTCCTGCAGCACTAATGAATTTGGATTACACAGCTGATATATAATCTGCCGTTTTTTCTGAAGTGAAATCGCCCTAATACTTTCTCCAAGCACACCGAGCTGCTTCATATGTTCATAGTGTTCCTCTTTGTCCTTACTGAAGATAAAGAGGTGGTACTCTCTTTTTCTCGTTCCCTGATCCGCCCTTGTCAGCTCTGATATGCTGCGTGAAAGCCATTTTTTTCTGACCGGACTATTGGTTTTATCTGCAATTTCCTGCAGATTCTTCTGCTGTTCCAATGTATTGGTCGGAAAGTTCATAGAAACGATTTTGAAATCATCTTTATACAGCTTCAAAAATTTTGCAAAGCCAATCATCAGGCGCTGCGACTCATCTTCCAACATATTCGTTACATCTTCTGCCACCTTTTCTATAATATCAAGATAACTTCCATCTTCTAATACGAAGGCATTCAGATCTTCGTCATAATCCCTGATTGGCAGAACATCAAGATTTGTCTTTGTGATATTTTCCTGCTTCTTACTTTTCTTTTTCTTTTCTGCAGCATTACTCTTCTTTCTGAATTTCATTTTGCACCTCTTCTTTATCATAAATTGCTCTGTAAACGGTAATATCGTGTCTTAGCATCATAAACATGCTCTCATAATTTCTGCGTTTTTTATTAAAAACACTCTTAGATGTCAGAAAAGTACACATCAAAAATGAAAATATCATATACGGAATATGCAATTTTTCGTGTACCAGTGACATAAATGCAAAGGCAAGTCCCATATAGATGATGACAAAAAAAAAGTCTACTGCTTCGATGTGTTTACTCACCTTATTAGGACTTTCGATTTCTTCTGTTACAAGGTATTTCATCATTTCCTCCAAATAAAACAGGGAAAGCTTCTGCTCTCCCTGCTATTTTTTATCCTTCATATTCCGGTCAAAAATATGTCCCTTATACTGTGATATGACACGATTATCCGACCAGTTTTTATTTTGTTTCTGCGATACCTCGCCCATCATCTGATCAAATCGGTCAGGTACCGGTACAGTATCACCTGCAGAAGTTCTGCCGGTATCCTTTACAGATGAAGGTGTAGAAGGCACACTGCCTCCATCAGCTGCATTTCCAAAGGAACCTTTATTTTCCATCTGCTGTTCTGATTGCATCGTTTCAATGCCGGAAGCTTCCGGCATTATAGTCGATGCTACACTATCCTGCATCATATCTTGCTCCATAAAAGTGTCAGCTTCCGGCATCTTCATATCAGGTTCAAACTTATCCGAATCCATAGCTGCGTTATCATCCATAAAGTCCGTATTGATATTTCCTTGATTTTCGGCTGCATCAGCTGCATCTGGATTTGATCTACCTAAACCGTTTTCATCCATAAAGGACGGATTCTGTCCATTCTCCATATCATTACCGGCGTTTAAGTTTTCTGTATTTTGCTGTCCTCCTGTAGATACAAAGGCTGCGTTATTTTCCTGATTTCCTTTCTGTTCAGAATTATTCTGAACATCCCCTTGATTTTCGCTGCTACCCTCTTTATTTTGTTTCTCGTCCATAAAATCTGTATTTACATTGCTGTTTTGCTGTGCTGCCATTGCACTGTTAATTGCATTTTTCGTTGCATCTGCCTGTTTGTTCATCATATGGCTCTGCTTTGCATAGTTATATGCACCTCTTCCCGGAGCCATTGCAAGCCGTGTTGCAGACTTCGCATGTCCATAAAGTGCCACCATTCTTGCAGTAGAAGATTTCAGTCCTGCATCCAGTCCCAGAAGCTTTTCTACAAGGTTCGGTCCGTCAATGACACAAAAAGCAACAAACAAGCTTAATAATGCTTCAATTAGCGGATTTTCTACTGCCTCTGCGATATACGCATTTAACATGAAAAAGAGTTTTACGCAGATTGCTGTTAAAAGCAGCAGTATGTAACTGTCACGGATAAAGACAAGGATTTTTGCTATTTTCTGTCCGCCGGAAAGTTCTGCAGAGTAAAGATACGCCATCAGCCGTGCAAATACCAGTTCGAAAATAATCCGTACACATTTATACGAAAGTGCAATGTATAGAATTGTAACAGCAATCAGCTGCAGTACCGCCGGGATGCTATCCAGTCGATATCGGAAATAATAGCAATTCCCGGCGGAAGTCCATAATACACCGTTATAAATGTCACGCAGCATATATCCGTTTCCATCGCCCTTTTCTATTACTTCCTGGGTTAAAATATCTTCTGCAGCAGCATCTTCAAATTCGTAATTGTCATCGTCAGGATCAAGTACCTCCGAATATTTTATAAAATTCATCTTTTTCTTTGTAACATTGGGATGCGGAAGATTTTCCCCGTGATCTCCAAAATCAATGTTACTTATTCCAATCTGTTGATCCAGATAATAGATGTCAAATAAATGGGTTGATACAATATCATAAACACCGTCATTTTGACCGTCTACAGTAGGTACCGCATCGATTCCCTTTTTCACATCAATCACAACCTGGTTCATCTGCTGAAAAACTACCGTACTGCAGGTTACACATAAAATCGCAATACAGATGTTAATCAGGATTTTCGGCTTTTTTTCGTGATTCAGTATCAGCATAATACCGAGAGCAAACAGCGATACCGCCATCAATGCAATAAACAGCGGCTTAAAGTGATCTACAAATTCATTGACCTTACTCCAAGAAGTAAAGTCAATGAAGCCAAAGGCAGTTTCGTAAAGACTCTCACAGGCATCTGCTATCGTTACCAGAATGTCAAATAAAAACCAGCCGATCTCCCTTAAAGCTGCCATAATAATACTGTTGTTTACAAACAGTTCGCCGTTCTTTATAAAAAAATCAATGACCTGATTATCACTCAAATTCATCACCTCCTTGAAAGTTCATATAAAAGTTCATTTTTGATGTGCGGAGCAAAAGTGCTGCTGCAAACTACAGATGTAACTCTTGAGATTGTATCCTTTGCCGATATTTTCAAGTTTTCCTGCCAGCGTGGATCTGCTTTTTCAAGCAGCGTTACAATCGCATAATAATTCGGCATTTCTTCAAGCAGCCGGTATTCTTTCCCGCTTTGCTTTTTAGATAAATTCCGAATCACAAGTTCCGGATCATATACCATTTTTGCATAGTCGATTTCTGCTCTGCTTTCCTTGTTGATTTCATCAAGCCTTACGGTATCAGGATTCGGAAAAGTATCTGTGAGATACTGATAACGATATAAAAGAGCTGTGCCTTTCTTTTGCAGTATAGTATTTTTTCTTACCTTCCATTCCTCCTGCAAGGTAAGCTGCCTGTTTTCATCGTCGCTCGGGTGGTCCATAACCTTATGCTTGATCAATCTCTCCCAAGTAAAGTCACAAATCAGCTTTAGGCGATCGATTACCCCCAATTTATGGCTCTATGTCAATAGTTGGGGTGGAACACAATCTAAATAGCAATTTGTAACC
>CALBGO010000025.1 GCA_937894585.1 uncultured Eubacterium sp.
CAATTGTATTTGTTCCATAAAGATATCCTACTAAAGCACCTCTATTGCTTCCATTGTAAGTCATATTTACATCTGTAAATACGATATTTTTAATTTTGGCTCCAGAAATATATCCAAAGAGTCCATAACAACCGAATTCTCCATTATCTGTAAGTCCTTTTACAGTTGCACCGTTGCCATCAAATGTTCCCATGAATTTATGGCTTAATGTTCCGATTGATTCCCACTTTTCACCGGATAAATTCAAAACCATACCATCTGCAACTTTAAAATACTTGCCTTCGTATGTGACACCAACATTTTTTACTGAGTTAGCCAGTATTTTAAGTTCATTAATTGAAGAAATAATGTACGGATCTGCTTCTGTACCTGTTCCCTTAGCAAATAACTTCTGTTCGCCGTTCATTGCTACAGAACCTGGGAATTTTTCTTCAGCGTTTGAACCGGTGTTGGTTCCGGATACTGTAACATTACTCATAGAAATCTGCCCGTCCGGAGCAGAAGCGCCTGAAAGACTGGGTGCTCTATACCCACCGGAAATTATTCCCATGATAGCCCAGTTCTCATTTTTTACCTGTTCATCAGTAACGCTAAAATTCACATTCTCTACCGTACAATTGGAGAGTGAGCCTCCATTATCACCACTCTTATGATAGATTCCTACCAATCCACCAACACAAAGCTGGTTTTTCGCTGTACCTTTTGCGTAATCATAAGGAGCGTTGCAAGCCAGGGATACATTGCTAACAGAACAGTTCTCAACAGTATTATCTGCATAAGCAGAACCTATTAAGCCGCCAACTTTCCGTGTTCCGGCTACTGTTACTCCTGAAACTGAACATCCTTCAGTCTTGATATTGCCTTCACCGCGGAAGCCAATCAGACCACCAACATTGTCCCCTTCAAGGTTATCATCTTTGTAAATACCTGTTACTGTACTTCCTGCCTCTGCTTCTACTTTACAATTAGAAAGCTTAACATATCCGCCTCCGAACATTCCGCCAACTTTGTAATTGCCTTTTACGGTAATTTTGCCTTTCACAGTGCAGTTTTGTGCCGTTCCTGTAAAAGCTGCCCCCGCAATAGTACCTACATCTGACTTTCCTGTTACCGCAGCGCCGTCTAATGTAATGCCTTCCAGCTTGGCAGGACTTGCAATATAGGCAAAAAGACCTGCATTTGCTAAGTTCGCATTATCGATATACAACCCTTTGATTTCAAAACCTGTACCAATAAATGTTCCGGTAAACTTATGGGCCTCTGTACCGATTGGCGTCCACTGCTTCTCAGCAGATCCCTCAAGGTTAATTTCTGCAGTCTGTTTGTACACTGCACTCGCATAACCAGTCTCACCCTTATTGACTTTTTCAGCCAGTGTTTTCAAATCATCTGCAGATTTTATCAAATACGGGTTTTCTGCAGTACCTGCTCCTTCAAACGCTGCGGTTTGCGCATCCGGTCCTGCTGTTTCTGTTCCGCTCTGTGCTGTGCTGCCGTCTTCTTCTGCCTGCGGCTGTTCATTTTCTATGTCCTGTGGTGTCTGCGAAGCAGTTGCAAACGCCATACTCGGCATAAATGTCACAACCATGACCGCGCACAGCAGCGATACTAAAATCTTCTTCATATTCCCATCCTTTCTATCAGTATACATTAAATCAATTACAGTATACCCCCCGTAAATTTTTTCAATAATAATTTCTTTTCCAGGGCTTTCCGGGTCTTTCTTTGCCGGAGCTTTCCGGGGCTTTGGAACTTGCTGAACTTTTGCCGGACTTTCCAATGCTCTTTATCGCCTGCCTTTACCATATCCTTCCGGATTCTAATGAATCTTCCTGTGTCTTCGTCTGATTTCCCGGGTATCATCATACCTACATTTCCATATCGCTTTTCCGATTTAAAGCATTGACAACAAGCGGTATAAAAATTAAAATAAAGAAAACAGTTTTATTTAACAGCAAGGCTGTGCAAAACCATTCAAACTGTCCGGATGATTACCGGTGAAAAAGATACTGCAGCAGCCGATTCAGTCTTCAAATAAAAATTGTACTAAATTAACGAAAGGAAGTGGCTTCGTTTATGAATTTAACAAAATCAATCGAAAAAGCAAACGAAAGGGCTGTCGAATTTTTTCGGCATCTCCATGCCCACCCGGAGCTTTCAGAAAAAGAAGAGAACACTGCGGATTTTATCTGCAGTATTTTAAATGAATTACAGATTCCCTGCAGGAGAAGCCGCACAGACTGCAGCGTTACAGGCTTCATTGCCGGCGCAGACAGCGGCAAAACAGATAAAACAGCAGACGGCGGCGCAGCCTCCGACATATGTATCGGCATACGGGCTGATATTGACGCACTGCCGGTCTGCGAAAATACAGGGCTTTCTTACCAGTCCCAAAACCCCGGCGTCATGCATGCCTGCGGTCACGATATGCATACCGCGATTCTTCTGGGCGCGGCAATCGTCTTAAAGGAACTGGCTGACGCAGGAAAGCTTGCCGGCAGCGTAAAACTGCTGTTTCAGCCTGCAGAAGAAAGCATCGGCGGCGCAGACGCTATGATTAAAGCCGGTGCAATGGAAAATCCGAAAGTGAACAAAACCATAGGTCTTCATGTAAATCCTTCAGAAGAAACCGGTACCGTAACCTTCCGCAGCGGTCCGATGAATGCCGCCGTTGATGATTTTTCCTGCAGAATACAGGGACGGCAGGCTCATGGCGCAAAACCCGAGGAAGGCGTTGACTCCATTGTCGCCGCGGCAGACATTATTATGCGTCTGCAGACTGTCGTATCCCGTATGACTGCGCCGACAAATCCGGTTGTCATCACCATCGGTCAGATCCACGCAGGAACTGCACCCAACATTATTCCAGACGGCGTAACCCTTGGCGGAACGCTTCGCGCACTAAACAACGAAACCCTTGATTTCCTCAGATACAAAACCGAAGAAACTGCAAAATCCACAGCTGCATTTTACGGTGCGAAAGCAGAGTTTTTATGGATGAACACTCCGTTTCCCCCTCTTATCAACGATGCAGAAGTAACAACTGCTCTTGAAGAGGCTGCCGAAAACTGCCCGCATATCCATACTGTCAAACATCTGGCAAAGCCGGATATGGGCGCAGACGACTACGCCTTTTTCACGCAAGCGGCTCCGGGTTCATACTTTACACTGGGATGTACAAAAAAAGGCGAAACCGGTTATCCTCTGCACAACGAAAAATTTGCTGCGGATCCTGCTGCAATTCTTGCCGGTATCGAAATCGAAGTCTGCGGTGTGCTGAAACTGCTGGAAGAATCGTCAGCTAAATAGCAGTCAATCTTAT
>CALBGO010000026.1 GCA_937894585.1 uncultured Eubacterium sp.
CTTCATTGTCGGGAACAGGATAATATCCCTGATGGACGGAGCGTCTGTAATCAGCATGATAACTCTGTCGATGCCGATACCAAGACCTCCTGTCGGAGGCAGGCCCACTTCCAGAGCATTGACAAAGTCCATATCCATCGGATGCGCTTCATCATCGGCGCCGGAATCCAGCTGAGCCTGCTGAACCGTAAATCTCTCGAACTGGTCGATCGGGTCATTAAGTTCAGAGAACGCATTGCAGACTTCCCATCCGTTGATGTAGCCTTCGAATCTTCTTGTAATTCTCGGGTCTTGCGGATCTCTCTTGGACAGCGGGGAAATTTCAACAGGATGGCCTGTTACAAATACCGGTCCGTCCAGATAACCCGGCACATCTTCACAATATTCTTCGAACATTTCTGCGATAATCTTGCCGCGAGTCCAATCCTTCAGCTCTTCCGACTCCATACCGTAACCGGCCGCTGCCTTTCTTGCTTCTTCATCAGAATCAATAGTATGAAAATCAATTCCGGTGATTTCCTTTACCGCATCGGTCATATCCAGTCTTCTCCAAGGCGGCGTTACATCAAACTCCTTACCCTGATAAGAAATAATCGGAGTTCCGTTTACCGCCATGGCAGCCTTATAAACAACCTGTTCTGTTACATCCATGACACTTTCCATATTGCCGTAAGCCATATAGCATTCCATAGATGTAAACTCAGGGTTGTGGTTTCTGTCCATACCTTCGTTTCTGAACATTTTTCCCATTTCGTAAACTCTGTCCAGACCGCCCACAATCAGACGCTTCAGATAAAGCTCGTTGGAAATACGCAGTTTCATATCGATATCAAGGGTATTGTGGTGGGTGTTAAACGGTCTTGCGTTGGCGCCCCCTGCAATAGTTGTCAGAATCGGTGTATCTACTTCCAAAAATCCGTAATCTTCTTCCAAAACTCTCTTGATTTCGTGAATAATCTTTGCTCTCTTATAGAAAGTCTCTCTCACATCAGGATTTACAATCAAATCCATATATCTCTGTCTGTAACGGATATCCGTATCCTTAAGACCGTGCCACTTGTTCGGCAGTACCTGCAGAGACTTTGACAGCAGCGCCAGATTCCGAACCTGAATGGAGATTTCTCCGGCTTTGGTTCTAAAGATCGTACCTTCCACACCGATAATATCTCCGATATCGTAAGTCTTAAACCAGTCATACTCTTCTGCACCGATATCATCTTTTTTCACAACGCACTGGATTCTGCCCTGTTTATCCTGAATATCCACAAAGGCCATCTTGCCCATTCTTCTGAATGCCATAATTCTGCCGGCGCAGGAAACCTCCTGATCCTCCATCGCATCGAAATTATCTTTGATATCCATGCTGTGTGCAGTGACATTCCATGTTTCGTGTCTGTACGGGTCCCTTCCCGCTTCCTGCAGCTTCTTCAGCTTTTCTCTTCTGATCTGCCGCTGCTCATTGATATTTTCTTCTGTAAGTTCTTCCGCTTCCGGATTTGTCTTTACACGATTATCCTGTGTACTCATAAATTTACCACCTTTATTTTATCTGGAAATTTCTTCAATTCTGTAGTGTAAAATTCCGTCAGGAACGATAATCTCAGCAACCTCGCCAATGCGTTTGCCGAGCAGTCCTTTACCAACCAGAGATTCATTGGAAATTTTCGCAGGTTCCGCAAACGGATCTGCTTCTGTAGAACCTACAATTACAAATTCCTGTTCCTCTGCCGAGTCCATATCTTTAATTCTTACTTTCAGACCTACATTCACCTGGTCGCCCGAGACTTCATCTTCGTTGATGATTTTCGCATTTCTCAGCATATTCTCCAGCTTGTGAATCCGTTCTTCCAGTTCAGCCTGTTCGTTTTTAGCCGCATCATATTCGGCATTTTCGGAAAGGTCTCCGTAAGAAATCGCTTCTTTCAGTCTTTCGGAAACTTCCTTTCTTCTCACGGAAACCAGCTGATCTCTTTCCGCCTCTAATTTATCATAACCCTCTTGGGTTAAAAGTATTTCTTCTGACATATTCTAAATCTCCTCTCTTAAGGTAATGCCATATTCGGTGTATTATACCCTAAAACACGGTATTTGTCAATGATTATGCGCTTTCCGAAACGTTTCCGAAGGGGCTCTGCGAATCTCGCCAACCCCGGTCCGTCTGCAGAAGACTGCGGCATAATGCCGCAGTCTTTAGCTTCGAACCGTTCTTACGCTTTCCTTCCGCGCCTGTCTATTCCGCTTCGGTTAGCTTTCTTTATTGGAAGGAACAAATCTCTTGATCTTCTTTCCCGTTGTCTTTTCAAAATCCTCTCTGCGAATGTTAATCTTTTTGATTTTCTTATAGAACGGAAGCTCTTCATTGATTTTATCCACTTCATCCCAGATTAGCTTCCGCACTTCTTCTTCAGTACACTCTTCGCTCAGAGCTTCTATCACTTCCTCTGCATCGAGAGTCACTGTCGCCACAATAGATGTATCGTTGGAACCGTCATCTCCTTCATCGCCCCAAACCATACTTTCTGCAATATAAGGGACTTTGCTCAGATGATACTCAAGTTCTTCCGGATATACATTTTTGCCGTTTTTCGTAATGATTACATTCTTTTTTCTGCCTGTAATGTATATGAAGTTTTCGCTGTCGATATAACCAAGATCTCCTGTGTGGAACCAGCCGTTTTCCATAACTTCGGAAGTCGCTTCCGGATTCTTGTAGTATCCCAGCATCACATTGGCGCCTCTGTAACAGATTTCCCCAATTCCTTCTTCATCTTTATCTGCGATTTTCACTTCCATACCAGGCAAAAGATGACCTGCGGAAGCATTTCTCATATCTTTTTCCACATCCGGATTCAAAGATATCATCGGAGAGCATTCTGTCAATCCGCAGCCCTGCACAGCTACAATGCCGATATCATTAAAGAACTGCAGGATTTCCGGGTTGATAGCTGCACCGCCGGAAATAATAACTCTCATACGACCGCCGAAAACTTCCAGAATTTCCTTGGTAAACGGTCTGCTGATATCCACTCCCATTTTTTTCGTTTTCCTATTCATAGAGAGCAGTCTTTTCAGCGTTTTTTCTTTACCCTTCGCTCTGACATTTTTCCAGATTTTCTTGTACAGGGTTTCAATCAGAACCGGCACGCCCAGAATCATAGTCGGCTTTACTTCTTCCATATTCTTTGTAATATATTTCAGACCCTGACAGAACGCAATGGAAGCGCCTTTGTAAAGCGGCATCAGGAATGCGCAGGTACACTCGTAAGTGTGATGCACCGGAAGAACACTGAAGAAAATATCGTCAGTATGAACTTTCAGAACTGTCGGCGCGCTCATCAGGTCATATGCCAGATTGTAATGGGACAGCATTACGCCTTTGGCAATTCCTGTCGTTCCGGATGTGTAGAGAATGATGCTCATTTCATCTCCTCTGATTTCTGCATCGAGAAACTGTCTGTCCCCGCAGGCCACCATATCTTTACCCTCTGCAATCAGCTGTTTCCACGAAAGAACTTCTTCTGTATGCTCTTCCGCATCAAAGTTTACCAGAACATCAAGCTTGGCATTTCCCTCTGCTTTCATCTCTCTGAACATCTTCTCGAACTTCTTATCGAACATCACAGCAGAAACTTCCGCATCGATGATCAACTGCTCCAGATCTCTTGCAGCAAGCTCTTTATCCAGCGGCACGACAATGCCGGTCCCGTTGAGCACTGCCAGATAAGAAGACTCCCACTGATATCGTGTTTCACCGATGATACCGACCCGCCTTCCCTTCAGGCCTCTGTTGATCAGAGCCGTACCAAGACCATTGACATCAGCCAGCGCCTCTTTATAGGTAATGGTTGTATATGGCTCGTCTTTCTTGAATTTCTGTCTGAAAGCCACGTTATCCGCATACAGCTCCGCACTGGACTCAAACATCTGCTTGATATCCGTGATCGGCCGGCTTTCTCTGTATTTCACATACGGGTCTGTGCTTTCATTGAGCTCCTTTACAAAAGCTTTTGCCCGCTTCATTTCCGCTTCTTTTGTCTGATTATATCCCTGCATTACACTCTCTTCTCCCTCTGTTTCTGTCACATTACCATACCGTTTAATCTTTCCGGTGGTCGTCTTATGAAACTCCGTTTCCCTGATGTTGATTCTCTTTATGGATTTATAAGGCGGCATTTTTTTATTGATGCTGTCTACCAGCGCTTTGTAGAAATGATAAATGTCGCTTCCGCTCATTTCCCCGTGTCTTTCCTTCAGAAGAGGATAATTCGGGAAGATATCAGCAGTCACCATAACATTGCCTACTTTGCCGTCCTCTTTGCCGTAAACCAGCGCTTCCTGGATCAAGTCATCCTCCATAAGCACCGCTTCCACTTCTTCAGGGAAAATATTCTTTCCGCCTTTGGTTACAATGACCGTTTTCTTGCGGCCCGTCAAATACAGAAATCCCTCTTCATCAAGATACCCCAGATCACCTGTGTAGAGCCATCCGTCTTTCAGCACTTCTTCTGTAGCCTCCGGATTGTCATAATAACCCAGCATTACGGAATCGCTCTTGCAGACCACTTCGCCCACACCGTCTTCATCCGGATTCAGAATCTTTACCTGTGTACCCGGCATCGGTTTTCCTACGGATGCGGCTTTGCTGTATCTGTCCTGATTTACTGCGATAATCGGCGCGTGTTCGCTCATACCGTAACCCTGAATCATCGGAATTCCCATAGCTTCAAAGTCTTCGATTACCTTTGGATCAATGGCGGCGCCGCCTGCTATCATCAGCTTCATTTCGTTTCCGAAATTCTGATGAATCGCCTTAAACAGCTTCTTCATCAGCTTCTGATTGTTGTACAGCTTCATTTTACGGGACAGATCGATGGCGTTTCTCAGCTTTTCCGCCTCGCCTCTGCCCGCAGCCTGTTTCCACATACCTTTATACATCTTTTCAAAGACCAGAGGTACGCCCAAAATGACATTGGGCTTTACCTCAGTCATGTTCTTCTGAATGTATTTGATACCTTCACAGATTGCCAGAGTCGCCCCCTGAAACAGACAGGTGCAGATATCGCAGGTAAACTCGTAGGCATGGTGGATCGGCAGGATTGACAGACCGATATAGCCCGGCACACTGACCAGTTTAGACATGTTCATTACATTAGAAACGATGTTCTTATGAGAAAGCATTACGCCCTTTGCCATACCGGTGGTTCCGGAAGTGAACATCAGTGTGGACATTGCATCCGGATTGATTTCCGTATCCACATAATCGCGGATTCCCTCTCTCAGAAGGTGCTCTCCTTCTTCGATGAGTTTATCCAGTGAATAAACTGTTTCTGTATGTGTATCCTCTCCCATGGAAATCAGATATTCCACGCTGCCGGAAGCTTCCAAAATCGACTTCAGCGCCTTTTCGCTGCGTTTAGTATAAACCAGGGCGCTTGCTCCAGAGCGGATCAGCAGATTTTTCATTTCATCGACAGGAAGGTTCTTATCCAAAGGCACGATTACACCCACGCCGCAGGCTACGGCAAAATAGGTGAGAATCCACTGCCAGCAGCTTTCGCCGACTATTGCCACCTTTTTGCCTGCAAGACCCATATCCAGAAGCCTGGTTCCCAGTGCATCCATCTTATCCTTAAATTCTTTATAAGATACCGGCATGAAAGTTCCGCCCGGTCTGTCCTTCTGCAGAAACGCCGCAGTATCTTTATACAAATCCGCGCTGCTTGAAATCATATCCTTTAAGTCCGAAACCCTGCGGACAGGATAGTATACATTACTGTACTTTTTATTGTTCATTTCACTTAACTTCCTTTTCTCTAATTTATTCCCTTCAAATACAAAAGTTCCGCAGAATTCTCAAGCGGAAATCTTAGCTTTAATATGATATTTTAACATTTTTCAGGGGTTTTATCAATAGGCAGAGGGCAGAGAAAGGAAAATAATTAAAAAATTTTAAGGAAACGTATCGAGACTGCCTCGAATATGATCAAAATTTGGCCTATCAATGACCACCCCTCTAATTTACAGCGTTCAATAAACATCAAGAACAGGTTTTATTATACAATACAGCAAAGGAACAACCGGTTCAAAACGGCTGTTCCCTTTTCTTTACAAGTTTCATAAACACTGCTGCTGTACCATCGATACAGAGTCTTATATCCAACAAAAGCTCTGTACAGCATCGTTTATTTAATTGCAGTCTCCAGTGCAATTTCCATCATCGTTGTAAAGGAATTCTGCCGTTCCTCAGCGCTGCAGGCTTCGCCTGTAATCATATGGTCGGAAACGGTGCAGATACACAGCGCATTTTTGCCGGCTCTTGCAGCCTGCAGATAAAGTGCCGCAGCTTCCATTTCTACGCCGAGTACGCCCATATCTCTCCACTTGTCGTAGTCTCTGGTGCTGTCATAGAACACATCGGAAGAGAAAATCGTTCCGATATGCGGTTTCACACCCAGCTCTTCTGCCGCAGCTTCCGCTTTTTTCAGAAGCTCATACGAACATACCGGCGGAATTACTGCGCTGATCTCATACTGCGCCGCCCAGTTGGAATTTGTCATACAGGCCATACCCATAACGATATCCTTCACTTTCACTTCAGGACGCAGACCGCCTGCCGTGCCGACTCTTATGATATTCTTTACATCATAAAAATGAAACAGCTCATAAGAATAAATGCCGATTGCAGGCATACCCATACCGGAAGCCATGACAGAAACCTTCTTTCCTTTATAAGTTCCGGTGTATCCCTGCACCCCTCTGACATTATTGACTAAAACCGCATCCTCAAGGAAATTCTCCGCAATAAACTTCGAGCGGAGCGGATCTCCGGGCATCAGGACTGTCTCTGCAAAATCGCCCAGTTTCGCTGAAATATGCGGGGTTGGTATATTAGACATCAAATTCATCTCCTTTTTCATAAATTTATAATCAATATGCCTATATTTTACTGGAAATCTCCCATAAGGTCAAACTGAACTTAAAAAAGGCTATCGAAAAAATTCCAGAAACTCCTTTCGAAAAAAGCTTCCCAAAAAACCTTTTGAAAACCCTTTCCAAAACTTCTGAAAGACTTTCCGAAATACCTCAAAACTGTCTCCGCATATCTTTAAGCCTGTCTCTGTAAAAGCATCTGTACACCTTCCGGCAGATATGTTAAGATAAAATGAAACAGCTACAGAGGAGGTCCCCATGAAGAAAAAAATCTGCATTTTATATACAGGCGGCACCATCGGTATGGTGCCTACGGAAAAAGGCTTTGCACCAAGAAAAGGATATTTCAGAGAAGCTATATCGTCTATTGACGATTTACAAAATTCCGATATGCCGGACTGGGATATGATTGAATTTGAACCGCTTCTGGACTCTTCCAATATTGCTTTGGAGCAGTGGAACCAGATCGGGCGCTCCATTGCCGACAACTACGAAAAATACGACGGATTTGTTGTGCTTCACGGCACCGATACCATGGCATATACCGCCTCGGCACTTTCCTTCATGTTGGAAGGTCTGGCAAAACCGGTGGTAATTACCGGTTCTCAAATTCCCCTCTGTGAGCTTCGAAGCGACGCCCGGGACAATCTAATTACTTCCATACTCATTGCCGGGCAGGGCATCGTCAGGGAAGTCTGTCTCTATTTCGGAGGAAAGCTCCTGCGGGGAAACCGTTCGACCAAAGCCTCCTCCGACGGCCTCATTGCATTCGAATCGCCTAATTACCATCCCCTTGCGGAAGCGGGGATCGACATCAGCTACAATCTGCCTGCGCTGCTCACACCCGCCGCAGACACGCCCTTTCATCTGACTGAATTCAGACAGACATCCATCGGTGTGCTAAAGGTTTTTCCTGGCATCCAGTTCAGCCTCTTTGAACCTATTATGACAGAAAGCCTGAAAGGCATTGTTTTGGAAACCTTCGGCGCCGGCAATATTCCAAGCTACAGCCACGCTCTGCTGCCGATTATCCGTAAGGCCTTCGATCATGGCACCATCGTCACTGTCTGCTCCCAGTGTCAGCAAGGCACTGTCAGACTGGGTACTTATGAAACCAGCTCCGCTCTCACAGAAGCCGGTGCGGTCAGCGGATACAATATGACGACAGAAGCTGCTGTTGCCAAGCTTTACTATCTGTTCAGCCTGAATCTTACCAAGGAGGAAATCAAAATAAAAATGGAAGAAAACCTCCGCGGCGAACTGACAAAATAAAATACGCCATAAAACCGACAGCGTCACCGGGACAATCCCGATGACGCTGTTTTCCGTTTGCTTTTCCGTTTATACATCCTGCGCGTATAACTTATATATAATGATACGTGTTTCTCTTTTTCACTACAAAGAACAGGCAGACAAGCAGCGTAAAGATTTCCGCCGCCGGCACTGCCAGCCAGATTCCCGTAATCCCGAGAAACAAAGGAAGCAGCATCAGGCAGCCCGTCAGCACCACAAAAGACCGCAGGAAAGAAATCCCCGCTGAAATCACGCCGTTTGAAAGTGCTGTAAACAAGGACGACACAAAAATATTGAACCCCGAAAACAGAAAACCGATTGCAAAGATACCGAAACCGGATCTTGCAAGGTCAAAGATATGCGTTCCCTTCGGCGCAAACACACCAATTATAAAGTCCCCAAAAAGATAGGAAACCGCCATCGTCACCGCAGCCACAGCCGCAATGGTTTTTATACAGATCCGAAAAATCCGTTTCAGCTGCGCTGTATTCTGACTGCCGTAGTTATAACTGATGACCGGTGCAACACCATTTGAAAATCCCAGATATACCGCGCTGAGCAGGAACTGGGCATATAATACAATAGTAATCGCCGCAACACCGTCCTCTCCCGCATAATGCAGCATTTTAAAATTATAAATCAGCGTAATGACAGATCCCGCCAGGCTGCTGACCATCTCCGACATTCCGTTGGTACAGGCGTGCAGCAAAACATTTCCGTTCCATTTCGGCCACACAAAATGCAGAAGACCGTTTTTATTCTTCCAAAAGAAAAAAAATCCCGAAACCGCCGAAACCATATAACCCATACCGGTGGCAATCGCCGCTCCTTCTACACCCATATCCATAGGTCCCATAAAAATATAGTCGAAAACGACATTGGTAATACCGCTTGCAGCTGTAAGAATCATACCCAGATTCGGCTTTCCCGCAGTTACAAAAAAAGTCATAAACAGCATCTGCAGAATCCCTGCCGGTGAAGCTAGCGCCAGTATGAACAGATATGTGTACGCATAATCAAACAGACGCTCCGTTGCGCCCAAAAGCACTACCAGCTTTTTTACAAACAGAAAGTCAGCGATGATACAGAGAATACCGATGAAAAGCCCCACCAGAATAATCATAGTGAAATTTTCTCTGGCCTCCTGCTCCTTTTTTTCTCCAAGCTTTTTCGCAATAATCGCGCTGCCGCCGGTTGCCAGCATAATAGCTATACCGATTAAAATCGTAATTGGCGGATAAACAATATTGATAGCGGCAAGAGCGTCCGCATTGACAAAATTGGCAACAAAAACCCCGTCTACCATTTCGTAGCAGGACATACACAGCAGCGAAATAATTGAAGGAAATGAAAATTTAATCAGTGTTTTGGCGTTATGTTCAATGGTTAAACTGTTCACTTTTTTTCAGCTCCTCAATGTATTTTTCCGACGCATCGGTCAGAATCCTTTCAAAAATTTCCATTTCCTCTTCTGTGTATCTGTCGCTGATATAATTTTCCGCTGCTTTAAGGGCAGTATTGTATTCCGGAAAAAATTCATCTGTTCTTGCTTTCGCGCGCAGAAAAAAGACTCTGCGGTCTTCTTCACTCTGCTCTTTTTCAATCAGCCCCTGGCGCAGAAGCTCATTTACCTTCATTGTTACCGCCGGCTTTGAAATATGCAGCCTGTCCGCCAGCTTGCTGACTGTACAATCCTGAAGATAGGTAATCGCATCAATGTACATAATGGAATTGTACGAAATCTTTTCCCCGCCGTTCCGGTTCCGCACAGCAAGCTCATGAATCGTTTCTTCATAATAAAGCCTGTTGATATACTCCTGAAACTTCATATGACCTCCTGTTCTGTAAATAATCCTTTGCGTATCTGATATACAGGGACGTTATAAAAGATATCGAAGACAAAGACAGCATTCACTTCTTCAGCCTGAAACCACTGCCCTTTGTATGATACACAAAATAGTTAATCTTATTTAATTAAATTCACTTAATCATTTTAACAGGCGGAAAAAATATTGTCAAGCACCTGTTTCACCGTAATGCTCGTAAAGAACTGGAAGAAGCCCTTGGTAAAAGTGTCATATCCTCTTCAAATGCAAAAGATATGAAATTACTTAATAACGAATAAAGCAAAACACCTTGCAAACGGCTATTTTCAGCCACTTGCAAGGTGTTTTTCTATGGAGCTCCCGGCCGGGATCGAACCGGCGACCTGCGCGTTACGAATGCGCTGCTCTGCCAACTGAGCCACGGAAGCATATTCTGCGGGAAACGCAGAAAAGCGCCGCCCGCTTTATAACAAATTTCTTCTGTCTGTCAGTTCTCCTGCTTTTTACCGAATCACCTCGTAGTTACAACCCGGAAAAGCAAGGTCGAATCTGCATATTCCCTTGTATTCACAATAAGTGCACGGAGATTCTCTGTCCGTCTTTTTCGGGCGGATCTCAATGCGTCCGTCGGCAAGCTGTCCGCACAGCTTTTCTATCTGCCTGTCTATATCCGACTGCAGCTGCGCAAATTCCTCCTCGCTGAGAAGAAATCCGTCGGAAGTTGCCTTGACACCGTCCTTTGTCGCACGAAGCGGCACAATATCCGAAAAGCCTTCGAATTCTCCTGCAATACCGTCAATAATCTGACTGTCATTGACCATTATACCATCTAATCGGAAAGTTGTCTTCATTTCTTTTGAAATTTTTTCAAAAATTTTTTCCCGGGCAATACCGGTCAAATCCACACGGGGATCGCCGATTTTAAAGTAGAACACGCCGGCAGGTTTTTTCACATTTTCCTGCGCTGCCTTCAGATACAGCATTAACTGAAGCCGGTAGCCGCCCCTCGCTTCTTCCACGCGGAAGCTTTCCTGCCCGGTCTTGTAATCTATAATTTTAATCCGGTCATTCGCTAAAACATCCAGACGGTCGATTTTCCCTTCGATGTAAACCTTTTCACCTTCCGCAAAAACCTCAATCGGCGCAATATCCCGATTTCTGCCGAAAGGTACTTCATAAAGACTTTCTTCAATCTGTCCTGCCCGAACCTGCTCGATTAAAGCCCAGCATACATGAAAACAAGTATCCGCAATCCGTCCCGTCTTATAACGCTCTTCATTTCCAAAGCGGAACAGACCTTCTCTGTAGTCGTCCGCTTCCCGCTCCGCAATTTCAGAAACCATAGCCTTGCACTCATCTTCACTTACAGTATGCCAGGTGCCCTCTTCTGATAATTTCTGCGAAAGCTCCATAAGGCAGCGATGATAAATATCTCCGATTTCCCTGCCTCCCGCTTCAAAAATGCGCCGTTCCAAAGGATGCAGGCCGTATGCCACAAAATGAGCAAAGGGACATCTGCTGAATTTTTCCAGTCTGGAAGGCGACAGCACCAACGGCAGATGCAGTTCTTTCCGATACAAAACTTCCGCCAGCTCCCTCGGCAGATTCTCCTGCCTGTTGGTAAAGCTCATAGCGCCTGCGATTTCATCCAGCTTTTCAGGTTCCCGCTCCTTGTACCAGTCCGCTACTGTTTTCCAGCCGCCGTCAATTTTTTCTCCCCTTCTGCCCAAATGCAGCGCCTCGGTCAGATGACGCAGCGTATTGACTCTTCCGCCGATAAGCTCCGTGACTTCATCTCTGCTGACAACATCCGCCTGCACCGGAAGTCCCGGGAAAATCCGCTGCAGAAGATCTACAATTTCAGACGGACGGATTTCTTTTCCCTCTTCATCGCCGGCGGAAAAACTAATCCAAAGATAATCGGAAGGCTTGGACAGATTCCTGTAAATTGCCAGCTGCTCCTCCATGACTCGTATACCGTCCACCTTACAGATTTCTTTTCCCTCCGAAGCAAGAAAATCCAGTTCTTCCATACTGAACAGTCCCTCGGACGATTTTCCGGCAGGCAGGATTCCCTCGTTGGCTCCGATCACAACCACAGCTTTAACAGGACCGCTTCTGGTTCTCTGCATGGTTCCCATCAGCACATCGTCCGAGGTCGGCGGAAGCACGCCCACTTCCATCTGCGAAAGACCCGCAGACAGCAGCTCCAGAAAAGCGCCGCCCTCAAAGGACTCATCGCCGCAAATCTCGGCAATCTGATCGAAAATCGCTACAATCTGCCCGAAAATCTGAGAAGTTTCCTCCGCCAGATCCAAAAATCCCCGAAGCTCCTGCTCTTTCATCAGCTCTGTGATTTTTTCATCAAGCTTTATCTTTTCGGTGAGAAAATCGTAATATGCGGCAGTAAACGAGCCCATCGTATCTGCACTGCGGCACAGCTGTTCAAGTTCGGAAAACAATTCTGCCGCCCGCTTTCTGATATCTTCAATTTCAGCAAGACCGTCATCACCGTATTCCAAAGCGCCTTTGACAAAAGGCTTCTTCCACATAGTTCCCTTAATTCTGTATTTCACGGCGTAGTTTTCCAGCTGTTCGATTTCCTGCTCAGTCAAATCAAAAAATCCGGTTTTCAAAGTTGCAAGCACATCTGCTGTGCGGTATCCGCAGACTGCCGTTTCTAAAAGAGAAACTACAAAAACAGCAATGGGAGAACCGAGAATGCTCCGTTTTCTGTCATCAAAGAGAGGCAGTCCGTACTCTTCAAAAACCCTGCTGATAATGGAGCCCCTTACATTCTGGTCATTGCAGATCACTGCAATATCCCTGCACCGAAGCCCTTTATCCCGCAAAAGATGCAGAATATAAGAAGCCGCGGATTCCGCCTCACTGTAAAGATTTGCTGCCTGCACCAGCGTAATCCGGCTCTCTTCTCCCGGGATTTCTCCCTGCCCCGATATTTCTTCACCTGCAAAATGCGTTTTTGTAACAGCATACAGCTCACGCTCCAGATGTGAAATCGCCGGATTGTTCTTTTTACAGTCGAATCCGCTGCCCTGTTCCACCTTTTTGCATTTGTATGGAACTCCGAAAGCTTCCGCCTGCCTGCAAAGGTTGGACATTACGATTTCCGGCAGAACAAAAAGCTCCTCGTCACGACAATTTCTGTCACAGGTAAGAAAAACATTTACTTCTCTTGCCGCTGCCATCAGATTTCCCAAAACTTCCATTGCCTTCGGCGCAAAACTGTCAAAACCGTACACCCAAATACTGCTTTGCGCAATCAGTTCCGATGACTTGATTTTTCCCATATAAAGATCAATGTAATCTTCCGAGTCCGTATACTTTCCCTCAATCGCCTGCTGATATTCCGCAAACAGAAGCTGCAGATCCGAAAGCTTTGCCGCCAGCAGACTGTCCGGTTCCAGATTTTCACGAAGCGCTTCCAGATCATCGGGTTTCACATTGTACTGCTTCATCTCGGAGATAAAATTGTTTGTCATCTCAATAAAAGAGCCTTTGCGCAGACTGCCCCGAAATACCCTCAGTCTATCCTCAAGTTTTGCTCCGATCTGTGTCAGCAGCATATGACGGCCGTATTTATCGATAAAAGTCCGTCTGCCGCCGCCCTGCTTTTCAATAAGACAGCTTCCCAGTCTCGCCATACCGGTAATTTCCGTATCCATCATACTCTTTGTATGAAGAAGCCGAAAAGCCTGCTTCTCTGCTTCCAGCGTATACTGATCCGGCACAATTACCAGAGTTCTCTGCTGCCTGCCGGCACTGTGATCTTCGGCGATACGCTCATAAATGAATTTTTCCTTGTCGATACTTTCTCTTCCGTAAAAGATGTTCAGCATAGATTCTCCTCAGTTTGAAAAAGGACGGGCACTGCCCGCCCTTTTTGTATCAAGAACACGAACCGTTAACAAAGCTTGCATGTATTCAAAAACCGAACCGTCAGCAAAGGCGCCGGAACAGATACCGAAAGCACACACTGACAGAGAGGCTGTCAATGCATGTATCAGAAACACCTCCGAACAGAACCGTCAAAACTTGTTATAAAAGGCTAAATAAGACTTCTGCCCGATCCCTGTTATAAAATCTCAAATAAATCTTCTGCCCGGCCGATTATGTATTCCGGCGCATCGGGACCGTTTCTGTCTTCTTCGGTCGCAGCCTCCGCCCATTCCACCAGCACGCTTTTAACTCCTGCATTGTGGGCGCACTTAATGTCAAACATACTGTCTCCCACCATCAGAGCTTCCTCTGCACTGACGCTAAGGCGCTCAAGGGCAATCAGCACCGGTTCCGGGTCCGGCTTGTGCTTGTCAGTGTCCTCACAGGTAACAATGCAGTCGATATCCTCCATAACGCCGAATTTACGAAGACCGATCAGAGTGCTATTTCTCATTCTCGAAGTAACAATCGCCACCAGATAGCCTTTTTCTTTCAGCGCCTTCATCAGCTCCGGCATACCTTCAAAAGCTTCTATCATTTCTTCGTAAATATCCTTCTGATGGTCCCTGTAAACAGCGATAGCCTCATCTGTCGGCGTATCCGGAAAGGCTTTTTCCATACTGACGGGAAGGGGCTCGCCGAAGGTCGCTTTGATAACCGCTTCATCCGCTTCCCTGCCGGTCAGTGTACGATAAGTATGCTGCCAGGAGTCCAGAACCAGCCTGTTGGTATTTGCTACTGTACCGTCAAAATCAAATAAAACTGCTCGAATTGCCATAAGTATAACTTCCTCTTTCTCTGCTTCAGAACTTCATCGTCAGACCGATTTTCTGCTTTTCCTTATCAATAGATAAGATTTTTACCTTAACGGTATCTCCTACCGAAACCACATCCATCGGATGTTTGATATATTTATTGGAGAGCTGTGAAATATGCACAAGACCGTCCTGTTTCACGCCGATATCCACAAAAGCTCCGAAATCCACTACATTACGGACCGTACCGGTCAGTTCCATATCCACTTTCAAATCATCAAAGCTTCTCACATCGTTTCTGAAAATCACAGGCGGCGCATCTTCACGGGGATCTCTTGCCGGTTTTTTCATTTCCGCAATGATATCGGAAAGAGTCATTTCCCCAATGCCTAAGTCTTCCGCCATTTTCTTTACGCTTTCCGACGGCTTTTTCGCAGGATATGCCCGGAAGATTTTTTCATCGATGTTTTTTGCACCGCCGCCGGCAATCTCCTCTTTGGAAATACCGATTTTCGCCATCATTTCCTCTGCAGCTTTATAACTTTCCGGGTGAACGGAAGTGCTGTCCAAAGGCTCGCTGCCGTCGGCAATGCGCATAAATCCGGCACACTGCTTAAAAGCTTTTTCGCCCAGCTTGGAAACTTTCATCAGTTCTTTTCTGTTTGTAAAGCTTCCATGCTCTTCTCTGTAGGCGACTATATTCTTTGCAATCCCCGCATTCACGCCTGCGATGTAAGAAAGCAGAGACGGAGATGCCGTATTAAGATCCACACCGACACGGTTTACACAGTCTTCCACCACATTGGTAAGGGCGGTATCCAACTGCTTCTGGTTAATGTCATGCTGATACTGTCCTACACCGATGTGCTTCGGATCAATTTTAACAAGTTCCGCAAGCGGATCCTGCAGCCTTCTTCCCAAAGACATAGCGCCTCTGGTGGTGACATCCAGATCCGGATACTCTTCTGTTGCCAGTTTGGAAGCCGAGTATACAGAAGCTCCCGCTTCATTAACGATGGTGTACTGAATATCGTAATCGTGCTTTTTCAAGAAGTTTGCAACTACCTCTTCCGTTTCTCGGGAAGCGGTACCGTTTCCGATGACGATAATATCCGTGCCGTATTTTTCAATGATTTTCTGCAGAGTCTTCTCAGTCCCCGCCACATCGTTTTTCGGCTGAGTCGGGTAAATAGTGGTATATGCCTTCAGCTTGCCGGTTTCATCCAGAACTGCGACTTTGCAGCCGGTCCTGTAACCCGGGTCGATGGACAGAACTCTCTTTCCTTTCACCGGCGGCACCATCAAAAGCTTCTCCGTATTCTTTGCAAAAACTTTCACTGCGTCCGCTTCTGCCCGCTCTGTCAGGACATTGCGCATTTCCCTCTCGACAGACGGTGCAATCAGCCGTTTATAAGCATCCGCAATGGTATCTTCCAAAATTCCGGTAAAAACAGACTTGCCCCGAATAATCTGCTTCGCAATCAGTCCTGTGATTTCCTCGCTGTCCACTGCCACTTTCACCTTCAGCTTCTTTTCCTTTTCACCACGATTTACAGCAAGAACTCTGTGATTCGGCATTTTGGCAATGGCTTCACTGCTGCCGTAATACATATCGTAAACCGTCTGTTCTTCCGGGTCTGTCGCCTCTGTCGCAATCCTGCCTTTTGCAAAAGTCTTTTCGCGAACAGCCTTAATCAGATCCGCATCATCCGCAATCATTTCGGCAATGATGTCCATAGCGCCGTGAACAGCATCTTCTGCCGTATTCACTTCTTTTTCCGGATTGATAAAATCCGCAGCGATTTCTTCCGGTGTACCCTTCTGCTTCTGCTGAGCGTAAAAAATCATCGCCAGCGGCTCAAGTCCCCGCTCTTTTGCCTTGGACGCCCGGGTAGCCTTTTTCTGTTTGTATGGCTTGTAAAGGTCCTCCACACGCTGCAGTACTTCTGCCTTTTCGATTTCACCTTTCAGTTCCTCCGTCAGTTTGCCCTGTTCATCGATTAAACGAATGACTTCTTCTTTTCTTGCTTCCAGATTTCTGAGATACTGAAGTCTTTCGTCCATATCACGAAGGGTCACATCGGAAAGTCCCCCGGTTACTTCCTTTCGGTAACGGGCAATAAAAGGGATTGTATTGCCCTCATCGATGAGTTCCACTGTATGTTCCACCTGAGAAGTCTTTACCTTAAACTCACTTGCCAGTTTTTCTATTATATTCATCAATCATTATCCTTCTGTTTCAGTTTTTCGTTAATAAAGTAATCGATATCGCCGTCCATAACTGCGCCCACATTACCGACTTCCGCACCGGTTCTGTGGTCTTTTACCATAGTATACGGCTGAAATACATAAGAGCGAATCTGCGAACCCCATGTAATCAGGGAAAAATCCCCTTTCAGTTCTTTCAAATTCTCCTTGTGTTCCTGCTCCTTCAGCTCCATCAGTCTGGAAGCCAAAATTTTCATAGCCATTTCCTTGTTCTGATGCTGGCTTCGCTCATTCTGGCAGGTGACTACAATGTGGGTCGGCAGATGAGTAATACGGATAGCCGAGTCGGTTTTGTTGACATGCTGACCGCCTGCCCCGCTGCTTCTGTAGGTATCGATACGCAGGTCCTCCGGATCGATTTCCACCGTCATATCGTCTTCGATTTCCGGCATAACCTCTAAAGCTGCAAAAGAAGTCTGCCGCTTTCCTGCCGAATTAAAGGGAGAAATCCGCACCAGACGGTGAACGCCCTTTTCGTTTTTCAGATAACCGTAAGCATTTTCTCCTTCGATAATCATAGTCGCGCTTTTAATGCCCGCTTCGGTGTCATCCTGCATATCCACAAGAGTCACCTTGTAGCCCTTCTTTTCCGCCCAGCGTGTATACATTCTGTAAAGCATCTGCGCCCAGTCCATAGCGTCTACGCCGCCTGTACCTGCATGAACGGAAATAATGGCATTGTTTCTGTCGTACTTTCCGGAAAGCAGTGTATCCAGCTTTAGGGTTTCCAGCCGGTTCTGCAAGTCGCGAAAGCTTTCAGCTATTGCGTCTGCTTCTTCTTCGTCTTCCATCTCCTCTGCCAGAAGCATCAGTTCTTCCATATCGTCAAAGCCTTTTTCCAGAGCCTCGTATTTCTCGATCCGGTTTTCCAGGCTTTTCTTTTTCTTTAAAGTATTCTGCGCGCCTTCCGGATCATTCCAGAACTCCGGCGCTTCTATCCGGCTGTTCAGCCCTTCCAATTCGTTTCTCAGACCCGCAAGGTCAAAGGGACTCACCTACCTCTTTAAGATTCGCCTTGCATAAAGGCAGGTCTGATCTGATCTGATCAAACTGAATCATGTAATCACTTCCTTTTCTCATAAATTTCATATCTTAATATTTTATCACAGATTAGACGGTTCGTAAAACAAATATCTCAAAAACTAAATTCCATTGAAATTACAACATAATTTCAATGGGTTTCCTAAAAAATGAATGAACTTTTCGCATTATATCACTAAAAAATGAGGGAACTTTCCCGATATAATTCCTAAAAAATGAGCGAACTTTCCCGATATAATTCCTAAAAAATGAGCGAACTTTTCACTTCTATCAAATATGAAATATCGGCAAATAGCTCCCTAAAGGTAACTATAACTATAACTATAACTATAATCATAAGTATTATGCAAAAACTGCTCAAGTGCCGAAAGAACTCTGTATACCATGCGGGTAATCACGAGACGGTGGGAAATCAGAAGCGTGGTCTTTTCGCTGCCGTTTTCACCACTATAGCAGCGATTTCTCCGTCAGGTGTCTCCACATGATAAAATCAACTTCTGCTCTCCTTGATTTTCTTTGCGATACTGAATCCGATTAAAATCAGTACGAGAAACAAAACCACACTTCCTGCGCCGATCCACAGTGGCGCTACCACCCAGATCCAAGGCCAGTCAATATAGCCGGTCAGCTTCAGAGCGACAAACAGCACAGTCAGTCCGCTGCAGATTCCCATTCCGCTGTTGGTGATTTTCTTATTCTGACTGCGGCTCCAGATTGTAACGCGCAAAGCTATACCAAGGAGAAACAGCCCCAGACCTGCCGCTGCAGTGGCGATCGCCGCATTCTTTCCGAACTGTCCTGCGATAGGCAGAAAAATGACAGCGATACCTGCCACCATAACAGCATAAGCAATCGCCTGCATGATTCTGCTCTCCCGGCTGCTTTCTGCAATTTGACAGATTACATCGTCACTTTTGGGAATCATTTCCTCCTTCGCAATGTATTCACCGTTGAAAAATTCCGTCAGTGTAATCCCAAGAGCTGCGCACAGCGGTTTATATAAGGACGGATCAGGAAGATTCCTGCCATTCTCCCATTTGCTCACAGCCTTATAAGTTACTCCCAGCTGCTCTGCAAGCTGTCCCTGTGTAAAACCTTTTTCCTTCCTGCAGGCAGCAATAAATTTTCCGATTTTTTCCATATCCATAAATCGTCAACCTCCCTTTTCGCTTTTATTTTAGCAGAAAGGACATTTTATTCATACCCCCCGGAAGTAGAGTGAGATGTTTTCCGAGAAAAGTGTCCGCCATATTTCCATTTCCTAATGTAATACCTCTCTGTAAAATCGTTTTCTATAAGCATCTGAAAATCCCGATTCAGCCGAAGACATAAATATGCTTTATTCTATCACAACTTTCGTCTTTTTCCAACGACGACTCTGCCTCCATAAAAAAACAGGGATATCCTCTACGGTTTGCTTAAGCGCTTACCAACTTGGAATCCCTGTTTTTCAAATTTAATTTCTCAGGCAGAAAACAATCTACCTTTTTTTCTTTGCGCGTTTTGCCTGCGCTCTCTGCGCCCGGAGCTGCTCTTCCCGCCGGCGTTTTTCCCGTTCCATTTCCTCCTGTTCCTCTTCTGTATAAGCATCGATGAACATTTCAGGATTCATAGAAGCAGCCAGTTTCAGAACTGCATCGGCGTCCTCCGGTGTAAACAGAAAGCTCCGCAGCATAGATCCCTTCTGAAAAGTGACTTTAGTATTGGGGCGCGCTCCGATGTAATCAGGCTGAACTGCTGAAATTTCGCTCCACTTCCATCTGTTATCTGAAACCATCCCGAAAATGCTTCGTCTGATATCTACACCGGCTTCCGATACAACATGATCTTTCTTGTGGAACACAGCAACCATAATCAGCGCAGTGAACGGAATATAAATATATTGTTTCGATTCGCATTCTAACAACAGAAGCACTGCTCCCACTGCCAGAATCAGCAGATTTCTCGATTTTGTCCGTCTTTTTAAAATACCTTTATATTCCATATAGCTTTACTTCTTTCATTTTATTTATACAGCTTTATATGCACCTTCAGCTCTTTTTTCTTCCAGCGCCTTCATCGCAATTTCATGGGCTTCATCCGGCGCAGCAGCAGGTTTGCCCTTCTTCAGCTTTCCAAAGAAGTTGGTATATGTACCGTCAGCATAAATGATATTGCCGCCCCATGCAGCTGTTCCGATGGAGATAATCGGGTTAATGATATTTACGAAACAGAATGGTACATAATCAAAAGTACTTACACCCAGCATGCTGGAATGATATGCCCCGCAGGAAGACCATGGAACCAGCGGAGACCACAGTGTGCCGCCGTCCTCCTGGGATCTTGACAGAAGATTTCTTGCAAGTCCCAGCTCATCGTATTTTTCCTTGTACATCGATGCCGGCACAATCAGACCCAGATACTGGTCACACATCGTTGCAATACAGAACATCGCAGTCAGAATGGTAACCGCAATCATCTGGAACGGTGTCTTTACTTTTCTGATCACGCCGCCCAGAACAGATTCCACTGCACCGATCTGGCTGTAAATTCCACCGAAGCCAATAGCGATCAGCGCGATATTGATTGTCCAGAACATAGAATCCATTCCGCCTCTGTTCAAAAGCTGATCCGCCAGTTCATTTCCGGTTTCAGTCGAATATCCGTAATGCACCATCGTAATACAGTCTACGATACCTGCACCCTGGAAAATCACCGCGAAAATGCAGCCGGTAAAGGCCGACAGCAGTACCCCCGGCAGCGCCGGCAGCTTCATAACCGCAGTAACGATAATTACCAGAATCGGCAGAAGCAGCAGCGGACTCATATGGTTAAAGTTATTTTTAATTGCTTCGGACAATTCGTCTACCACCGTTGCATCGTAAGTGCCTACATCTCCAAAAATGCTGATTCCGCCGAAAATCAGAAGACCGATTATAAATGACGGGAAGGTTGTCATAATCATTGCTCTGATATGGTCAAACAGCGCAGTCTGTGATGCAGCAGCCGACAAGTTTGTAGAGTCGGACAACGGAGAGAATTTGTCGCCTGTACATCCGCCGGCAAGAATCGCTCCCGCAACCAGACCGGGATTGATACCCATAGTGGAACCGATTGTCATAAATGCAATACCTAAAGTCGCAGATACTGTGTATGCCGATCCTAAAGAAACGCCTACAATTGCACAGATAACAGCTACCGCCGGCAGGAAAATGGCCGGTGTCAGCAGTTTCAGTCCATAATATACAATTGCGGCAATGGTGCCGGACCATTCAAAAGAACCCACCAGACAGCCTACGAAAATCAGAATCAGAAGCGCCTCCATAGATTGGCTGATAGCATCGATTGCCGCGTTAATCATATCTTTAATAGTCTGACCGCACATTACCCCAATTGCACATGCTATAATCGCAGCAATCAGCACCGGTACATGCGGGTCAATTCCCCATTTCCAAATATAATTGGAAATCATCAGTCCGAGCAAGGCAAGGATTGGTAAAATCGCCTCAAACTTGTTCGGAAGTCGTGTCTTTTTTGTTTGTGTCATACTAAAACCTCCAATAAATAAGACCAAAAATACAACGCTGTCACATGGAACAAACATTGTGAAATCTTTACCATTCCATTTTACCCTAAGATCCGCCTGAATTTTATAAACATTTCCACCAATAATGGTATTCAGATTGTATTTTGACATAATCACAGGAAAATGCCAAAATTACACCGACAATCCGCCGGAACCATACCGAAGATATACACCAAAAATCCCCCGCACTCTGCTCAAAAAGCAGCTTGCGGGGGATAGCAAGAAATATTCTTTATTATGCAGGCTCAGAATCAGACAATCGGGTACCGTTCCGCTTGCGCGTCTCTCCTCCGTTCGACAACTTCCAATCAGTTGTCTCTCTTCGCTGTCCGATTTTCCATTCCGGCTGAAGCCGGGGAAAATCAGCTAGGATCTCCCGCAGCAGTTTTTGTATTTTTTACCGCTTCCGCACGGACACGGATCGTTTCTGCCTACTTTCGGCTGATCGCGTCTGTAGGTTTCCGGCTTATGTTCTCTGTCAGGAACCTGCGCACCCTCCGGCAGCTGCCCTTCGCCCTGCATCGCTCTTGTGGTTTCATCTTCCACATACTCGGACTTGGTAGCCTTTTCAGCTTTCAAAATATGCCGTCTTTCCGCTTTGGTTTCTACCGTTACATTATAACAGTATCTTACAGTATCCTCCTGAATGGCATTAATCATCTGCTCGAACATATCGAAACCCTCTTTCGCATATGCTGCCGCAGGGTCCTGCTGTCCCAAAGCACGAAGACCGATACCTGTTTTCAGCTGATCCATGGCGTCGATATGATCCATCCAGAGATTATCGACTACACGAAGGAGAATCATACGCTCCACTTCACGCATCTGCTCTCTGCCTACTTCTGTTTCCTTCGCCTCGTACAGGCTTTCGAATTCGGAAATCACAGCTTCACGCAGGGATTCTTCTGTCATAGCTTGCAGTTCCTGCGGGCTGTATTCGTTCTTTCCGCGATACATAGCAGTAATTTTGCGCAGGTTCTTGTTCATTACCTCAAAATCCCATTCCTCAGGATATTTGGAGTCAACAACGATCGGATCGATAATCGCATTGACAATGGTACGCATCATATTCATAATATAGTCGCGGAGATCTTCTCCGAAAAGCACCTTGCGGCGCTCATCGTAAATAATTTCTCTCTGCTTATTCATAACATTGTCGTACTGAAGTACATATTTTCTGATGCCGAAGTTCTTGCCTTCCACCTTTTTCTGCGCGCCTTCGATGGCTCTGGAAAGCATGCCTGCCTCAATAGCCTCATCTTCATCAAGGCCCATCTTGTCGACCATTTTCTTCATACGCTCGCCGCCGAAAAGACGCAAAAGCTCATCTTCCAGCGAAATAAAGAACTGAGTCTGACCGGGGTCTCCCTGACGGCCGGAACGGCCTCGCAGCTGATTGTCAATACGCCTTGATTCATGGCGTTCCGTACCGATGATACATAAACCGCCCAGCTCTTTAACCTTTTCCTGTTCTTCTTTTCTTTCTTCCTTAAACTTCCGGTGCAGCTCGTTGAATTTTTCTCTGGCTTCATTGAGCTCAGCATCGTCCGACTTTACAAAACTGGAGGCAAAGGAAATAGCTTCATCGCTGTACCCCTGCTTCTTCATCTCTCTTTTTGCTTCAAATTCCGGATTTCCGCCGAGAATAATGTCGGTGCCTCGACCCGCCATATTGGTGGCGATTGTTACCATACCCAGACGACCCGCTTCCGCAACAATTTCAGCTTCCTTATCGTGCTGTTTTGCATTGAGGACATTGTGCTTTACGCCGCGTTTTCTCAGCATATCGCTGATCAGCTCCGACTTTTCAATGGAAATTGTACCTACCAGTACCGGCTGACCGGTCTGATGCACCTCGGCAACACGATTTGCAATAGCCTTGAACTTACCCTTCTCCGTCTGATATACAGAATCGTCAAGGTCTTTTCTTGCAATCGGTTTATTGGTCGGAATCACCACAACATCCATATTGTAAATATCTCTGAATTCGTCTTCTTCCGTCTTTGCGGTACCGGTCATACCTGCAAGCTTATTATACATTCTGAAATAGTTCTGCAGTGTAATTGTCGCCAGCGTTTTGGATTCGGAGCGAACCGCCACTCTTTCTTTGGCTTCAATCGCCTGATGCAGACCGTTTGAGAATCTTCTTCCGAACATAAGACGGCCGGTAAATTCGTCAACGATAATAATCTCACCGTCTTTTACAATATAGTCCACATCCCGTTCCATCAGGTTGCGTGCTTTCAGAGCCTGCTGCACATGATGGTTGATTTCCATATTTTCAGGATCACCGTAGTTATCCAGTTTAAAGAAAGCTTCGGCTTTCTGCACGCCGGCATCTGTCAGAGAAACCTGCTGGTCCTTTTCTTCTACGGTAAAATCCGCTTCCTTTACCAGAGAAGTTACAAATCTGTCCGCAGTTTTATAAAGATCTGTGGACTTTGAACCTCTGCCGGAAATAATCAGAGGTGTTCTCGCCTCGTCCACTAAAATAGAGTCGACTTCGTCGATAATCGCATAGTTCAGTTCGCGCTGCATCAATTCTTCCTGATAAGTCACCATATTATCTCTCAGGTAGTCAAAACCGAACTCGTTATTGGTTCCGTATGTGATATCGGCTCTGTACGCAGCCTTTCTCTCTTCGCCTTCCACACCGTGAACAACACAGCCTACGGACAGACCCAGGAAGGTATAAAGTTTTCCCATCCACTCTGCGTCACGCTTTGCCAGATAGTCGTTGACGGTAATAACATGAACCCCTTTGCCCGAAAGAGCATTCAGATAAGCCGCCAGTGTCGCAACCAGAGTCTTACCTTCACCGGTTTTCATCTCGGAAATTCTGCCCTGATGAAGTACCACGCCGCCCACAAGCTGTACGCGGAAATGCTTCATTCCCAGGCTTCGCACAGCACCTTCACGGCAGACCGCAAAAGCCTCCGGAAGAATGTCATCAAGAGTCTCTCCGTTTTTTAATCTTTCTTTCAGTTTCGGTGTCATAGCCTGCAGCTCCTCGTCGGAAAGAGCCTGCATCTGAGAATCCAGCGCCTCCACCTTATCTACAATTTTATTGATTTTCTTCAGCTCTTTCTCATTGAGATCACCGAAGATTTTTTCCATTAGTGACATATCTCGTACGAATTCCCCTTTCTGTTTACTTGTTCCTCTTCAGGCACTTCCGTAACCCTCAGATTGATTTCGATAGCCTTGCGGTCGTCAGCCTGAATCACACGGCCGGCAAAAACCTTATTCCCGACTTCATATTCAAAAGTATCTCCGATACGCGGCAGCTTATCCAGCTGTAATACCACCCAGCCATTTACGGTTGTCGCATCCAGTTCCACTTCCTCATCGAAGTAATCAAACATTTTTTCCACATTGGTGCTGCAGAGCACTCTGTAACTTCCATCCTGAAGCTGCGTGATTTCCTGAGACTCCACCTCGTCGTGCTCATCGTAAATATCACCGACAAGCTCCTCAATAATATCCTCCATAGTCACAAGTCCCGCAGTACCGCCGTATTCATCTACGATAATCGCAATATGCGTCTTATTGACCTGCAGCTTTTTCAGAAGATCCGCCGCCTTCATAGATCCGGCTACATAAATAACCGGCTTCACATAGTCAGAAATCGTCTTTTTAGACCCTGAAATATAATTATGGAAATCCTTCTGGTTAAGAACCCCCAGAATCTTGTCCAAATCATCTTCATAAACAGGAAGTCTTGAGTATCCTGTTTCCAGGAACATCTTTGCAACATCTTTTTTCGTGGAATCGATTTCGATAGCTTTAATGTCCACACGGGGCGTCAGCACATCCCATGCCTCCAGCTCGTTAAAGGCAATGGCATTCTGAATCAGTTCGCTCTGGTCCGCTTCTATGCTGCCCTCCGTCTCTGCTTCTTCTACAATGGTCAGAAGTTCATCTTCTGTAATTCCTCTGTTGTCCACAACCTTAAAAAGTTTTGAAATCAGCTTCTTCCACTGGCTGAACAAAAAGTTAAGCGGAGTCAGAAGCACCATCAGCGCATGAATCATCGGGCCGGAAAACATCGCAAAGCCTTCCGGACTTTCTTTTGCCAGGCTTTTCGGTGAAATTTCACCGAAAATCAAAACCACAATCGTCACGACAACCGTTGAAAGCACAGAGCCGTATTCCGGTGATAATTCTAAGAAAAGAGCCGTGGCAACCGCCGTCAGACCGATATTCACCAGATTGTTTCCGATCAAAATCGTAGAAAGCAGGTTATCATATTTGCCCTCTAAGTCCAGCACTCTTTTTGCTCGTTTATCTCCGTCGTTTGCCAAATTTTTCATTCTGATTCGGTTCAGAGAAGTAAATGCGGTCTCTGTTGCTGAAAAATATGCAGATAAAATCAAAAATACTATAATAATCCCCAAAGAATATCCTATATGACTGTCCATTTTGTTTTTAAAATTCCTCCCGATTTGTTTTTGGTAGTTGTAGCATATTATTTTAGCATATTTATTCTGAAAAATAAAGGTTTTTGAACAAAGTCCAACTTTTTTCCTACAGAATTTCGTGGTATACTGAAAGTATACAAATCCGCATGAATGCGATGTGAATATCGTGTGAAAACCAGATGAATCAGGAGGAATATTCCATGTCAACAAGAACCGAACTTTTGAAGCTGTTAATGGAAAATACAGGGGTTTATCTTTCCGGACAGAAAATCGGAGACGCGCTTCAGGTTTCCCGAAACGCCGTCTGGAAAGCCATGCAGCAGCTTCGCAGCGAAGGATACCATATAGAAAGTAAACCCAGCATCGGTTACAGACTTAAGACAAAGAGCAATATTCTTACGGAAGCTTCTGTCTCCGGCAGCCTCCGTTTCCCCTGCGATCTAAAAGTTTTCGATACCGTTGATTCCACCAATAACATTGCAAAAGAACTGCCCGCAGGCGACCTTCCTGTTATGGTTATCGCAAATAAGCAGGAAGCCGGCCGCGGACGCCTGGGAAGAAGCTTTGCCTCGCCTGCCGGAACAGGTCTTTATATGACAGTCGCCCTCCGTCCTCACTTTGACCTCAGCAAATCACTTTATGTCACCATGGCAGCCGCCGTGGCGGTATGCAGAGCCATCGAAAAAACAGCGGGCATCAAAGCCCGTATCAAATGGGTGAACGACCTTTTTATCGGCGGCAAAAAAGTCTGCGGAATTCTGACCGAGGCACAGACCAACTTTGAGACAGGCAAAATAGACAGCCTGATTATCGGCATCGGCGTCAACTGCTTTCCCGGAAGCTTTCCGGAAGAACTGAAAGAAATTGTCGGCGCGGTCTCTCCTCAGAAGAACAGTTTTTCAAGAGGCGAGCTTGCAGCCGAAATATTCAATGAACTGATGGAGGTTTTGAATGACCTGGACAGCCGCAGCTTTCTGCGGGAATACCGAACAAAATGTTTTGTTCTCGGTAAAAATATTCTGGTTCATTCCGCTGTAAACAGCCGTCCGGTCCGCGCCCGCGCCATCGACATCGACGAAAACGGCGGACTGGTCGTGGAATATATGGAAGGCCGCCGAATGCGGCAGATTGATACCCTGACCACAGGAGAAGTATCAATTCGAGTTGAGGAATGACAGAAAAACCAATCCCCACCAATATAATAGTTCATCAAATTATAACAAGGAAAAGAGCTATGGAAAAACAAAATCGTATTCTCAATGTCGGCGCTTATCAATTTGCCGTTTCAGGTAACCTCGAACAGAACCTGTCGGAAATAAGAAAATAGATTTTAATCAAACTGAATTATAACAAGCAAGGAGGATCTCATGGACTTAAACAATCTTATCGAAAAAGCAATCTCTCAGGCAATACAGATTCGCCGGTATCTTCATCAGCACCCCGAGCTTTCGGAACAGGAAGAAAACACTGCCGACTATATCTGTACTATTCTTGAACAGCATCACATCTCCTACCGGCGCAATATCGCGGGAAACGGAATCATTGCGGTGGTAGGTAATGAGAACAGCGGTAAATGCGTGGGAATCCGCGCCGACATCGATGCTCTTCCGGTTGAAGAACATACCGGTCTTCCTTATGCTTCTGTCAATACGGGTGTAATGCATGCCTGCGGTCATGATATGCATACCGCAATTCTGCTGGGCGCGGGAATCATTTTGAAAAACGCCGAAGAAGAACTTAACGGCTGCGTAAAATTAATTTTCCAGCCTGCCGAAGAAACTGTCGGCGGCGCAGCGCAGATGATTGCCGAAGGCGCTCTGAACGCTCCCGAAATTGATGCAATGATTGCTCTTCATATCGATCCTTCCCTGGAAACCGGCGATATATCTCTGAAAAACGGCGCAATCAACGCCGCTGTCAACGGATTTTATATTGATATCAACGGAAAACAATGCCACGGCGCCCACCCGGAAACCGGCATCGATCCGATTGTCACCGCATCGTCTGTTGTTCTGAACCTGCAGAGTCTGGTTTCCCGCTTCACAGCGCCGACCACGCCCATTGTCGTAACCATCGGTGAAATCCGCGCGGGAAGCTGCAGCAATATCATTCCGGAAACCTGCAGACTTCACGGCACACTCCGCACATTAGACAGCAAAACCACCGAATTTGCCAAAAATTCAATCCGCCGCATTGCAGAAAACACAGCGAAGGCTTATGACGCCTCTGCCGAAGTCCACTTTGACAACGATCCTTACCCTGCTTTAATCAACAATGCCTCCGTTGTTTCCGCAGTGGAAGCGGCTGCCTGCGAAATGAAAAACATCACAAAAGTACATCATCTCGAAGCCTCCAGTATGGGCGGCGACGACTTCGCCTTCTTCACAGAAAAAGTGCCCGGCGCTTACTTCAACCTGGGCTGTACAGTGCCGGGCTGCAATCCCGTCCCTCTTCACAGCGACAACCTTGCCCCTGATGAAGACGCCATCGGAATCGGTATCGAACTGGAAGTTCGGACAGTAATGAAACTTCTGGAAAAATAATCACCGGCGCTTTCCTCACAGGAACTTTCAACAAACAAAAGCTGCCATCAAATAGAGGGCTTCACCGGACAAAAACGACAGCGAACAGGAGTAAGCATCAAATAAGTGCTTTCACCAAACGGGGATAAGCATCAATCGGCGCTGCAAAATCGATAGCTGCTTTTTTACAGGGACTGTCACATTAGCAGAAAATTACTGCTGATGCGGCAGTCCTGTTTGTTACAATATATTTATAATTGACATTTTCCATTTTTACCTTATTCCGACAAAATACCAACTATAGCGGAATTACTCCACCGCACAAGAAAACAGAGAGGATTTCTCCTCTCTGCTCACTTCGGCTTATAGTCCGTTTATTATAAATTTACCGGCTGAACTTTGATTATTTTTCAAAATACATATCAGCAGTTGATAATGTACCGTCAGCTTCCGCAACAATACCCTTGATTTCTGATCTGATTGCTGTATAGCTGTTATCCATAAACAGCGGAATGATGTTTACATTTTCAAACATACGCATCTGGGTTTCGCCTACCTTTTCAACACGCTTTTCAGTATCCGGCTCAGAAGCTACTGCTTCTACCATCTTGCGGTAAGTATCGTCGTTACCAGGAGCGTTCTTATCATAGTAGCAGATATTGAAGATCAGAAGAGGTTCTGCCCATGCCAGACCTGCAATACCCATATCGTAGTTATCTTCGTTGCAGCGGTCGTGGATGTAGTTGTATTCCAGCGCTTCAATGGACATATCGAAACCTACTTCTTTCAGCTGGTTTGTCATTGCTTCCGGAATTGTGGTCCAGTCTGTGAATGCCAGGAATGTGAATTCCAGTTTCTTTCCGTCTTTTTCACGGATTCCGTCACCGTCGCTGTCAACCCAGCCCGCTTTTTCCAGTAAGGATTTTGCTTTTTCAGGATCATAGTTGTAAGTCTTCTGGAACCAGTCTTTTGCTTTCTGGTCGAAGCACTGCATGCTGTCGATGATGATGGAATAAGCCGGGGATACACTTCCCTCGGAAATTTCCGCAAATTCGTCACGGTTGATTGCATGGCAGAATGCTTTGCGGACATTGATATCAGAGAAAATAGAGTTGTCAGTATTCAGCTCTACATAATTTACAGTAGGATAGGAAGCTTCAAGAAGTTCAACACCTTCAGCCCCTTCCAGTTCCAGTCTCTGGTCTTTAGAAGTGGAGAGAATAATGTCTGCGGAGCCGCTCTTAACTTCTTCTGTTTCTGTAAAGTCTTCCACATTAAACTTACACTTGATTTTTTCAAAATGCCAAGGACCGTTTGTTTCAACCAGCGGATTGAAAGTCTTATACTCTTCATGTCTTACAAGGTTAACCTCAGAACCGGAAACATAGCCGTTTGTTTCGTCCAGTTTGTACGGTCCATACGGATGTGCGCCCCACATCAGTTCATCATCAGACATAGAATCTAACTCATCCTTATCAATCAGACAGATAAAATCTGCACAGAAATAATATTCCATATCACTGGAAAAATGACTCAGATTCAGCTTAACCGTTCTTCCATCGATATCAATCGATTTAATGTTATCATATCCGTCTGCATAAGGGCTTACCTTCTGACCATGCTCTATAGATGCTTTTACGTCTTCCGGCTGTACTTCCTCACCTGTAGAGTACACTAAGCCTTCCGGAACAGTAAAGGTTACATTGCTGCCATCTTCAGCAACAGTCCAGTCCTGACAGATATTGTCAACAACCTTCGAGTTTTCTGCATCCCACTCAAACAGAGGTGCACCCACCCAGGCCTGACCGCCGGCACTGCTGTCCAGCTGGAAGCCGTCTACGCCGTACCATTCACTGTCCATTACTACTAATTCAGTCTTTTCTTCTGAGGATGCATCCCCGCCGCCTCCGCCGCATGCAGCCAGGGAGAATACCATAACGAAGACCATCATAATAGCTAATAACTTCTTCATAAATTCTTCCTCCTTTACGAGTTATCTATTGTAATAAAAATTACAAACCTTTTAATGCTCCGCTGTGTTTTCCTGATTCAGCGGGTGGAAACATGCCACCTGATGTCCTTCTCCGACAATGCGATCAGGCGGCATCGTATTTCTGCACTCTTCTGTAACAAATTCACACCGGTCACAGAAACGGCACCCTGCTCCTACTTTAATCAGACTGCCCGGATCACCTTTCATGACTTCTTTCTTCTGATCCCGAAGGGTAGGGTCTAAAATCGGCGCCGCATTCAGCAGTCCCCGGGTATAAGGATGTTTCGCATTCTCTGCTATTTCTTCGGTAGGTCCGAATTCTACCAGCCGCCCCAGATACATTACCGCAATCCTGTCACTGATGTATTTAATTACATTCAGATCATGCGTAATAATCAGGTATGTCAGCCCCATCTGTTCCTGCAGATCCAAAAGCAGATTTAAAATCTGTGCCTGTACGGAAATATCCAGTGCACTGGTCGGCTCATCCAGAATCATTACTTTTGGATTCAACGCCAAAGCACGGGCTATGGCAATTCGCTGCAGCTGACCGCCTGACAACTGATGAGGAAAGCTGTCCAGATAGCGCTGATCCATCTTAACCATATCCAGAACTTCTTTTGCCTTCTGTCTGGCCTCTTCTTTCGGTACACCGTGTATAATCATCGGACGCATAATTGAGCTTTCTACTGTCTGACGCGGATTCAGATTAGATGCCGGATCCTGAAAAACAACTGCCACATCACTTCGAATCTGTTTGATTTCCGCCCGGGTCGCCTTTGAAACATCGATTCCGTTGATTACGATTTCTCCGCCGGTTTTTTTAGTCAGATTCAGAATCACTCTTGCCAGAGTAGTTTTTCCGCTGCCGGATTCTCCTACCAAACCGACAATTTCGCCTTCTTTGATTGTCAGCGTAATATCATCAACGGCCTTTACCTTCGTGACATTCTTTTTTAAAAGTCCTTTGGAAATGGAAAAGTATTTTTTAAGATTATCCAGCTGGATCATAGTTTTATCGCTCATTTACTTTTCCTCCTTTCCGGCCAAATGACAGCGGCAGTAATGATCTTCTGATACAAAAACCGCCTCCGGAGTTTCATTGAAGCACTTGTCTTTCGCATACGGGCATCGGTTTGCAAAACGGCATCCCGGCTTTTTCTCCGTAATACGAGGAACAGATCCGTCTATTGTCTGAAGTCGTCCTTCCTTTTTTGTTTTTCTCGGAAGCGCCTGCATCAGAAGACGGGTGTACGGATGAACAGGATTTCTGAAAATCTCAAAGACATCTCCGCTTTCTATCATTTCTCCCGCGTACATAACTCCAATTCTGTCTGCAATTTCCGCTACCAGACCGAAGTTATGTGTAATCAGCATAACTGCCGTATTAAAGTTCTTTTTCAGTTCCTTCATAATTTCCAGAATCTGAGCCTCAATAGTTACATCAAGCGCCGTAGTCGGCTCATCTGCAATCAGAAGCTCTGGATTTCTGGAAAGCATCATTGCAATCATAATACGCTGACGCATACCGCCGGACAATTCATGAGGGAAACTCTTCATTCTTTCCTCTGCATCCGGCATCTTTACATCCTTAAAAAGTTTCAGCACCCGGTTCCAGGCTTCTTCCTTAGAAACTTTATCTAAAAGAATTGCTTCCGCAGTCTGATCTCCTACTGTATATACAGGGTTTAGGGAATCCAGAGGATTCTGGAAAATCATTCCGATTTCTTTTCCTCTGATTGCCTCCATTTCCTGTCTTGTGCACTCCCGTAAATCTCTGCCTTTAAAAATAATCTTTCCGGTGATTTCTTCATTTCCTCCCGGAAGCAGATTCATGATACTATGCGCTACTGTAGACTTACCGCAGCCGGATTCTCCGACAATAGCGAATACTTCACCGCGGTTCAATACACAGTTTACATTATTTACCGCAGATAAATATCCGTCTTTTACCTTGTAATCAATAGACAGGTTTTCCAGTCTCAATAATTCTTCGTTCATTTTCCTGCCCCTCTTTCTACTGTGTCTTCATATGCGGGTCAATCAGATCACGAAGACCTTCGCCCAGCAGATTAAACCCAAAGGTTACATATACCAGTGCAACACCCGGCCAGATTGTCATCCACGGCGCTCTCTGAATAAAATCAAGTCCCAACGAAATTGCAAGACCCCAGTCCGGTGACGGCGGCTGCGAGCCTAGACCCAGGAAGGACAATGTTGTCGTCGACAGAATTGTTCCCGGCAGATTCAAAGAAACCATAACCAGCAGGGAAGGAATTACATTCGGCAAAATATATCGAATCATCAAAGACAGATTACTTTCGCCGAAAGCCTTTCCCGTCTCTACAAAAGCCATATTACGCAGAGACATGGTCTTTGCACGAACAATACGGGCGTAACTTGCCCAGGCCACCAGCGAAATTGCAATAACTGTATTGGTCAGTCCTGTTCCGATAATCGTAACAACAGCCAGAGCTAAAATCGTTCCCGGAATACACCATGTCAGGTCTGTCATAAAAGTCAGTACGCGATCTACCCATTTTCCGAAGAATCCGCAGGCAAGACCTACAATAACACCAATCACAAGCTGCAGACTGCCTCCCAAAAAAGCTACCCATAAAGCAATTCTGCTGCCGTAGACAATACGAGAAAACATATCTCTTCCCAGCTCGTCACACCCGAAAATATGTGCCGCGCTCGGCGCCTCAAGCGATCCTCCGGTCTTCTGATCCGTAAAATGATACGGTGCAATCTGTTCTGCAAAAACTGCAACAAGAATTACACTAATAACAATGATGAAGCCAATCATAAAATTGGCATTGTGCGTACATTCGTGAAGCCGCTCTTTCCATTTTTTATTCGTTTTGCTGCTGTTCATTTTAATTGTCACCTCCGGCCAACGAAGATCTGATTCTCGGATCCAGTACACCCATAAGCAAATCACTGATCAGGTTGCAGATTACCGTCAGAATCGCAATCATTAAGAGCACCGCCTGCACAACAGTCACATCCTGCTGAATAATCGAGTTCAGCAAAAGATTTCCCATACCCGGGAATCCGAAGATTCTCTCTGTGATTACTGCACCGGAAATCAGCCAAGGGATAGACATGAACACCAGTGTGGTTACCAGAATCAGAGAATTTCTGAGTACATGCTTGATCATAACTGTTTTCTTCGGCAAACCTTTCGCATATGCTGTCGTAACATATTTCTCATTGATTACATCCAGGACTTCAGTTTTCGTAATACGGAGTGTTCCGCCCACACTGCCGAAGGCCATGGTCAGAACCGGCATGATATAATTCTGCCAATGTTCGTATCCGCTGATCGGCACCAGCTTCAGCTGCACTGCCAAAACCAGAATCATCAGAGCGCCCAGCCAGAAAGAAGGTATCGCTGTCAGCAATAAGGAAAAATTAACCATAAATCTATCGAAAAAACCATCTTTCTTCATTGCGCACAGCAGTCCGATCGGCAAGGCGATTACCAGCTCGAGAATCAACGCGAGCCCACAAAGTTTCAAACTGTATGGAATTCTTGCCTTCATCATACTCCATACATCCTGTCTGTATCTGAGCGAAATTCCAAAGTCTCCATGAATAGCATCACTGGCCCAGTTTACATACTGTTTTAAAAACGGCTGATCATAGCCCATCTCATGCGCTATCTCTGCCTTTCTCTCTTCCGACACCTTATCATTGATTACCATATCAATGGGATCACCCGGTAATGCGTACATAAGGCAAAATACCAGAAATGATACCGCTATGACCAGTAATACACCCTGTAAGAGTCTCTTAATTACATAGTCTCTGATAATTACATCTCCCTTCTGCGTTTCTTTCTATAAATAAAGATTATAATTCCGATGATCAGAACTGCGGCAGCAATACTGCCTGCGATAAGAGCTGCGTTTACCGGTTTATCCAGATCTTCTGCAGTTATGCCTTCTGTCAGTGCAAGCAGGCTGACTGTTTCCGGCAGATCACCGCGTATTGCAGTTCCGTCGGCAGCCTGTGCGCTGTCCATAACCCCCATAACAACAGAGATCCAGGTCAGACCGTCTTTTTCCATACAGCCGGTAAAACAATATCCTGCCGAAGGAGTCCAGCCGGTCTTCACACCCCTGATATATCCTTCGTAAGGATTCTCATATAATTCACTTGGAGCCAGCAGCTCGTTGGTATTCGTATATTCGAACCCTTCTTCTCTCTTATTGGATACAGGAACCGTCCCTTCCGTTTTACATACAATCTCCCGGAATTTATCAAAGGACAAAGCATATTCTGCAATTTTTGCCATATCCCGCGGTGTTGTAAGGTTGCTCGGTGAAATCCCCGTCGGATCACGGAACTGTGTGTTCTCACAGCCGATTTCTTTTGCTTTGGCAGTCATCTGCTCCGCGAAGTCCGCCATATCTCCTGCCAGTTCAAAGGCAAAAGCGGTTCCGGCTTCATTTCCGGAGGCAATCAGCAAATAGTTAAGGCAGTCCTCGTAAGAAATCACTTCCCCGGCATACAGATGACGAAGCGGCTCCATCGAACTGCAGTAAAAGTGACTTACCGCCCGTTCATCCACCGTCAGTTCACCTTTCAGCTCCGGATTTTCTTCCAGAACCATAATAGCCGTCATAACCTTGGTCATACTTGCGGGAGCAAGCTGCATATCCGCATTTTTCTCATACAGCACTGTGCCGGTTGTCGCTTCATACAGAATCGCCGCTTTCGCATTGGGCGTTACATCCTTTTCACTGTCGGCTCCATAGACGCCTGCCGGAAAAATCAGCGCAAGGACTGTAACCAGAACAGCGATTCCGGTACAAACCCCTTTCCTTTTCCGCATCTTTTGCTCTCTCACATTATGCATCTCCTTTATAGAATTGTCAGATATTTTATTCCGTCTGTTTATAAGTGTCTTTTACAATAAAATCAATCTTTTACTCTTTGATAAATCCTGCTGCCGCATTTCACACCCCAGGCTTTTCCGTCTCTCAAGTAAAAGCGGAAAGTACTGATGCGGGTTTCCTCTTCATCATATAAGCATGCTGCAAATACCGTATCGCAGCAATACTTCAGGCTTACCTTTCTGTCTCCGTACTGTGCGGTCAGCTTTCCATCCTCGACAGATACTACAGTATGTACCGGGATTCCTTCCTTTGAAAGAAAATCACCGCAAAGAGCGTCCTGCATACTGAAGGTCTTTCCGCACGGCACTGCCCATGCATGAGATGTATCAAGAGGAAGGTCGAGAATAAAGTTATAACATGGATTCTGAAAATCTTCCATTCCCAGATCGCCCTGATTGCACAAAACCGCAACGGAATAGCCGTTATCTGTAAATCCGCCCTGTGTAGATACACCGTGCAGGCCGCCGGAGTGTTCGCAGATCATATGTCCGGAAAACTCCCTTTTCCAAAGTCCCAGCGCATAATAAGGCTTCCTGCGGAGCGGATACTCACTGCCGACAAGAAGTTCCACAGCTTCCTCCGGAATAATCTGCTTCCCTTCCCACTTTCCTCTGTTGCTGAGCATCTGATAATATTTTGTAATATCCTTTGCTGTAGACTTTACGCAGGCGCATCCCCGAAACGGCGGAAGAACCGACCAGTTGTTGTCCCACACCAGGTTGCCGGTTTCTTCATCTATCTCAAAAAGACTGGTAATATTATCATCGCCTGCAAGCTTTTCAGCTTCGCTTCCATCTAAATCCAAAACGGAGCGTGTCATACCCAGCGGTTTGAAAATCCGTTCCGTCAGAAACTCTTCTAAAGACATGCCCGCTGCCTGATCCACAATATAGGACAAAAGCGCGTATCCTTCGTTGGAATAACTCATATATTCTCCCGGAGCCCCGAGCGGCTCAAAATTTCCGGCAGAAATATAATCGACAATATCCTCTATTTTGTCCATCTTGTTCGGAGAGGTTCTGAGCATCTCCCGGTACCAATGGGTATCTCTCTCTTTGCTGTTCATGGCAATAGACCATTCCAGCGGCTCCATCGGCGGAATACCCGCTCTGTGCAGCGCCAGCGTCCTGACGGTTACACATTCGCAAGGCGTCCCCGGAATATGAAAATCCGGAAAATATTTCGTTACCGGGTCCTCCAGACTCATCTTTCCTTCCGCATGAAGAATGCAGCAGGCAAGAGAGGTTAAAGATTTACTCATAGATGCGATTCCGCAGACAGTGTCCCCGTTTATAGGTTTCTTCTCTTCAAGGTTTCTGTAGCCGTACCCTTTTTCGAAGATAATTCCTTCCGGTCCCCGGATGCATACAGCGATTCCCGAATAACCCTTCTTTTCATACAAGTTACTCAAGTAAGCGTCCAATGCATTTAACTTTTGCTCCTTTTCTTTCATGTTCAGCTCCTATGTTCTTATAAAATTCAGTCACTTTATAATTTATGCAAAATTCGAGCCATTTTTTAAATTATTTGTTTTTTTGATTTTGCCTGTTTTTACCCCCCCCGAACTTTTAATAGGTTAAACAATGAGTCATTTTATCTCATTTATCTTGTTATTTTTCCTATTGTATAGCAAAATCTTCATTTCTATGGTATAATTCTCTCACAGAGAAATAAAGTCTGCTCTCATATTTAAAGATATCATCAGAAAGGAAATTTCATGAAAAAAGTAGGTATTGTTTTCGCCAATGACATCAACCCGACAGCGATGGAATTTGTAAAAAGCAATTTGGAATCGGTTTTTTCCGATTATATTCAGTTCAACCTTTATTATTTCGACCATTTTGACGACTCTACAATTCTGACCGATGACGCCTATCTGATTTCCAGCGAAGTACCGTTTCAGCTCCTGAAAAAGTATGTCAGTGATTATACATGTATCTTTGACCTGGAAAGAAGCCTTCCCAAAGAAGCTCTGGCGAGCATTCTTCAAATCCCCGAAGGCACCGATGTACTGGTTGTCAACGACGGCTATGACTCTGCAAAGGAAGTCATCTCTGAATACTCCAGTCTCGGCGCCGGTCATATCAATATGGTTCCCTATGACTCTCGTTTAAAGGACAGCGATGCGTACAGCCATTTTTCCATCGCACTGACTCCCGGTGAAGCTGATCTTGTTCCTTCTCATATTGAAGAAATCATCGACATCGGATACCGTAAAATCAGTTTCAGTACAATGTATCTTCTCATGAAGACGCTGGATCTGGATTTCAGCATTATCAACCGGAATCTGTTCCGTCATATCCAGACAATCACAGAACCCAATACCGCGCTCCACGATAATTATATCTTCGGTTATCTGAAGGGGGAACTTCTCAATAAAATCGCCGACACCGACAACAAGGCTCTTTTGCTGATTGACCGGTATTTTCAGCCGATTTTTGCCAACAAACAGGCTCGTACATTATTTCAGGTCAGCAGCGATAAGAATATCCATATCAAGGATTATATTCCGCAGGACTTTCTGAATGAGCAGGAAACACGTTCTTCTGTCATCACGCTGCACGGTATAGAGTACTATTATGACCGTTTTACCTTCTCCATTATGGATGAGCCCGTCGGATACTTTATCCGCTTTCAGGAAAAGTCCGCCTTTGATACCGCTGCCAGCAAAAATATAAAAAAGGGATATATTGCCCGCCATCAGTTTCGGGATATCGTATATCAGTCAGAAATCATGGATGATCTGATACTGAAAGCAAACAGGATCGCAACTTCAGATTTTACAGTTCTTCTGATTGGAGAAAGCGGCACCGGAAAAGAGCTGATCGCTCAATCCATTCACAATGCATCGTTCCGCAACAACATGCCTTTTGTTGCAATCAACTGCGCGGCTCTTCCCGAAACCCTGCTGGAAAGTGAGCTCTTCGGATATGATGCCGGCGCATTCACCGGAGCCACATCGAAAGGCAAACAGGGACTCTTCGAGCAGGCAAATCACGGTACAATTTTCTTAGATGAAATTGGGGATATCTCTCCGAAACTGCAGGCGCAGCTGCTGCGTGTCATCCAGGAAAAACAAATCATGCACATAGGCGGCGATCGTCTGATCGACATTGATGTCAGGCTGATTACTGCAACCAATAAAGATCTTTCTGTAGCCGTAAAAAAAGGTGTCTTTCGTCAGGACCTTTATTTCAGACTGAATGTACTGACCTTTCAAATCCCGCCTCTGCGCCGCAGAAAAGAAGATATTTTGCTCCTAATGGAACATTTTCTGGGTTCGGATTATCAAAGCCTATCTCCAAAAGAGCGCCAGATCCTGATGTCTTATGAATGGCCCGGAAATATCAGAGAAATAGAAAATATCGCCGTATACTTCCGGGCATTTAACTGTCTTCCGGAATATCTTTTAAACGACTCATTTATTACAAAAGACAACCTTTTCCCCGATGATAAAATTTCTCTGTCTACAGAGCAGGCACTTTTAAAAATAATCTCCGCAGGCAGCTCAGCAGCCCATGGCGTAGGCCGTTCCGCCATGATCCGTCTGCTTCAGAGGAACGGAATCCATATCAGTGACAACAGACTCCGCAAAATACTTTCAAGCCTGAAATCCCGCGGCTATATACAGATTCAAAAAGGAAGAGGCGGCACGATGATTACTGAAAAAGGAATTGAAGTACTGAATGCAGAACAGGAACATTCTTAAAAAATATGTATAAAGACAAGTCATAATTCAAAGGCTTTCTTTAGCTCATATATGTTAAAAAGTTCTACAGAAAAGACCGGAAGAACATATGTCCTCCGGTCTTTTGATTTACATCTTTTAAATTTCCTATTCTGCTTACGCTGTCATATACATTCTGGCAATTGCCAGCGCAAGCGGTGTTTTTTCGGTAATAGATACAGTGAACGGGTCAATCTGCTCTGCGCCCGGATACCAGGAAGCCGTTCTTGCTCTCTGATGGTCTTTAAAGCACAGCTCCATCGTGTAGCTGTCTGTCAAAGCTTTTGCTTTCGGAAGCGGATTGGACAGAATTTCGGTAATCCGCTGTTCGATTTGTTCATTCACATCCTCAGGATGCAGATTCCATGTTCCGTTTCCGATCCCTTCTTTAGTCGCTACGGTCACAATACCCGGATACTGTGCGGATGCATCGCTGCAGATTCCTTTATCTCCGGATAAGAACAAAGACGGAATACCGAGCTCATCGGCAAGCATGGAGTTCAATGTAAATTCAGAAGCATACTCACCGTTTACTTTAACCCAGTTATACAGATAATCCTCTCCGGTATGCTTCAGCGGGCTCGTATTGGTCCATGCACCGGAATGATAACCGAGATACAGGGTGCCGTCAAAGGTTTCATCAAGGCCTGCCATCATAGAATACGGCGTATTCATCCAGCCACGAATCAGCTGTGTACCTTTAGGAAGATCTTTCGGATCCATATTCATTGCATCTTCATGTCCGTCCTTCACGACAACTTCGTGACCGGCTGACAGAATTGCTCTGCACGCCGCAGCCACTTCTTCCGTCATCAAACGACACGCCTGTTCATAATCTTTACCGCCGTATCTGGTAGAAGCCCAGGTTGTTACACCGGTAATACCCTCAATATCCGCACTGATAAATAGTTTCATATTCTGCCTCCTCTATAGATATTCACATACACTGTGAATCACTTTTCCTCTGATGCCCGAAGTCGTCTTCGCATGATAAAGAGAACTGATAACCGCTTCCTCAACCGCCTCGGCAACTGCTTCAAAAACGCAGTCCAGCGCATCATCGTGGGTCATTTTAATATCCACTAAGCCTTCCTCGCAGTAGTGCGGAATCCGGTTTGCAGTTGAGAATGCAACAGCAATATCGCCGCTTCCGTTTCCGAGATAGGAACCTACTCTGGCAAGACCCACCGTCGCTCTCTTCGCAACACGATTAAGCTGACGGCTGCTGAGTGGAAGATCCGTACCCAGTACGATAATAACCGAGCCTTTATCTTTTTCCGGCTCTACTGTTTTTCCGTCTTCCTCTCTCGGCGGTACGGCCACAGGTTTTCCTCCAATTCTAAGGTTTCCGTAAGAACCGAAATTAGACATCAGAAGCGCACCTACAGTATACTCCTTTTCTTTTATTTTTACAACTCGGGAAGCAGAACCTATGCCGCCTTTCAGTCCCATGCAGACCATACCGGTTCCCGAACCGACTGCACCTTCCTCAAAATCTTTTCTCGCTGTTTCAAGCGCTTTACATACATGATCTTCTGTAACATGCATACCGCGGATATCATTCAGCACACCGTCGTTGCATTCTGTTACAACACAGTTTACAGTGCTGGTTGTTGCGCCGATATCTTCATTCTGACTCAGCATATATCTTGTTAATGCGTTTAACGCAGTTCCCACCCCGAAAGTATTCGTCATAACAATCGGCGTCTCAATAGTCCCCAGTTCCTGAATCTGAATCAGGCCGGCACTTTTTCCGAAAGCATTGATAATAGAAACACCTGCCGCAACTTTATCCTGAAACAAGTTGCCCTGATGAGGCAGAATCGCCGTAACTCCGGTATGAATGTGTTTTTCTTCATCCTCCAGTGTCACCTGTCCTACAGTAACCCCCGGAACATCGGTAATCTTGTTTCGCTTACCCTTAGGATATTTACTTGTCAATTCTATTTTTTTGTTTTCAGGCAGTCCCATATTCTCTTCTCTCCTTTTTTTGATACAAATTTTTTGATACAAAATCTCATTTCATATCCCTAATGCTCTTCAAAATTTTTGTCTTGTCACACCCGACTTGAGCATCTCGCATATAAAATCAGATTCAGACTCTTTTTTCCGCAAAACACATTTGCAATTATCATACCAATTTTTTCGTCATTTTCGCAACCAAAATATGCCGCTTCTGCCCCGCCGCCCGATACAATATCACCACATGCAGAGCATAACGAGATTCCGAAAAAAATAAAGAATCGTTTCTTTCCGAATAAGAAAAGTCCGCGGAGCAAATCCGCGGACAAAATACACATCCTATTCAAGCATAACTTGCAGAGCCATAGAAAATCCGCCTTGCCATTCTGTCAAAAGACCGATATTTTATAAATTTATTAGCGACCCACAGAAAAACGAATCGATTTTTCGGCAGTATCCATCGTACACTGCGCCCCCATCGGAAGGTTAATCATAGGAAAATCGTGTCCGGACTGGATATTATACATAACAGGAATGCCCAAATCTTTTATTGCTTCCAGAATTACATTCACAATCGTATAATCTTCTTCATCTGTATTGCATCTTGTAAACTGTCCCAGCAGAATCCCCGCAGCATCACGAAGCTTTCCACTGTTGCGAAGCTGATAAATATGCCTGTCCAGATTTCCTATATGTTCACCGATTTCTTCAATAAAGAGAATTTTTCCCTTTGTATCCATTTCATACGGTGTTCCCAGTGAAGCGCACATTACCGTCAGGTTTCCGCCGGTCAAAGAACCTGTTGCCGTACCATTCCTTGCAATACCGATATCGAATCCCTCCGGCGCTTTATAAATATATTCTTCTTCTGCGGTCAACGCTTCAAAGCATGCGGCTTTACTTTCTTCGTCAAAATGATCGATCATGTTGGAAGACACCATCGGTCCGTGGAAAGTTACCAGATCACATTTCTGGTTGAACAAAAGATGCAGACTGGTTACATCGCTGTATCCCATAAAGATTTTTTTATGGTTTTTCACAATTTCCAAATCGATATAATCAATAATCCGATTAGCGCCGTCACCTCCACGAATACAGAAAACAGCATCCACCTCATCGTCGGCAAACATACGGTTAACCCACATACCGCGGACTTCTTCCTCACCGGCCATATAGCCGCCCTTGGATACTGCGAGATTATCGGCAGCTTTTACCCGATAACCTAAAGATTCCAACACTTCTCTGCACTGGGTCACTCTTTCCGGCTGAATCTGCGAAGATGTAGCGACAAGTCCGATAACTGTGCCTTTTTCCAACTTTTTCGGATAAATCATAATGTATACCTTTCTCTTAATACCACATCAAATTAACAACAATCGTTGCCATAATCAGAGAGAACAAGTCTCCGATTACACCTGCCAGCACAGACTGTCTCGCATTGCTGACACCAACAGCACCAAAATATACAGCAAGTACATAGAAAGTAGTTTCTGTTGAGCCAAACGCCACGGAAGCAATTCTGCCAATCTGAGACTGGGTACCGTACTGCGTCAGAAGATCCGCACAAAGTCCCTGTGCTCCACTTCCGGAAAGAGATCTCATAATACCCATCGGCAAAACATCTGCAGGCATTCCAATCAGTGCTGTCACCGGCTCCATTACATTTACAAGCCAGTCCATTGCACCGGATGCTCTGAACATTCCAATCGCACAAAGCATCGCAACCAGATAAGGAATAATCATAACGCCAGTTGAAAATCCTTCTTTTGCACCCTCTGTAAAAGAACTGTATGCCGGAACTTTTTTAAACAGGGCATAAAGAGGAATTGCTAAAACCACAATCGGAATAGCATAAAGAGAAATAAAGTTTAACACTGCTGACATGATGTTTCCTCCTTCTTATCTAATACTAAAGGATCTTTTCCAATATATTCTTCATTGATTTTCAATCTTCCTGCTGCTCTATCCTTTTCAATCAGGTAATCATACTGGAAACATTTTAGTCTTCCTAAAAGTTTGGTTGCAACAACACATACAACAGCTGCTGCCATTGTAGTCAAAATTGTTGGTCCGACAATTTCAGCTGCTCCTTCAGCCTGCACTGCAGTTCGCATTGCGATTACTGTAGACGGAAGCAAACAGATAGATCCTGTAGAAAGCGCCAGCACCATACACTGCGCATCAGTTGCGATATTTTTGGTTTTATTCAGAGTCTGCAGTTCCTGCATAGCTTTAATTCCCAGCGGTGTACATGCATTTCCAAGCCCCATCATGCTTGCCGCAACATACATTGCGATTGCAGAATTCGCAGGGTGATCCTTCGGAACATCCGGAAAAAGAAGTCTCATTACCGGCGAAATGAATCGTCCTAATTTTTCACAGAGACCTGCATCTTCCATAACCTTCATAAGTCCGCAGAAGAAAGTCATAACACCGATCAGACCGATTGCCAGTTCTACTGCTGAATCTGCAAATGCAAAAAGATTATCCTGCACATCAGAAATAGAACCGGTACAAATTCCGGCTACAACCGAAATTCCGATGAGTGTTACCCATATGTAATTCATCATAGTTTTGTACCTCCAAAGTAAGCTAATGATAATCCGGTTACTGTACAGCAGCTATACTTTCAAGCAACTTCTGTGCCACTTGGATTGTTTTCTCCTTCCAACCTTGAAAATACCGTAATAATTCTTCCCTTCACCCCGACAGTCGGCCTTTTATTAATAACCGAAAGCCTATTTAATCTTATTTCATCCGTCTAATTCCGACTTTTGCAGCTAAATATCGACAAAATTACTTGGTATAATTTTTGCAGTTATTATTTACAAAATATAAAAAGTATCAGGAGAAAAAAATGTTCAGAATCAATTATGTATACACAAACAAATCCAAAATAATACTCTATCTCATGATCGTAGCACTTCTTTTAATCAGAGCAACCGTTGTCTTCCAAATAAAAATATATCAACTGGAAGGCTATGAAGTATATTTACTTCCGACTCTGCTGTATAATCTCGTTCTGTTTGCAATAATTACCGCAGTCTTCTTCGGCTATAAATTCTTTTTTACAGAATACAACTCGGATACAGTGACTTACCATAATGTTTTATTCAACCGAAGCCGGTCTATCAATCTAAATCAGGTTCGGCATATTCGCTTCGGCAAAACCGGTGTTCATCTTTACCGCTGTGCTGCCCCGAAAAAAAAAGAGAAAGCCGATCTTTTTATCCCATTCTTTCGATTGGGAATAATCGATGCAATCTCTATTAATCGTTTCTTCGAAACATTGATTGCATGCCCTGATTTTACAGTGGAAAAAACATTCAAAGTATTACCGGGATATTCTAAACCGTGGACTTTGGTTTCCATGTTATATGCACTGCTTGCTTTCTGCTTTTTGATTATCTGCATGGAACCGTTATATACAGTGATTGTGCTTTTTCATTCCTTTTCGTAACTTTTCTTTCAGCTTTTAATTCCCATCCGGACATGATATACTCTATTTGATATCAAAATTCCCAAGGAGTTAAGCATGAAAAAAGTTACAATCATCTACAGGAATCAAAATAATCCAAACGCAGTCGAATTTATCAAACAGAATCTCGAAGAGATTTTCGGCTCATATATCACTTTTGACAACTGCTTTCTCAGTAAACTCAATGACAATGAAATATTAAACGCCGATGCCTTTATTGCATTAAATGGCGATGTTTTCCAAAAAATAAAAGCTAAAGGCTGCGTTGAAGATTTCCATAAAATCATTAAAATGAACAGAAGCGCATCTAGAGATGCTCTTGGGAAAATCACAAAAATACCCAGTGGCACTAAAGTATTGGTAGTTAACGACTCTTATGAATCTTCCGTAGACACGGTTCAATCTCTCTACGAAGCCGGTATCAACCACATCAGCATGATTCCTTTTGATGAAGAACTCGCAAACACCACAATTTATCAAGATATTCAAGTTGCAGTTACACCTTCAGAACAGCATCTGATACCGGCACATATCAAAAATATCATTGATATCGGATACAGAAAAGTCAGCTTCGATACTATGTTCAAACTGATGAAGCTGCTCGATTTGGATATCGCCTCAATCAATCGAAATCTGTTCCGCCACATTCATTCAATTATAGAATCAAGTTCTGCTTTCCATGATAACTATATCTTCGGCTATCTGAAAGGCGAAATGCTTTCACATATCGTCAGTACCAGCAAAGTCGGCATGCTTCTGGTCAATATGCATTACGAGATTGTGTACACAAATGATAAGGCCCGTCAAATTCTGAAGTATAAAAATATCTCATCCGATAATCTGAAAGATTATATCGATCATACGATACTCTTCAGTCAAAACAGTTCCAATCGTTTGATTCGAATTGGAGACGACAATTACTATTATGACAAATACACCATTCCTATCATAGACGAAACTGCCGGTTATTACATAACGCTTCAGAACGAAAATGATGTAAATCCGGCAAACAAGGCACTACGCCAAAAAGGCTTTACAGCAAAACATCAATTCAAGGATATCATTTACGCTTCGCCTGATATGGAACAAGTCCTTCAAACAGCTCGTCGGATTGCACAAACCGATCACACTGTACTGATTCGCGGAGAAAGCGGTACCGGTAAAGAGCTTTTTGCACAATCACTGCACAACGCGTCTCACCGAAGCAAAAAACCATTTGTTGCGGTCAACTGCGCTGCACTCCCCGATAATTTATTAGAAAGCGAGCTGTTCGGATATGAACCGGGAGCTTTCACAGGGGCACATTCCAAAGGCAAGGTCGGCCTCTTTGAAGAAGCAAATCACGGTACTATCTTCCTTGACGAAATCGGCGACATTTCTCCGAAGCTTCAATCCAGACTGCTGCGTGCCCTTCAGGAGCGACAAATTATGAGAATCGGCAGTGACCGCCTCATTAATGTAGATTTCCGACTGATTGCCGCTACCAACAAAAAACTGGAAGACGCCGTCAGAGAAGGTTCCTTCCGAAGCGATCTTTTCTTCCGTCTCAATGTGCTTCCTATCAGTATTCCGCCACTGCGCAGACGAAAAGAGGATCTCCCTTTACTGCTGCAGCATTTTCTGGGAAGCAGATATAAAGAAATCACCCCGGAACAGATGAAAATTCTTCTAAGCTACGACTGGCCGGGCAACATCCGTGAGTTAGAGAACTTTTCCACATATTATGAAACCCTCTCCACTTTACCGGAATACATCCTGCAGGCAAATGCAGGCAACACCATCAATTTGGAAAAGGACCGGGTTAATGCCGTCATACTCAATTGTATCAGAGAAAACACCGGTATTTCTTCCGGAATCGGCCGCTCTTCCCTGCTGCATCTTCTCCAAAACAAGGGAATCCGCATCAGCGACGGTAAACTTCGAAGCATGCTGAGCCAACTGGAACAAGACGGCTTGATTCATGTCGGCAAAGGTCGATGCGGTACACTAATTACCGAAAAGGGATTTGCTCTTTTGAAAGACTCTTCAAAAATATAGCTTAAAGCACTGAACCGGTTTCATTGTGTCATAAAAAAACACGAAGTTTTTCTTACAAACATCAGAAAAACTTCGTGATTTTTTATTTCAGGATTTTTCATATTCGAGTTTAAGCCAGATTAGATGCAACCTCATAAAATAGATCCGAGACTTATTCTGTCTTTTAAATAATTTTTTTAGTTTTTTTGAAGTGCTTTCTGTTTTCCAGGCTGACTGCTGTCGGAAGTCTCAGCAGCTGTATCTGCCAGTTTTACAAACGCCGCCGGTTCTCCGTCTTCAAACTCCACGCAATAACCGAATCCCGGCTGCGGCATCCAGTCCCACATATTTCCTTTTTCTCCCGGAAACATTTCCTGCATGACCGCCGAGATTACGCCGCCGTGGCACACAATGACCGATACGGCGTCTTTGCCGTCATGGCGGTGAGCAAGCTCTTTCAGCCGGTGATATCCCAAAAGTTCTTTCAGCCCTTCTCCAATCCGCGCAGAAAACGCATTTCGCGTCTCTCCTCCGGAAAGGGGCGCATCACCGCTTCTGTCCCAGCACCAAGCCGAAAACTCCGGATCCCCTTCAAGTTCTTCATAAGAATGACACTCGTATTTTCCGAATCTCATTTCCTGAAGTGCCTCGATAACCTTTCGCTGCCGATTTCCGAAAATCAGCTCAAAAGTCTGTTCCGTCCGCAGAAGTCCCGTAGTATAACAGTCCGCATCCTCCGGAAGTTCCGGATAAATGCCTCGCGCCGTCAGACTTTCCAGCTCACAGAAGCCTTCCTGCGCAAGGGGAATATCCGCAGCTCCGTAAAACCACTTCCTCTGATTTCCCTCGGTAATTCCGTGCCTGATAAAGTAAATTCTTGAATTCATCCTCATCACCCGCACGATTTACTTAACCCGGGTTCCGATTCCGCAGAAGACTCTGATTACCTCATCGGCTTCCTGACCCAGATAAGTCATAGTTCTTCCCGTCATCTCTCTCCATGCTCTTTCCGTTTTATCTACCGGCACAACACCCTGAGAAATATCATCGCAGATAATGATTTTATCCCGCAGCTTCTCGATATTATCTTCCAGACACTCCTTTGCACTGACCTCCTCTTTAATACATGCCAGAATAAACCGCTCAAGATTTGCAATCACCTTTTTATCAAAATTGATTACCATACTCTCCAGATCACACTGGTACACATCTTTTGCACTGAGACCGTAAGTTTCCAGCGCATAATCCTGCTTTCCCTGATAAGCACCGCCAAAAATTAAAACCATAATACTTCTTCCTCCGTCACATCTGATTTACAAAAAACCTAAAGAATCGCCAGCGTCACAATCCCTGCCAGCTCACCGATACAAATCGTGTATCCCGCAATATCGCCGCTCATACCGCCCAGCTGTTTTCTGGCATAAAGGCATACCAAAAATCCGACTGCGGCAATTACAGCCGTCACAATCAGCAGCTTCAGCCAGCCTCCGCCCAAAAGCAGCGCCAAAACAAAGAACACCGCCGCCTGCAGAAGTACTGCCATACGATATTTCCAACGCCCCGGCGCCTTATAATCCTCGGCATACTGACTATGACCGATAGGTCTGTACAAAAGCACCGCAGCGCCGCTGACCGCCCTGCTGACAACAGGAATCAGAAGCAGATCCGCATAACCGATTCTGTAAATCGCAGAAGACATCGCCGCAAACCATGCCAAGAGCAAAAAAACAACCGTAACCACCGCAAAAGCGCCCACAGTGGAATCCTTTAAGATTCTCTGCCGCTCCTCCAGAGGCCGCCGCGACATAATCGCATCATTACAATCCATAAAGCCGTCCATATGCATAAAACCGCACACGGCAAAAATATAAAACATCATCACAAAACTGATCAGAAGCGGTGAAATTCCCGTTCTGAGAAGACACCAGAAAATTCCCATCCAGATCAGCCCGATAACAGCACCCACCGAGGGGAGAAATGCCAGCATCATATTCTTCAGGCTGCCGTCCCATCGTTTATATGGGCAGGGAATCGTCATAAAATTCCCCCACGCCATAAAAAAACCAATCACAAATTTCATACACACATCCTATTTATATTCGTAAATATGCCCGAAGGAAACTTCGATCACACTGCCGCACACTTCTGCAAGGCGGCGGTCGATAAACGCAAGCGCCTTGCGGTAGCTTTCTGTATAAGAATCAAAGACTTGTCCGTCGGAATAAATATAGTCCGATACAAAAACAGTATTTCCTGTCTGCTGTGCAAACCGCACAAGCTCCTCTGCCACCCGCTCACCTGCGCCAAAATCCACTGTTCCGTCCGCAAGGAACATTTCGTTTGAAAGCAGCGCCGTCACACTGTCCAGCAGAAACGCGCCCTCAGGATTCACTTTCACAGCTGCATCACCCTTTCCCTGTCCATCCGCAGTGCCATTCACCTGTGCATCTGCAGTTGCCGGACAGTTCCTGCCGCCACCCCGGGAAGCCGCAGCCTTCAGAGCGTCACAAATACGACGCCCCTGTTCAATGGTTTCAAATCCCCAGCCGTCCCGCTCGGAAAGATGCCGTCTGATCCTTGCTCTGTCTTCATCGTCAGTGGGAATCATCGTCGCTATATAATAAAGAGGTACATTCTGGCTTTGCGCCATATCCCGCGCAATATTCTGGGCATACATAGATTTCCCGTTTTTACAGCCGCCGCTGATAAATACATTCATTAGAATAAATTGTCCCTTCTGATTTCTTCCAAATAATCTCCGTCAATGGAAGCCTCCTCCAAAGACTTCATCAGATTCATTGCAGCAACAGCCGTTTCAATAATCTTAAAAGCAATCGGACAGCCGCTGCCCTCACCCAGACGCATACCTAAGTCAAACATCGGTGAAAGCCCCAATCTGTCCATGGCAATCTGATAGCCGATCTCATAGGATTTATGAGAAGCAAACATATAGTCTGTCACCTTCGGATTCAGTTCTTTAGCGTAACATGCGGCAACCACGGAAATAAATCCGTCAATCACTACAGGCATTCTGTGAACCGCAGCTCCCAAGAAAGCGCCCACCATAGCGCAGATATCAAAGCCGCCCACTTTCGACAGCTTCTCAATCGGATCGTTCATGCACCAGCTGTTTACCGCATCATCAACAATCTTGATTTTTTTACGCAGACCTTCGTCATTAAGGCCGCCGCCTCTGCCTACAACCTCTTCCGCTTTTACGCCGGTCAAAGCGCTTAGCAAGGCGGAACTTGTAGTCGTATTGCCGATTCCCATCTCGCCGATTCCAAACAGCTGCACGCCGGCTTTCTTTGCAGCTTCGGCAGCTTCGAATCCGGTCAGCATAGCGCGAACTGCCTGCGCGCGTGTCATTGCCGCTTCTTTTGCCAGATTACCTGTACCGTCCGCAATTCTGCGGTTTACGATTTTTACCGGTATTTTCCCATCTTCCGTCAGCATAGAATCTGTGTAAAGCTCTTTCGGAATCTCCATAGCAACCCCTACATCCGTCACCAGAAGATCGATACCGTAATATTTTGCCATAGAGCTGACGCCTGTATATCTTCTCGTAAAATTGATGGTCTGAGACAGAGTCACTGACTGAGGCGCAGAAGCGACACCCTCTGCCACAACGCCGTTATCCGCCGACATAATCGCTATGCACTGCTTTGTTACATCGTTTCCCATCGGTTTTCCGGTAATACCTGCGATTTTAATACTGATATCTTCAAGACGGCCCAGACTTCCCGGCGGTTTTGCAAGATAATCCTGCCGCTCCTTTGCCGCCTTCATAGCGGCTGCATCTAAGTCTTCAATCTGTCCTATCAAAGTAAACAATCTCTGTTCCTCATTCATTACGGTTTCCTTTCTTTTCCTCACGGTGCATTGTACCCAATACAACCATCTTATCATATTTTTGTATAAAAAAAAAGTTTCTTGTATTGTAATGTTTTCTTCTTTTTAATATAATTTAAGTATGTTGAGGTAATATTTAATTTTAAGAAAAGGACTGATTTTATGAATAAAAAACTGCAAAGCGACCTTTTACTTCTGCTTACCGCTATTATCTGGGGCTCCGCCTTTGTTGCCCAGAAAGCAGGCGCCGTACTTGAACCGTTTACTTACAACGGTATTCGTATGCTGATCGGCGGTCTGGTGTTAATCCCGGTCATTTTCATATTCAAAGCAATGAAAAAAGAAGATGATTCCGCAGGCAAAAAGAGTCTCGAAGAAAAGGAAGCCGACAAAAAGACTTTGATAATCGGCGGCATCTGCTGCGGTGTTGTACTGTGCATTGCTTCCACATTGCAGCAGTTCGGTATGTATTTTGATACCGACGCAGGCAAAGCCGGTTTTATTACATCCCTATATATTGTTATCGTGCCGATTCTCGGTTTGTTCCTGAAGCAGAAGGTTCGTCCGCTGGTCTGGGGCTGCATTGCCATGGGCGCAGTCGGCTTTTATCTTCTGACTATGGCCGGAAAAGGCGGCGGATTCTCACTGGAAACAGGTGACTTCTTTGTACTTCTCTGTGCTGTGGCATTTTCCTGTCACATTCTGGTGGTGGATCACTTCTCACCGAAATGCGACGGCATCAAGCTTTCCTGCATTCAGTTCCTGACTGCAGGCGTAATCGGTATCATCTGTATGTTCATCTTCGAAAATCCTGTATGGGCTGACATCGTGGACTGCTGGCTGCCGATTCTGTACTGCGGCGTATTCTCTTCCGGTGTTGCTTATACCTGTCAGGTGATCGGACAGCAGCACGCAGAACCTGCCGTAGCTTCTCTGATTATGAGTCTGGAATCCGTATTTGCGGTACTCTTCGGCGTACTCCTTCTGGGTGAAAGCCTGACCTTAATCGAAGGCATCGGCTGCGTAGTCATCTTCATCGCAGTTGTCATTCCGCAGCTTCCGTCTAAAGAGGAGCGCCTTGCATCCAAAAAATAACCGCAGTTTCCTGTAAGTGATAACAACTGACAAAACTGATAAAAGACAATTAAAAATCCAATTATAAAGACCAAAACGCAAAACGCACAAGTCTGCCGCAGATAAACTTAAGCTTTCCGCAGAAAGCATATCACTTGCAAGACTGTGCGTTTTGTCGTATACTAAAAAAAGCGGGCGGCTCAGATTTATTCAGGGAACAGCCCTGCACTTAAAGATTAGGAGGAGTGATACCCATGATTACCAGAGAAGAAGCCTTCGAACTTCTGAAAAAATACAACAAAGAAGAATTTCATATTCATCACGGCATCACCTTGGAATGTGTAATGCGTTATCTTGCAAAGAAACACGGCTACGGAGATGAGGCGGAATTCTGGGCGCTGTGCGGCCTTCTTCACGACATTGATTTTGAAATGTGGCCTGATGAACACTGCAAAAAAGCGCCGGAGCTTTTAACAGAAGCCGGCGTTGACGAGAGGATGATCCACGCTGTCGTTTCCCACGGTTACGGACTCTGCTCCGATGTTGCCCCGGAACACGAAATGGAAAAAATCCTATTTGCCGTTGATGAGCTGACCGGCCTGATCGGCGCTGCAGCTCTGATGAGGCCTTCCAAAAGCGCCAAAGATATGGAGCTGAAATCCCTGAAGAAAAAGTTCAAGGACAAGCGTTTTGCCGCAGGCTGCGACAGAGAAGTCATCAGACAGGGCGCGGAACAGCTGGGCTGGGAGCTGGATAACTTATTGTCCGAAACACTGGAAGCTATGCAGGCTTGCGAAGATGAAATCGCAGAATTGGAGAAATAAGATATGTATCACGAAATGACCATTGCAGGCTGCAAACGGCAGCTGCCTCTTTGTAAAATCAGCGACGATCTTTATATCGGCGCATTCATTATGTTCAGCGATGTGGAGATTACCAAAGCCTGCGCGAAAGAACTTCTTGCAAAAGCGCCGGAATTCGATCTGATCATCACTGCGGAATCCAAAGGCATTCCTCTTGCCTACGAAATGTCCCGTCAGGCAGAGATCAACGATTATATCGTAGCCAGAAAAGGCGCCAAGCTCTATATGCAGAATGTAATTTCCGCAGATGTGGATTCCATTACCACAGACCATCTGCAGACACTTTATCTGGGACAGACCGAAATCGACAAAATGACAGGCAAACGGATTCTGATTGTAGATGATGTCATCAGCACGGGGGAATCTCTGCGCTCTCTGGAAGCGCTGATTTCCAAAATCGACTGTACCGTAGTCGGCAAAATGGCAGTCCTTGCCGAAGGTGAAGCCGCAGACAGAGACGATATCATCTTCCTCGAAAAACTTCCGCTTTTCAACGCCGACGGAAGCGTCAAAGAAGATTAGAATTACAAAAGCGATTCACTAAAGAAGCTAAAACCCTGGTGAATTCAATATAATTAAGGCGAATGCAGGTATCAAACAGAAGATTGATGCCTGTTTTTTATTATGTGAGAAATATCGATTTTTCGATATTTCCGGTATATCAGGAAAAGCACCTTGCGAAGCGTCACCCTGCAGCCTGCGATATGTGTGCATAGGAATTTTAATTCCGCCATGCACACTTTTTTATGCGCCGGATAAGCGCTTCGCAAAACCGAACGCATATAACCGATTTTGCGCTCCATACTCGTATTATAAAAACGGCACCATATATACAGGAATATAGTGAATACCATTCTCCCATTTATAATCTTTGATATGAACAACATATTTATCCCTTATACAGCGTCTGAATTTATCAGAAAACAGATCCAGCGATTTATGGGTTCTGTAATTACCGGATTTTACTTCAATCGGACATATTTTGTCGCGTTCTGTAATTAAGAAGTCGACCTCATACAAGTGATTAGAGGTTCCGCTTTCCATCGTATAGTAAAAAAGATTATTTCCCTTTGATATTAACATCTGCGCCACAACATTCTCATATACATATCCAAGATTGGCTTCCAGCTTATTTGAAAGCAGTTTATTGTAAATTATATTTTCAGTATAATTCTTATCTTTAAACGCAAGGGTAACAAACAGACCGACATCGGATAAAAACAATTTGTACCGCCCCGTATCCTTCTCCAACGACATTCCCACTCCCGGATTATTGGCATGATAGGCAATGTTAACAGTAAAAGAACTCAGCATATCAGGGATTAAACTGCGTACCTGCTCCGCTCTTATTCCCTCTCTTGCATTTGACAAAACATACCTTGATGCGTTGCCGCTCAGATTTGCCGGTATTGCATCATATATATCACCGGCAAGTCCTGTACCGTCTATCTTGACAAAATCCTCTTCATATAGATCCACGATTTCTCTTTTGACTTCATCTACCGCCTGCAGATTATTCTTCTCAAGATAGGTTTCTATCGCCTGAGGCATACCGCCAACGAGCATATATAATCTGAAAATACGCATAAGATTTCTATGCAATGTATTTCCGGCAGGCTTTTTGCTCTTCATAAGCAGTTTAATCGTATCAGCTGTTGTCTCATCTCCAATCGCCCACAAAAACTCTTCAAAATCCATAGGATACATAGATATTTTGTGTTCTTCACTCGGGATTAATATATTCTTAGTATTCTTTTTTATCGAAAGAAGAGAGCCTGTCTCTATATATTTATATCTTCCGTCCGCCACAAGATACTTAATTGCCTGTCTGGCTTTCGGCATCAGCTGAACTTCATCAAATATGATTACAGACTCATTTTCATACAGTCTGGTTCCGGTGAACTGCTGTAACTGCAGAAAGAAAAAATCCAGATTATATATATCGTCGAACAGTTCTATAATTTCTCTGCTGGTATGTGCAAAATCAATTATAATGTATGACTTAAACTCATTCTTTGCAAACTCCTCCACAATCGTGGACTTTCCAACACGCCTGGCGCCTTTAATCAAAAGCGCATACTTATCGCTGCGATTTTGCTTCCATTCAAGAATTTCATGATATATCTTTCTTTTAAAAACCGGCTTCTCCATGATTATCTCACCTCTTAAAGTCATTATAGCGCAAATCCCCGTTCATGTAAATGCAAATTCCGCGCAAATCCCCGTTTACTACCTCTGATATTCCTGCGAAATCCCCAAAACATTATATCCAAAATGATAAATATTATGCAGAATTTGCTCAGAAACCGAAAGAACCCCTGCTCTATATAGAACGGGATTCTTTCAATTTCTGCGTATTTTATTTATCAGATCTCACTTTAAATTATGTACGAATGATTTCATCAAACTCCTGCTCTATCTCTTCTGACAGATTATGTGCGATTACGATTACAGTTTCTTTACAATCCAGCAGATAGCGAATTACCTTTTCTGTATTTTTTTTATCTAAAGCGCCTGTCGGCTCATCTGCAATGAGCACCTCCGGCATATCGTACATTGCCCGAAGCAGACAGATCCTGGACTTTTCGCCGCCTGAGATTCCGTCATTATCACTGATCTGCGCACCCATCTTTATATTCTCAAGCTGAAGCATATCCATCGCATCCCTTAACTTCTGCTCCGATTCCTGATCACAGTCGCGATAAAGAGTAATATTATGAAGCACATCATCTAAAAACAGATACGATTTCTGATCCGAATAATTGCACAGCCTGCTTCTCTGCTCCGGAGCCATTTCGCATATATTCTTTCCTTTCATACGAATACTGCCGGAGGCAGGAGAAAGATCTCCCGATAACAGTCTTGCCAGCGTCGTTTTTCCTGATCCGCTCTTGCCTTTCAGCAAGTACTTTTTCCCCCTCTCAAAACAATAACTGAAATCATTTATAACAGTGTGCGCTTCCCCCGGATAGCCGTAAGTAACATGATCCGCACATAAAAGTATTTCGTTTTTAAATTCTTTATCATCGCCTGCGCTCTGCACTTCAAACGGTTCCTCCGGTTCGGATTCTGCAGAAGCTTCTTCTAAGGTCTTCAGAACCGGTTTACACGAATTAACCCGGTTCATATAGTTGATTGCTGCGGTAAGCGGAAATACCATGCTTCCCATCAGCTGCACAACACTGACCACATTGCCTACCGTAATCAGACTGTGATAAACCAGAATTCCGCCGGTTAAAAGAACCCCTGCCTGCATGAAGTTCGCCACAGTTTCCGCGCTCTTTTCTGCCAGATAGTTTCTGTTCAAAGATTTTACACGCTTCGTTTCCATCTGCCGGTCTATCATTCCGTGTTTTTCCATATATTTAGCCGCCGCCCGGTATTTAATCAATTCCATTCTTCCGTAAAGTGTGTTCGTTACAAAACCAGTATATACCGTACTCTCATCTGCATATTCAGAAGCCGCCTTCTGCACTGTTTTCTGAAATACTGCCGGTACAAGAAACGGAAGCGACGCACTTACCAGCGCAACAAGAAAGATACTCCAGTGTATCCAAATAATTGCCGCGCAGGCACAGAGCGAAGTTGCACCATAGATCAGTACAAACTGTTTTCCCATATAGTAATCCTGGAAAAGAAGATCTATTTTACTTGTAAATTCTGCCGTATCGGGATTTTCCCGGCGGGATCTTCTCATTTGAGAACTGTAAATGCGTTTCTTTAATGTATGTACCTGCTGCGACGCACTTCTATGGGCAAGAGACCGCATCCATACACACAGCACAGAATCCGCAACAGTCAAAATAACCACTGCGGCAAGAAGTGTAATCAGATAATCCAGCCGTTTCATCTCAATCACATCAAAAGTTTTTCCCAAACACAAGGCAAACAGCGCTTCCATGCCTGCCGCAGCAATTGCAAACACCGCTATCGTAACCTGCGTCCGGATTTGATTCTTCTCCATGTTCCTACCTCCCTATCTTTCAGTGCCGAAAAGCCAGTTTTATATTGTAGCATTATATTTTCAAACCTATATCCGGTCCTTAGCTATCCATCAATACATGAATAACAGCTTAACAACATGCGCTATTGCTGCTGATACCATTGCGCCTGTGCTCGGTACATCTTCGCATAGTATCCTTCCCTTTCCATCAGGCTTTCATGATTCCCGTCCTCCACCAATCTTCCTTTATGGAAAACCAAAATTCTATCTACCATATGAGTAATTCCAAGACGGTGGGAAATTAGCAAAGTCGTCTTTCCCTCAGTCATCCTTGCAAAATTACGATATAATTCTGCCTCTGCGAGCGGGTCTAGTGCTGCTGTAGGTTCATCAAGAATCATAAGTTTGGTATTTCTTCTATATAGAGCTCTTGCTAATGCAATTCTCTGCCACTGACCGCCAGACAGGTTATTCATCGACTCGCTGAATTTTCCAATTTCCTCATCTAATCCCTTTGGCTGCTTGTTTACTAAATCTTCAATATTCGCTTGGCGAAGTAGCTGTGAAAAGCTTTTTTCATCCATAATATAATCTATTTCTGATGCCTCAATATTTTCACGAATTGTGCCCTCATAATGGCAAAAGTCCTGAAACACTGCTGCCGTTGACTTCCGGATTTTATTGATTTCTTCTCCCTCCAAAATTTCCCCATTTACAGTAATCGTTCCCTGTTGTGGTACATAGAATCCCATAATCAAATTGATAAACGTACTCTTTCCACTTCCATTTTCTCCTACGATTGCCACAGTCTCCCCATCTTTAATGTGCACCGACAAATTTTGAATTGCCGCCTGAGCTGATGATGGATAAGTAAAAGATACCTGATTAAATACAAGCGAAACAGCATCAAGTTCATCGGCCGGACACTGTAGTTCCTCTTTTGAAAGTGTTTGCAGCTCAAAGAAATCCTTCATATATGAAAGATTCTGTCCAAACTCCATCATAGAAATCAACAAACTACTGATTAAACTCTGCAAACGTCCCGATAAAGTCAAAACCATCATAAAGATACCGATTCCGCCCTCCGGATGCAGGTATATTTGGCGTCCTACGAATATTAAAATCACTATATAGACAGCATTACGAAGAAAATCTGCGATTATATTATAACTCACATGTTTCTTTGTTAATGCTTCCTTTTTTGCAATATACATCTTTGCAGTCTTTTTCCATTCGTTTTTCAAATAGGGGTATGCCTTAAAATGACGAATATCCTTCATTGCCTCCGTTCTCGTACAGGTAAGATACTGCATGATAGCACTGTCTCCTTCCAGCATCCATTTAGTTCTAAAACGATATGTAGCATCACTTTGCATATAAGAAAGCACCGCTGAAGGAATACAAGTCAAAAAGATTGCAACCACAATCATACCGCTGATATGAAAAAGTTCCAAAGAAACGCTTATAATTGCAATCATTCGCTGCACATTAAGGATTAAATCCTGCATACTTCTAGCTGTATACTCACCTGCATATTCTTCTACAAAAGATAACTTCTGCCGAAATCCATCGTTATTCTCTATATGGTTAAATTTTACATTGCACTTGCACTCCATGATAATTTGCGACACAAATCGTTCCGTCCTCATGGTATCCATGCGAAGCATATAATCACTTAAACCATCAAACAAACTCTGCACAATATATAAACTAATCAACAAACCAAATAAAAACAGTACCGTTCTCCCTTCTGCTTCCATGCTTCTGCTTTTTACCATTTCATATAATCCATTAGTTAGATTTTCCAAGCAACGTGCGGTGATTACCGGAAGAAATGCAGCAAACAAACCAAGCACATTGACAAAAATCGAATCCTTACCCTTTACCTGAAGGCTGAAAGAAAGCGCCTTTCTTAAAATATTCGCTTTTTCATAAATTCCCATTCTTTCATCTTTATTTTTATCTTCCATTCACTGTGCCTTCTTTCTTATACCAAGCTGCCTGCTGTCTATACATGGCTGCATATAAACCATCCTTTTCCATCAATTTATCATGAGTTCCATCTTCTACAATGCAGCCCTTGTCTAACACCAAAATACGATCTGCTAAGCGAGCAAAACCAATCCGGTGACTGATGAGGATTGCCGTATTTCCTTCTAGATTGTTGCGAATCTGCTGAAACTGCTCTAACTCTGCAATTGGATCCAGTGCTGAAGCTGGTTCGTCCAAAATCAAAATATCATGATAACCCATAGATGCCCGGGCTATACCAATTTTCTGCTTTTCTCCACCAGATAATTCTACGCCCTGCGGATATACCTCTTTCCGCAAAATCGTCTCCAGTTTCTTTGGCAGCTTTTCCACCAACTTTTCTGCACCGCCTTTTTTTACTGCTTCCCGTACCATCTCAAGATTCTCTATGTGAGCGATATTTCCAATACCCACATTTTCCCTTATCGTTTTATGTAAAATGAAAAAATCCTGAAAAAATGTACCAATCGTTCCTTTATGAAAAACTTGTCCACTGGTAGGTCGATAAATCCCCATGAGAACCTGCACAAGTGTAGATTTTCCGCTACCATTTTCACCGACCAACGCAACGATTTGTCCCTTGGGAATCGTTAAGTCAATATGGTGCAATACTTCACAACCATTTCGATATGAGAAGCAAAGATTCCTTGCCCAAATAGCAACCTCCGCATTCTCAGGCATCTTCAAGTGCTCTGCAACCATGGCCTGCGAATTTTCATCATCTGTTGGTTCATGCTTCCCGTTTCGTTCAACCTCTTCCTCTACGCTATCCATAAATCTTTTCTGTCGTTTTAGTGCAAAAATGCCTCGATGCAGATTGATTGAGCCTTCTGACATTACGGCGACATATCCACCCAAACTCCCGCAGAGCGTAAAGAGCATCAAAAACTCCTCCACTGTAATGTTTCCACGCAAAATTCCGCTTAAACAAACCAGCAGAATCCCTCCCATAAACAAATAAAGAAACAAGCCGCTCAAAATTCCTGCTTTTCCGATGTTCTTATTATATATCAGTTCTGCCTGCTCCATTTCCTTATAATAGCGGTCAAACTGATCCATCATACGCTTCTGACTTCCATAAACTCGAATTTCTTTTGCTACGTTAGGCTCCATAGGAATCAACTTAATATCCCGAAGTCTCCGTTCAGCCGGTGCATAGCTTTGTTCAAAAGCCTCTAGCTTCTTTGTCATATGGTGATTCAGATAAAAGGTCAAAACCATATAAAGGAAAATCAAAAGCGCTATTACTGGCGAAACGCTTGCCGCTGTAACAAGCAGGGCTAGAACACCAACTCCCTTCCCCACAAGATCACAAGAAGCACTAGTAACATCAGTCAAGGCACCCGCACGACGAATCACCGCATTATACTCATCACTTACGTCCTTTTCAAACAGCATTTCCATAGGCATCTTTTGAAAAAAATCCATTAGCAATTCTTGTAATCCTATATAGTATGAATCATACATTCGAAAGTATAAGAATCCACTGTTAATCCTTGCCGACAATCCACTAATCGTAAGAACTGCACCATAAAATATGATATATGGCAGCACATCACAAAACTCTCCTATCCCTGCATCTAAAAAAGCTGCAATAACTGCTAGAATTTTCTTATTCAAGAAGAGCGCAATAGACGGTAAAATGCATATAATTCCGTTTAAAGTTAACCAGAAAATTACCGTTTTTTTATCAATAGAAAATACTAAATTGATAATCCATCGATATAATTGTTTATTCGAAGTATCTTTCATCAATGTAAATTTGCTCCTTGTTTCCTATGCATACTTATCTATTAAATCTAAAATCTGTCCTATTGAGTTAATTCTTTGTTCACTCAACACTGGTGCTAGAATATAAATAGTACAAGTCAAAATGAGAATTCCTTATAAGAA
>CALBGO010000027.1 GCA_937894585.1 uncultured Eubacterium sp.
AAAGCTATCTAATTACCATAGAAGGCTAATTTACAGAAAAACTTTCACAGTCTCAATTACCCAGCTTTTCGCAGTACTTTTCGGTAATCGTAATCCAGCCGCCACTCTTTAATTTACCGCGGTTCCCCTTCTTATTGACTCTAACAATCTGATAGGTTTTACCCTTTTCAAGCAGGTCGATTCGCTTCGAAGTCAGCTTGTCCGTTTTACGAACAATCAGCTTACCTTTCGTGCGAACCTTAAACTTCTGACCTGTGAGTAGTGCGTGCACATCTTCCCACTTGCTCTGTTCGATGTATGGCAGCGGACATACTTTCCCATTCACATCAAAGTGTCTAATAACGTGTGCATTATCAATCTTCTGCCGCTTCTGAATCCCTTGAACAAGTTTTGCGGTATTCTCAAGGGTTTTCTTGCTGATATAAAGATTTCCGCTGTCAGAACGCTTACAGCACATCTCAATGGAAATGCTGTTGTTATTCGTGCATTTACCGAAGTATTTTGCGCCATATTTAGCATACGGACTCCCCTGATCTAACAGCCCTCTCGAACCGACAGCCCAAGCAGCATTTTTCTCCGATACAGACTGCACAATGCAATCATCATCGACAAAATAGTGGGCGGAAGCACCTCTGTCTCCGCCCTGAAAGTATTTGCCGTTGTTTTCGGCAGATGAAGCAGCACCTACCCAGTGAATTACAATATACTTGTTTTTCTTACCCGATAATACATCGTGATTATATTGGGTAAACATTCTCTTAATGTTCATTTTCCCCGCCTCCTTTACACACAAAGCAGTCTGAAAGTTTCTCTGCCTTTCGGCGTAACTAAAGTTTGCGTACCACTCCACTTTGTTTTTTCGTTATAGGTTTCCTTTATCTCAAAGAGTCCGTCATTTTTACTTGCATAAGGCATAATTTTCCCCTTCTTGTCACGATAAATGTATTTTTTGTCCAAGAGGAACTTTATAAAGTCATTCTGCTTTACGCCAAGTTCTTTCGCAGTCTCTCTGAAGCTCGTCAAAAGATTTCTGTCAACCAGTTCGTCGAAGTAATCGGCTTTCGGCTGCATAATCTGTTTGTCGACGGTGAGTGCCGAGTTGGCAGCTTGCAAAGCCTTATTTTTATCCTGCTCCTCTTTTAAGGCTGTGCACAGCTTAATCATAGTATCAGGATTCAGAATCACTTCCTCTAATTTCTCCGGTGTCATATATGCACCGTGCTTATGGATAGACGGGAGTACTTCCGCAGTCACCCAATGTTTGAATTTTTTAGCTGTCGGAAGTTTGCTTGACAGAATAAGGCTGTACAAGCCGGATTCGTTGATAATGGTCACGCCCCTGTTTGGTATATTGCCATCGACGAAATTTGCAGGAAACGCGTCTTTGGGTATATGATTTTCTATGGTCGTAACTTCCGACCTTTTAAGAATTCCTCTGTCCGTCTCATCGACATGATTGATTATGGCGTCTTTTGTATTTGAGTAGCCTAACGACTTCGCCACATCTTTCCCGACAAACCACGGTTCACCGTCTTTTTCAATTACTCTAACTTCCCCAAATTCTGTATTCTTAAAAACCTGTAAATTATTCATGTGTATGCTCCTTTCCAAATAATCCATTTACTGTACCCCCCCCCGATGAAATTCCAAGCATTGTCAGCGCATATTGATAGCCTTGCAGAAAGCCTTGTCTTTCATGCTCCGCTTCTGCGTTTGTAATGGCAGCTTCTATTTTGAAGAAAAGCTCCTTATCGTATCGCATTAGCGGATTTAAATACTTGTAATACTCTGCCCGCGCTTTTCTTGTTCTCTCGCTTTCTTCTGCTTCTTCGCAGTAATCTCCATAAAAGTATTTGTCCAACTGTTTTTCTAATCTTTTGTTCATAATAAAAAACTCCTTTCAATTTTTTGGTTCTTGAAAGAAGTCTCCAACTGCATTATAATGTTCACAGAAGGAAACTTCTAATAGCGAATAAGTAATCCAATCTTTGGTCGGGGCGGATTACTTATTTTTTAATTTTTTGATAAACCTCGTCTATTCCCATACGCAAAACATCTGATTCGGATAAGTTTAATGCTTCACAGCATACGCGTAACTTTTTAACATCTTCCTCTGACATTCTCGCGCGTTTTACAATTGTTTTCGGGTTTTCGGTCGGTCTGCCCATTTTCTTCTTTTCTACTTGAATCACCTCTTGACTCTTGCCTTATGACCAGCTACATGCTATATTGTAATTGGTACAGGCGGCGGCAAGTGCCGCCTGTGTTTTTTGGTTTAGCCTTGCTTACTTAAGCAGGGCTTTTACTTTTTCTTTGGCTTCCTCAAGATTGTTACATTCATTGAGGATTTCTAAAATCTTTCTCGTCTGATTTTCTTCCGCCGTTTCTTTTAATAATTCGCCCACATTCATTTCTTCGTCCATATTTTTCTCCTTTCCGGCTTCTTGCCTGCCTTACTCGTCATCTCTGACTGTAATTATATTATAACTTATGTAGCTACAAAAGTCAAGAGGTTTTTTATATTTTTTTATTTTCTGTCCTTTAAGCCTTTCGTTGTCGGCTCTACAAACACTCCGATAACTGCCATTACCACAGATACAAGCATATAAGGGTTTGTGATAAGTCCCTTAAAAGCTTCTGCAACTGCGTTCCAAGTGGTTAATGTCTCTGGGGAAATTCCCATAGCTGTCAGCATAACGCCGAGAAGACCAAACCAAAACCAAGGGTTCTTAAATCTGTTGTTCATAATGTACCTCCTTACATTCCAATCTGTCTGAATATAAATCCAATTAAAATACCAACTATAACTGTCACTGCGTACGATATAACTTTTCTCCACATCTCTCCATCACGATCTTCCAGCCGTCGCAGCCTATCAGACTGCTCATGTTGCTCCTCCGTCATGTTCTTAACTGACGAAGCAAGATCCTGTACAGACAGAGCGATATTGGTCATCTGTTCGGTTTGCTGTTCAAGATTGGTTAGCCTGCGTGAGATTCGACGGTGTTCATCTTCCATCCGCCGCCGAAACTCTTCGTGCTCCGCCCGGGTAATCGGGTTGTCCATACTCCCTCCTATTCTGCTGCCACCGCAGCAATGATCTTATCCACCGTGTTCTGTTCTGCCCTGGCCAAATTGTCCTCATAAATCTGGCTGGACTCCTCCATCTGTTTGTTATGCAGCTCCTGCTGCTCTTTTAGGGCAATTATTGTTTCTACATTCATCGCCGCTCCTTTCCGGATATAAAATCCTGTAAAAATAGCTCACCAAAGAGACGATCCATGTTCTGGACCGTCCTAAATGAATCACACTGAGATGCATATCCTTTCCAGCTTTGATAGCTTTGCCTGATGGCCTGAAAGTCAATTCTGCCTTCGTCCAGCATCTGTTTCTGCTTCCGCATAAGACGCCGCCGCTTGGTGATGTTGTGTAGCCTGTCACCGCCACAGTCTGCTCGCTGGTAAAAGTTGCTGTAACCACCATACCCGTAAGATCCAAGGTCTCATTTTTGTTGTAAGCCGTCTTTGTCGGCGGTGTAGTGATAGCAATGGACCGTAACACTCTATTAACGGTAATAGCCTGGGTTGTGGAATAGCCTACTTGACCTTCCCATACCCAAGCTATATTGATTTTGTCGATATTTTCATAAAGCACCGTCCCTGCTGTAGGCGTAAAAGTGCATTCCGATGTAACGTCTTCGCTCGTTCCGTCAGAGTATTCCGCTGTGACCACCATACCTGTAAGGTCTAGCTGTTCCCCGGCTGTATATGTTGTTTTTGTTGGCGGCGTGGTTACTTTAATACTGGTGGGGATAACGATCTTCCGGTTGCCGCCACTTCCTCTTACACTAATCATTTCCCATGCCCCCTTTCGGGGCTTTTCTAGTTAAGGGCTGCCCCCCCCCCGAGATTTTTCAAACATTTTCTACCCTCCTTAAGCTAACTTAAAATAATGGTCTATCAGCTGATCCGGCGTGTACTGTAAGGGAATGCCGCTATCTCTTATGCAAATATAAAGGATATTACTATAGATGTAATACTTATCCTTAAATACCTGCATGTTTACAACAAACGGAATCGGATCTTCTTTCGTGCCTGCGTGAGTTTCATTGATCGCTTCGTAAAGTGCCGGCGCAAGATCCGGTGTCCAGTTATCTAAAATCTTTGTAATTGGTTTCGGTACTCTGTATAAGTTTTTATTCCAAACAAATCGATTCGCACCTTTATCAATCATCTCCTGAGTCACGGCCTGTCCGATCGGAAGCTGCGGATATAATTCTTTACTTTTTACCGCAACTGCATCCGGCGTAGTATTCCGCATCTCTCTAATTGTTCGCACGATTTGTTCCATATTCACTTCTCGCTCACCTCCTGTACAATAATAGTTGCTGCCTCATCGAGAGTGTATTTTTTTTCCGGTTTCGGCAGTGATGCAATAAAAAAATCATACTCGTCTTTTGTGATTTCTGACATCGTATAAACTTCTGATGGATTATCTTTAATCTCTCGTATCTGATAAATCACATCGCCGTTTCTGCTAACTACTCCATCAGGTTCAGCCTCCGTTGACAAATACATTCTGTTTTTCTCATTCCATTCAACAAAAAATGGATTTTCAATGCAATCAACAATTTCATTTGTTTTTGTTATTTTCAAGTACATAAATCCACCTCTTTTCATCAGATGCAGAAGCCAAAAGAAATACCCAATGTCACATCAGCGCTGCCATTATACGGAGCACCAGATTCACTAACACAACAGAAATAACTTATAGCACTTGCGTGTGGTGAGCGAAGCCACCACAAATCCGAAGCACCATTTACTTTCTTAATTCTGCTTGTATTATTTGTGAAAATAGGATATTTTGTACCCTCGCCAGTTCCAGCACTATAAGTATCTGTACCGAATGCTTCAATTTCGGCAGGTATCCACAAATAGTCTTTGGTTTTAGATATTGTGTTGCTGCTGTAATAATTTTTTTTATAAATCTGCTTAATAACGCTTTTCCACTCTGTAGGAAACTGACCGATGCAGGTGCCGTTTAAAAAACTTCTTAAATTAGACTTTTCCCACCCTCCACTGTTTGTGTGTGTAGAATTCATTTTCCTTTTAGTATTTAAGCTGTCTTTCATAATGAATGTAAAAGGTGCTTTTCCACCTGCTACTAAGTCATCGTGCTGCAAGTCTGCAAGAATCATCGTGATAGTCTCACCAGTAGTTAGTTTGATATTCATAGTATCTCCAATCGTCAGTGCTGTTTTTGATACATTTCCAACATCAACCATCCACTGGTTGCCATTCTTATAGCCATCCTTGCCTAATTCGTCTAACATTTCTGGTGTCATTTCGGACAATGGCGGAATAACCGCCCATTTGCCTGTCGGTATCCCGCTTCCTGTCTGTGACGCATCCTCATTGTAAATTCCGTCTTTACTTTTCGGAAATAATGCGAAATAATAAGTCTTATCATTTATTAATCCTGTAATTTGATATGCCGTGCTTTTATGGGCATTTCTTGTAGTGCTGATGTACTTTAAAACCCCATCAGTTCTGTTTGTAGGTATATGGCTTTCGTTCATAATAAGCTCTGTCGCCACCCATTCATTTAGGTTGATCCCTTGTACGATTTCATCGGTCGGATCGGTCCACTTTAAAGATATTGTTTTATCTCCAACTTCAACAGAAATTCCTGTTATAGGGTATGGTTTAAACTTATTAAGTTTTAATGTTCCAACTCGTCTCACACCGCTTTCGTCGGAGTAAACATTTCCCACAAGGACTTTGTCAGGAGAAGTAGTGCCGAGACCGCCAATGACGGAAACCTTACCACTCCCTCTGCTTTCCAAATCTGCAATTTTCTTTCCTGAAGAATTTACCAGTTCTTTTGCGGCAGCTCCTCCCGCTCCTCTTACGCTTGAGCTCATTTTTTAATCACCTGCCTTATGATGGGGATGTCTATCGTCGGTACATCTCCTTTTGCATAAAGTACATTTTCCGGATAATTCCCTTTAATATCTGCCGAATTCCAAGCATCTACCTGATCCTGCGAAGCTGCGCCGCCATCGATTTCTACGATGATATCATACTGCGCATTCGGATATTCTGACTCAAAACTGTAGGTTTTTGAACTTGCCGTCCACTTGTTTGCACTTAGCGTTGCAGCTGCTATTACCGGCTTCACCTGTAATTCGGTTGCTTTCTTTTCTGCATCTTCCACCCGAGTGCGAACCTCTTCAGTCAGCTCCTTTGTATGATCCCAGTTTTCATTCAGTGCTTTTGTGATATTAAAGGTCTGATTTTCGTCCGTTTCCGGATTATACTTAAAAAAATTAAACGGTTTCCACGCCATCTCCTTCCTCCCTTCTTAAAATGCAAAATCTCCAATCTTATGTGATTGGAGTTCTCTTATCGTCATCGCATTCACATCCCTAACATAAAGATAGATTGCGATAAATATAATCGGGATGTGCGCCGGCTTCACCTCTTCAAGCGCATCCTTTAATCCTTCGGTGTCTTTCGGTATGCCTAAAGTATCATTGAATGTAATCTCAATTTTATTTCCAGTGTTGAATTTTACATCAACTTTTCCATACTTCCAGGAGTCAGCCACTTCCTGCAGCAGCTCTACATTTACTTTTCCGGTTGCTTTCCAGCGTGCCTCAATGGTAGCTCTGCGGCCGTCAAGGTCCTGCCCGGGTTTTGGCACAATCTGCATTTTCTCTTCCCAGAATCTTACCATCTCTTCGCTGCAAGTCTGAAATATCATATCAGTGCGGATCCGATCCCCTGCAGAGTCGGTTCGGTCCATCTCGGCTCCGATTGCTTTTATGACATCCTGCACCATCAAATCATCCGAATTCAGCTTATTTAGCCTCTTCAGGATTTTATCATCACGCATAAGTAAACACCACCGTTCCCAGAATCGCTACACTTCTCTCCGGAACCGAAATATTTGCGATACCTCCGTTTACCTGTAGGTTTTCTATGTCCAGAATACCTACAGTTTCCAGAATCGCATTGTTAATTCTTGCATAGGATACATCTGTCCCGGCAAATGCAATGCTTGCAAGGTATGTTTTCACAGAGGCTTTGATAGCCTCTTCGAGCGGCGTATGTTCAGCTGTCGTTCTGATTGCTGCTGTCAAGTTAATCTGCATACCTGTTGCTGCAGATACGTAACAGTGCGCTCCCATCTGCGCTGTGCCTTCTCCGCGCCCGGAAGAATTCGGATCTATATAATCCTGAACAGTTTTTACAAGGGAAGATGATGCCGGGAGTTTATCGCTGTCGATTATCACGATATCTACAGTATTTTCCCCATGTCCCAAAGGGTAAACATCTGCATCTCCAACTCCGGGTACCTCCAGCGCCATATTCCTGTAGGCATATTTATTTACGCCGTTATCCGGTCGCTGCAGCTTTGCGTAGTATCTTTGGCGCAGACTGTCGTCTGACTCTGCATCGTATCCGTCATGGGTAGGCTCAGGGTTTGTACAGGTCGCAATCCCTGCGATGGTAACCGGCATCTGCGTAATACTGTTTGCCCCAACAACGCCTGCATTACCCGGGATTACAGCCGTAATCGGCACTCTCCCCGTTTCGGTAATTTCTACCTCTGTATCAGCAGAAAACTGTATGCCGTTTTCCGTTTCGAACAGGTCGCCTTTAGCTACGGTTCCATTTCCAGTCACTTCCACTTCTCCTACAGCATATGTAGCTGCTCTTCTTGTTAAACCTTTGTACTGCTTTACGGTTTTTTCCAAAAATTCACCGGTCAGGTTATCTACATCAAAGAGCGCGCGGATTCCTGCAATTTCTTCATCCTGTGCATCCATCTCCTGCCCGACGCCTTCCGATAGGTCCCAAAGCAGATATCCCGGTGTTTTCTCGTACTCTGCCGATATGTTTTTTCTTATATTTTCTCCTCGGTTAGACAACTGTTTCCACCTCCACCTCTTCACCTTCTCTCATAATTACAGTCAGATGAATCCTCAATCTGCTTCCGTCCTTTTCGTGCAAAAAGCCTGCAATCTCACTGATCGCTCGATTCAGCTCCGTTTTTTCCATAATTTCTCTTTTAATTTCCGATGCAACAAAGGCAGCATCTTTGTATCCGATATAGTTTTCGATATATGTGCCGAATTCTGTTCCTTCATATACTGCGAATCTTTCCGCAGCAGTTTTTACCAGGAATCCTACCCACTGGCGTACAGCTTCTTCCTGTGTGCATTCTATCAGTTTCCCGTCCCGGATCACATACCGGCCGGTATCAAAATCGAATAAAGGGGTTCGCCCGATAGTCTTAGGAAGCAGCTCCGCGTCGGTTTGTTCTTCTGTTTCAAAATCATAATCAATTTCCGGAAACATATTCAGCCTCCTTTCACAACATCTATTACAGCAATCAGGTCTATTCCGTCTATTGGGACTATAATTACCTCCGCCCCAACTTTTTTAACATCAGAGCCATATTCGTAAAAGGTGCGGCTCTGGTAGATTTCTTCCGGTCCTTCGTAATAGGCTTCTCCGTCCATAATCGAAATCTTGAGAGGAGACAGCTGTTCTATTGTTCCGATATAGCCGGATGCTTCTTCGACGGCTTTTTCCCTTGCCGTCTGTCCGGATGTCTTTATCTTTTCAGCAATATCATATTCCCAGCTCATTTACACCTCCATCTCACAGCTCATCCAGTGCAAATCATTGTTGACCGTGTGGGTGCAGCTCTTCACTTTATACCAGCCCTTGATTCCGATTTCCGGAAAATTAAAGTATAGTTTTCTTCCGGCTCTTACTTCATTGTTTCCGGGCATTTCCGCAGTAAATGTTACAGCCTCTTTATTCAGCTCTTTCAGTTTATTTTTAGCTACATTTCTTGCTTTGGCTGCCGATAACTTATCTTTTGTTTCTACAGCCTGCAGCAGTCCATATTTTTTAATCGATGCCGGACTTTTTGCAGTTGCTTTCACCTGTGCTTTTTTCTCATCAGTTCCGGCAACTATGACCTGATTTCGCAGCTCCTCAATAGACCGTTCTCCCGAAATGGATGCAGCTTTTGTGCAGGATATCTTTTTCCCGGTCCTGTCGGTATACACCGGCTTCACCTTAATATATCCGCTCTTAACAAAATTCAGCTTTCCTTTTCGCATTTCCATACGGTATCCTTGACCGGTTTCGTTTTTGACTTTCTTCAAAATGTCCTTCAGAATATCTGACACAACCATATCTTTATACAGCTTGCTGATTGTTGTCGGCATATTCGGAAGTTCCCCGATCGGCACATCAAATCGTTTACAGAGCTGCCTGATTGCTTTTTCTGCGGATACTTTTTTAGCCTGATAGATTGTCTCCGACTTGTTCAGATACCAGGCAAAATCATATCCGCTATACTCATCTCCATTAATTGGCACTCCGGTTATCACGCAGCGCAGGAGTTCTTTATTTTTCCGGTATACTACAATCACATCTCCATTTTTGATTCTCTGTTCGAACTGATTGTCAAAACGCGAAAAAGGCATGGAAAAAGAAAGCTCCATGCCTAAAGAATCAAGGGAATCTCTCCATGTCAGACCCCCGATTTTTTTCGTGATGTATTCAGCCTTGCCGTTGTGAATCCACTTTACTTTGTAATCTACCATTATCTCACCAGCCTGTACTGCTCAAAGCTCAGAGAGCAATAGATATCTCCCGTCTTGCTTACTTTTGAAATTTCGAAGGTCTCGCAGGCCATCAGTCTGTTGAAGATTTCTTCTTCATTGTCACCTGTGATTACCACCCGCATCGCTTTGCCTTTCTTTCTGTTCGTCCGAAAGAACCTGACATACTTTAACGGATCTTCCCAGGCGTCCGGTTCTACGAACGCCTGTTTCCCCTTCGGAAAAAAGGAGGAAATATTTATACTTGCTAGAGGTTCCGCACCCATCACTTTGATTTGTCCGTACTTCACAGAATCCTTATTCTCGTTTGACGACTGTCCATAATCAATAGATAGCGAATCCGTGGTAATGAACGGCATCACTACGATTGTTTTGTTGTTATCAATGCTCACTGTCATCTTCATGAGTTGCCAAGTGCCTCCATTACTTTTTTAGCGATGTATTTACCGCTCTGTTCCATATACTCTCTGTTTCCGATCATATTTCCCTGAATGATATAGTTTATAACGATGCTTTTTCCACCGCCCATCTTTGGTACCTGGTCGTGCGGGATGATCTGCGTTCCGGAAGGGAAAATTGCCGCCTCGGATCGTCCTGACTCAGAGAACCGCGTCATACCTCCGGCGAAGTATGGTGTACCAGTTGCGTGTCTTGCGCCCCACGCTGCCAGTTTTTCCGAATTGGAAGCACCACTTTGAATGGTCGTGACCTCGATTGTCTTTTTGGTATCCATTCCCAGAAACTCTTTGACTTTCGTAATCGCATTGCCTACCCAAGTAACAACGCCCTTAAACGCATCTACGACAGCAAATATCCCGTCTCGGAAAGCTCCGATCGGACCGCCTGCTTCCATAAACTTTTCTTTCAGCTTTTTTACCCACTTCACGACATCTTTGAAGTTTAAGACGAGCCAGATGATTACAGCGATAATAGCGCCTATGAGCAGCTGCCAGCTAAACATCGTTCCTTTCAGGACAGTGAATGCAAGCTGCACCACTCTAATTGCTTTTGCAAGACCGGTAATCAGACTTGTCACTGTACTTACAATGTTAAACGCAATAAAGCCTGCAACGACAGCGGCCAGTACCGGTTTCAGCCAATACATATTGTCTTTCAGCCACTTTACCGCATCACTTGCTTTATCCAGGGCTTTCCCCAAGGTGTCTCCGATTTTTGTCGCAAGATTATCCAGTGTTCCATCGTTCTGCCATTGTGTCAGCTTTTTTGCAACACCGCCTATTTTCTGCTTAAAGATATCCAGTGCAGAGCCCGCTCTTATGGTTCCGTCGCTGGTCATTCCCATCACATTGGCAAGGGCTGACTTTGTGACACCGGTGACGGTAGACCAGGCGCCTTTCAGCGTCTGTGCCTGCTTTTTCATACCACCGGCAAACTTATCATTCATCAGTGCGAGCAGAGCTTTATTAAATTTCTTTTGATTTACAATCTGTCCCTGGTTATTTACAACCTGCTGGCCTGCGAACATTTTCTCCGCTTTATCAACAATCTGTCTTTTGGTTATGCCGAATTCTTTCAATCTTTCCAGCTCGCCCGCCTGCGCATCGATCAGAGCTTCTACCGACTGGTCGAAGCTTTTGTTTGTGGCACCTGCCATATCGCCGGCATAGGTAAGCCACTTCTTCGCAGACATACCCATAGATTCGAACTTAGCAGCGCCTTCTACAATTTCACCGCCCTCAAACGGCGTCTTATTGGCAAGATTGATGGAATACTTCATAATCTTGGCAGCCTTTTTCGTACTTTTGGTTGCCGTCTCAAGCTGAGATTTATAGCCTTCCAAATTTACGGCTTCTGTAAAACCGGTTTTTGCTCCTATGGCGGATAATCCGGCGACAGCAGCCGCTGTGCCTTTTACTGCTTTCTTAAATGTGTTATTAACAGTTCTCCCAAATTTATTGACCTTTTTAGCGGCAAGTTCCTGCTTCTTTGTGAATTTTTTCGTATTCTCTTCCGCTTTTTTTAAGGACTTGGAAAATCTGTCTTTTAATTTTAAAACTACACATGCCTGTTTTGCCATGCTCTCACCTACCTTTCAGCCCGTTTGAACGCTTCTTCCAGCTCCTCATGGTGTTTGTCCATCGCCGCGATATAAAACAGCTTGTCCGCATGGCTCAGGCTTAGTAGTTCTTCTAAACTGTGTCCCCGCAGGAGGTAGAAGCCAATCATTGCTGCTTCTGCATCCTGCGCCATCAGTTTTTTACTTTTTCCACCTGATCCGTCATGCCATATCCGCCCATGATGAATGTGCACATCTTTTCAATTTCGCTCATGTTCTCATTCATTACCTTTGTTACGATTTCTGTCGGTTCTATGCAGCCGTAAGCCGCCTGCAGCTCCTTGTCCTGAAAAAGTGGCACGCTTTCATAGATGATATTACAATTCATCTCCATCGCCGCTTTCATCGTATCATCTTCGCTCATATCCATGATTTCGCAAAGACGGGAAATCGGCAGTCTTTTAAGAGAAAGTGTCATTCCCAGCTCTTCACTTTCATAACTCCTGTATTTCATTTTATCGTCTTTGGACTGCTCTGCTCTTGCCAGCAGCGCCTCCTTAGTCGCTTTTATTAATTTTTCTTTTCCCATTTTCCTCTCCTTATGCAATCAGATCCAGCGGCTCAAAGTCGGCGAACTTGAACGGTACTTCCTCTTCACCTACTGTTTTCATTTCAAATTTAAGCAATGTAAGTTCGTCCAATGTCACCTCGTTGAACTGGATTCTTTCAGCGCCGATTTTTGACGGATCTTCCAGCGCACCCACAATCATAATCTCCGGCACTCTTCCCGCTTTTAATTCGTCCTTCATCATGGCGAGGATGGAAGAATCCACTTTGTGGAAGACCATCGTGCCTTCTCCTGCATATCCCATAAACTTCTGATGCTTTCCTGCATCTTCTGCAATATCGATTTCTTCGTATTCCAATGTGAGTTTTGCTTCAAAGCTTTTGATATTGGCGAATTTGTGTCCGTTTATAAATACGCGCCCAAATGTGCCATTTATAGCATCATTGGCTGCGATTTTATTTTTTCCAAATAAACCCATGACTTACCTCCTTAATTCAGGAAAATGTCAAATTCTAAGTCTTCAATAGCATCAAGGAACTTGACATTGCCTTTTAGATAAACGTTGGATCTGAATGTGTTTTTCTTGACGGTTTCGTCGTCCCAGTCCATTGCCTCCGTTTTCCCGGAATTCACCCAGGCCTGCCGCTGCTTTTCTGTATCAATCTGCGCCAGATTAGAAAATCCGGAGTCCAGAATCTGTTCGTGTGCCAGCTGTCTGTAATAGGTATTTACGGATGCAAGGAACACGGACTGATTGTCCAGGTTGTTTTTGTACTGTCCGACATACTGCGCTTTGAAAGTCTCGATGATATCTTCCTTCATCAAGTCCATTCCTTCGATAATCGTAATTTTTTTCAGATCCGGATTTTCGATCGTAGTGGCAGAGTTGACGCCGCGGGCTGCTTTGACTGTGCCATAATCGTTAAACAGTACGAACTCACCTTTATCGACTGCTGCGTCAATGTCTGCTGCATCCGTTACAGATTCCAGGTCGTCGAATTTATAATAAGTGCAGGACCTGGTCATCGGCAGCGCAGCGAGCATACCTGCGATTCTTCCCAAGTATTTATATCCCTCGATTTCTTCTTCGCCCTTTCTCTTTACCTTCGTGTTCGCAAAGTCTACCACATGGATATCATCTGCCGTCTGAGAGTGTACCACTGCCTTAATCGCTGCAGACACCGGTTTCATATTGCGCTTTTTTACATAATCGGCCACACCGGTCTGATCGGCGCCGATATATGCCAGCCAATTGATTTTTATTTTATCTAACGCAGCTTCCGCGTCAGAGAATTTCTTTTCCGTCTCCAACCTTACCGCATACACTTTGCTCGGACCATCCAAAAATGCATCCTTCAGCGCTTTCAGATTGTCTTCGCTCCAATCCTCTTCAGAAACATCAAGAATAGATCTGTATTCATAAAAAGGATCCGTCTTTGTAGCATCGTTCATCACCAAGCAGACGATGCCTCTTTCACTTCTTGTAATTGCTGTGGCTGCTTTTTCTTTAAAAGTAACCACGATATTTGGTAAACCCATTTATACCTCCTATCTCACTTCGAGATTTAACATATCTTCGCCCGTTTCCGCAATCTCCTGCCATGTGTCATAATCGAACGACATCGCCAGTACATTGTCTATAACATCAAAGTTCACTTCATTCAGCGGAATAGCGAAGGTTTCATTTACGGCTAAGATGCCAAAAAAGGACATACTGAGTTTCTCCTGCATGTCCGCCAATTCATATCTGCAGTTGTGTTCGTCGGTCGGAAAATAGTAGACGCGGATTGTTCCGGACTCGTGCCTGAAATATTCCGTTCCGTCGAATGTTGGTTTCGGGTACTCCTGATAAAACGCTCCCGGCACTACATTTTTGCGAAAATCCGTAGACTTTATCACTGCGCCCGGAACGGCTTCCTTGATTTTCCGATTTACCGCCGCCACAATGTCTTTTGTCGTAATCATTTATCCAGCTCCTTCGCGATAAAATCCGCCAAGTTATTTTCTACATGGTCCAGGAACTCTGCTTCATACCGCTTGTTTGCTTCCTCCATTACGTGCCGTCCCGGTACGAAGCCGAGCGTTTTTCCTGCGACTACGATTCTATGTCCGTCTTCGATGAGATGTGCATGCGGCATGGTATTATAGACACGAACATTGTAATCCGCATCGGACCATTTATAGACTTTTTTCCCTGCTTTGAATCCCCTGAAGTAATTTCCTGTCAGCTTTTTGACTTTGGTCTTCGCATAAGCTACCATAAACTTCCTCAGGTCTTTTGCCTCCGCCTTCATAAATTTTTCGGTTTCTTTTGGCAGCAGTTCTACAATCTCACCGAGTTCCTCTCCGACCTCAGCCATAGTTTTAAGCGTCATCAGATCACCTCCTGCGCATAAATCTTTGAAAATGCCTGCCTTCTGGTCGGCGGAAGAATATAGTCGATGTCAAACCGGTGTTTCTGACCGATCAGATCCGTCCAAAGAATATAGCAGTCCGGTGTAATACCCTTCAGCGCTTCTGCTCTGACTGTAATCGCGTGAGTGGTTTTTGACAGCATCGTTTCTGCCGGCCGTCCGGATAATAAGGATCCAGTTCGCGGTTCCACTTTCGCCCAAACTATTTTCAGCAGAGCTGGCGCCGGTTCCTCTTCACCATAGCTGTTCAGCTGCGTATTCAGACGGTAGATTTCAATACGGCTGTCCAGTTCTCCGATGTTCATTTCTTCACCTCTTCAAAGAAACTGCTTAATGCAATATGATTCAATATGGTTTGCGCTGACATTGGGAGTTCGGAAAATCCTTTCTCGCTGCCATTTCCTCTATTGTCGTACCAATGTGCCACCATCATTTTTATAGCTAACCAGTACAGCGGATATTTCGGTATATTGTTTTCTATCTTGAATACTTTTCCCGTTTCCGCTTCTGCCAGTTCTACTGCTGCTAAATATAGGTTGACGGCAAGTTTATCCTCGCCGTCAATTTTTGCATACTCGCAAAGTTCTTCTAACATCTTTTGTTCCATGATAGTGTCCTGTCATTTACGCAGACTTTTTGGTCATAGTCACCAGGCTTCTTGTATCGACTGCCTTTCCGTCAACTAACATAATTGCCTTTGTAATCTGATCATCTGTGTCATTATCCTCGTAACGCTTCACAGTCATGTTCAGGTTGGTGTTCAGGATGTAATCCTTCAGGTTGTAGATACAGGCCACAATCGTATCTTTTTCCGGCGTATCAGGGTATGCATCTACATAATTTACAAAATTCACAGGTCTTCCGAGAATCGAATATTCCGGTTTTCCGTTTAACCCAACATTAACTCTTGCTACCGGCTGGCCGTTTCCGTCTACCATCGCTGCAATCTGATTGAAAAAAGTGGATTTTCTCATGAACCACTCCGCGCCCAGTTCATATTCTTCCGGAAGAGCAGCCTCCATTGCACACAACGCTTTGTAATCAACCTTCCCTGCCTTTGCGATTTCAATATTCTGACCTTCCTGCACTGCTTCAGTCAGAAATCCTTTCGGCTGCTTGGAGCCTGAACCGTTAAAGATTGCAACTTCTAATGCCTTCACCATGGCTTCCGCAACATTATTCACAAAGGTGCTTTCAAATACAGGCAGCGTTACTACGGATGTTTCCAGGGACATCGAAATGGCGCATCTTAATTTGAAGTAAGAGAATGTGATAGATCCTGTAGTTTTTTTCTGTTTTTCAGATCCTTCTCCTTCGTTCACCCAGGTAGCAACCGGTTTAGCTGTAGAAGTCGGAACTGCCAGACCGCCTTTGTAGTGCGTTCTAGTTACCTTCTTTAAAACCACGCCCGTCTTCTCCATCTTTTCAATAATTCTGTTCAGAACAGTTGTCGGAATCACACTTGCCACATCGGTTGTTTTTGTATTTGCATCTGCATTCGTGAACTTTTCCGGAATCTGCGTTCCCTTTAAGACATTGTTCATGAATGCTTTTCTATATTCCATGCTGTCATACAAATCTTCGTCTCCCCGACCTGCTCCCATAGTTTCCGGTGCTCTCGCACCCATTGTATTGTTTAAAAGTGCAGAGGAAGGCGAACTATTCATTGCGTTCAGATTTGCCTGCGCTTTCGCAAATTTTTCAAAAGCAGCATCTAACTCCTCTATTTCTTCCATTTTGCTCGAACTTTCGTCCACTTTCCCCTCGTTCAGAAGGTTCTGCGCCTCTCCCATCATTTCATTTCTCAAGCTTAAGTATTCTTCTCTATTTTTGAAAATCATAATACTTCTCCCTTCATTTTCAATAACTTCAACTTTGCAAATGCTACTTTTTCATCTGCCTTTTTCTTCTGTTTAAATTCGTTTCTGATCTTATCCAGCGTACTGTTACTGAGCAGCTGCCCCGGAGCACTGTTTAACAAACGTGGTTTTTCACTTTTCGATTCAATAATCTCATCGATAAAGCCATAGTTTTTCGCCTTTTCGGCATTCATCCATGTTTCCGAATTCATCAAATCCAGTAATTCTTCTGCAGTTTTTCCTGTTTTTTTGCAATATGCCGCAGCAATTGCTTCGTTAGCAGTCTTCAGCACCCCGGATTTATGGTCCATCACATTATAATCACCGCAAGCAGCACCTGACACATTATGAATCATAAATAATGCACTTGGAATCATTCTGGCACTATCTGCGGCACACGAAATCAAGGTTGCTGCACTGCAGCAGTATCCTGTAATGTCCGCCGTAACGGCTCCCGGATATTGACCGATTAGATACGATATCTCGTTTCCTGCCCCAATATCGCCACCACCGGAATTGATTTGGATTGTAACCTCTTCATTTTTTGCATTTTTCGCATCATCAAGTTCTTTTTCAATATCCTTCGGACATACTGCTTCAATGTCAAACAGGTTGTAAATCCATTTATCGTCATTGGGAACGATTGCTCCGTTTACTTTAATGTTCTTCAGTTTTCTCACCTCCAATCCTTGCTGTATCTAATCTCATGATCGGACTGTCTCCGCCTTCCAGCGGTGCCATATTAAACAGCATTCTCCATTCATTCGGCGTCATCGCACCCCTGTCTACCATCGACACGAACTGCAGTTTTGTCTGTGTATTGGCAAACAGCAGGTTGGATGATTCGAATACGATTTCATTTCCGAAGCTTCTTTCTTTTCTGGTGAAAATCTTTCTTGTGAATTCTTTCGACATCTGCGTGATGATCGGTTCGCACCTTGCTTCATAATAGGCGTTCCATTCCTCTTCAGTAAAGTTCGAGTGCACAATTTTTTCACTTACACCAAAAAAAGCATAAATTCGATCTGCAATCCTATCGGTCTGCGCTGCATTCGGCACATAATCTTTCGGTTCAATTCTCTGCGCGTCCGCTTTTGCATCAGTTCCGGCTGCTCCAAAGGTGTCTGACTCTATGCTCAGGTAGTTATTTGCGAACTCCTGCACATTCTTCTTCAGATCTTCCGGTCGTAGTGCTGTTGTGAATTTCAAAAGCCATCTAACCACGCCGGAGTTCTTGATTGCTTTAATAATTCCCTGGTCGATAGTTTCAACGCAATTCATCAGCCCCTCTAATGCTGCCATTGGACTTTCTCCAAATATATCATTGTCCTTGTAGTCATCTCTAAGGTGGATTATATCCGTGTAGGGAAAGTCTCCGTACTTTCCGTTTTTGTACCAAAATCTTAACCATAAGTCTCCTTTCTCAGTGTATTTTGTTTCCACATTTTCGCACGGCACCGGATACAGTTCGCATGGCATTCCATTTATGTCTTTTAAGATCAAAATAAAAGCATTTCCATTCAATGCCAACTGTGCACACACTTTTTCCTGCATCATCTGTCCGCTCATGTATGGATTCGGCTCTTCCAGAAGAAATCGTATGTACGGCTGCGGATTCACTTCTATTTTGCTTTCTTTCTCTTTCGTCACCGTACTTCTGATGTGCTTTCCGACAGCCTTTCCAATCGCTTTCACCTGCGGTTTGATACACGCTCTCACAATATCGGAATTATACAGTTTCCCGTCCCAGGCGTAAAATCCGTTTCCGGTCGAAGTTACCATTCGAAATCGTTCGCTCTTCCCAATATTTCTAAGTCTTTGTATTAGTCCCAAGTTATTACCTCCCTCCTATATCACACTCAGATACTCATCATATTTATTTTTTAGTACAATATATCCATCAATCAGAGCCATACCTCCATCGATGCGGTTTCTTGCGTCCAATCCTTTTACTGGCTGGATGTTCCCATTGATATCTGTCACAACTTCCATATTGGCAAGACACCATTTATCAATCGGATTTTCATTATGTACGATCAAATCGCTCTTCATATCTGCCCGCATCTCTTTCATTGGATCACTCAGGGTTTTCGTTCCCTGTCGAACGGGAATCATACTGCGTTCTCCGAACTCCTGTTTAAATCTTGCCAGCAGGCTGTCATCGATATGCCATGGATCGTATCCGATGTACAAAGTGTATAAATCCTCTTCATCTCTCAGCTCACAAAACCAGTCCAAAAACACCTGTTTGTTCACCTTGTTTCCCGGCACAGTCCTTAAATATCCCTGGTCTTTCCAAAGCGCATACGGCACATTGTCGCGCCCCTGTCTTTTTCCGCTATTTTCAAACCTGTCAATCGCCTCCTGCGGCATCCAATACATCTGCTTCAGATAAATATGTTCATCTCCCGGTCTCATGCAAAGCGCCTTGGCTGCATTTAAGTCGATTGAATCCGCTGCGTCCATTCCCCCGATACAGTATCGGAAATTTGCATCGTCCGGTATTCTCGTGTGGTTCTCAATTTCCTCCCACTTTAGCCAGCTGGAAGCCCGATTTTGCGGCATATTAAAGTCTTTTACAAGCACTGTCGGCTTGAAGGAAATATCATCTTTCGCTTTTAAGACCATCTGGCTTAGGTATTCTTTTGACTTAATGGTATTTAACCCCGGATTTGCCTTTTCCCAACACTCTTCTTTATCCCATTCATCAACACTGTCAAGTTCATATATAAACGGCAGGAACCTTTCATTTTTCGCTTTTCCGTATAAAATATCCGAGGCATATTGATATTGGGAATCAAAGATTCCGTTTCTTATAAATCCATTTGTCGTAATACAAAAAAGCAACGGCTGCCGCCTCGCGCCCATTGCCTGTTTGATTAAGTCATATAAATCTCTGTTTTTAATGGCAGACAACTCATCGATGGTCGCCATATGGATATCTAATCCATCTAATGATGTGGTGTTGCTCGCCAATGCCTTAATGTACCCGTAGTTCATTTTGCAATAAAGATCTACTGCTCTTTTTTTAATATGTCGGCTCAACAGCTCCGATTGCTTCACCATTTTGTGACAGGCATTAAACCCGAGAGTTGCCTGTTCTCTTTGCGTGGCTACATTGTAAATTTGCGGAGCACCCTCTTCATCATCAATGAGCATATCAATTTCTACTGCTGCACATTCTGTAGTCTTTCCGTTCTTTCTTCCCTCAACGATTAGAACTTCGTTATATTTCCTCAGGTTATTATCATCTACGAACCCGAAGATAGCCTGCAGCCTCGCTTTTTGAAACAATTCCAGTTTCAGCGGCGCCCCGACATTTCCAGACGGCACTTTACAAAATTTCTCAATAAAATCAATATGCCTGCTTGCGATTTCCTCATCGAAATGGTATTGTCCGGGATTATATAGGTCTTCCAGTATTTTTTCCGATACCAGTTTCATCTTTTCGCAGGCAGGTATCTTGCCGTCTGTCAAAGCTGTAAAGTATTCCTCCAGGTAGGTCATTATTTCACCCCTCTGATGTGCATCAGCAGCTCATCAGCCTCTTCAGCATCTTCCGGCAGTAATTCGACAAGCTGTTTCACTACCATATTGTAATTCTTAATCATGGTGTTGTAGCTCTTGACCGCCGGATGATCCATTTTCACTTTAAACCCATTTCCATTGATGCCTTCGATCACATATCCCTCTTCCGTAATCTGTTCTTGCATTTCATCTAATGTCACATCCATAAATGCTGCTTTTTTGCATAATTTCTCTGCGATAATCCGTCTATCTTTATCCAAAAACCTGAATATTTTCTTAAGTTTTCGCATCTCTTTGGAAATCAGTTCTTCTTTTGTTTTATCTATATTTTTTTCCATGTCTATTTTATAACCCCTTTCCTGCGTGCATCTCACTCGTCTATATTGTGGTGGGGGATTCGGTCTTCCGATTTTCGCTCAGGGGCCTTTCGGGAGGGGGGGCTATTTTTATTTTTCTCTCGGGTTACCTTGCTCATCAAAGTAACATCTTTGTTTTTTCTTTCGTTCTCCATGTATATCTATGCAGTGAACTTCATCATGACAAGCCTTGCACAGGTATTCAAAGTTGCTATGATTCAACGAAACCTCCGGCTTGTCAATATTTTCTTCTGTCAACTTTATTTTGTGATGCACAATGTATCCTAAGTCTTTTTTACACCGTTCGCACATTCCACCATCAATGCCCACCCTCTCTTTGATGTAAGTATTTCTTGCCTTCTGCCAAGCTATGCTGTTGTAAAAGCTCTTTGCGAATCCTTTTGCCATACTTCCCTCTTCACTTTATTTTTTGCATAACAAAAGAGACACCTGTAACAGCGTCTCAAATGTATTGCCCTTTTGGAATTCTTTTCCTGAAGTCCTATCTACACTATACCATAAAAAAAGCGGAGAAAAACGGAGAACTTTTATTTTTCAAAATGATTCCTACAGATGCAGCTGTGCTTTGATTGCATCCTGCAGTGTCTGAGAGAAGTTGATGTCATGTTCCTGCGCAACAGCATTAAGCCATGCCGGCAAGGTAACTGTGCGATTGACCGACTTATTGTTCTGCGCCTGTCTGACAGACGGCATAAACACATCAATCAGAACTGTCCGCTCGTTTTCTTCCGTCTCCACCTTGGCTAAAGCCGACGGCTCCGGTATCTCTTCCCCATCCTCTTCAAGTCCAAACAAAACACATCCCAGCAACTCTCTTGCCGAAACCAAGGCGTCATCATCATCAATGCCACTGGTCGCACAATCTAAATCCGGAAATACTACTGCGATCTCCTCTCCCGGTTCATAGGTGAATACTGCAGGATAAAAATATCTGTCTTTCTTTTTCATATGATACACCTCCATGTATATCTCGTTTTACTTTGAAAGCGTCAGGGCTATCTGAATCGTAGCCCTGACTGTCTTTCGATGCTGTCAAGAGTTTTTCTCGGGATGTCTTTAACAGGATGTTTTACTGTGACTCTTCCCTTTTTGGTTGGATGCTTGTATTGATGGTGACTGCCTACGACATTCACTTCATACCATCCATCCTCTAAGATCATCTTTATGACTTCTCTTGATGAATAACTTTTCATAACTTATCCTCCTGACATTATTATATTAACACATATTTTTATATTTGTCAACACAACGGCACATATTTTTATATTTGTTTTATATGTTTATTGATTAACTGCCTTGCATAGTCTGCGTTAATAAAGTTCTGTGCTCCGACTTCTTCCCACGAAAGGCAGTCAATGAAACGACTTCGCATCAACTCTCGTACTTTCGGGTCATTTATGTTCTGCACATATTTTTCTATGGCAACTACGGCCCGTTCTGATTCTTTAATGTTTTTCCGGATTTCCTCTTCAAGCAGTCTTATCATCACGGGCAGAGTAAAGGCATCTGTCGGTATTCCCTCAATGCGCACCGGTATCCCTTTCCCGCTGCGGTAATCTCTTACGGTATCCCCGACAGTATCATTCTGCCTGCTCAATTTATCTTCCAGCCGTTCCAGTCTTTTTTTTTGCCGGCGGATTTCATGATTTAGCCAGAAGTAACGGTTCAGTTCCTGTTTGGTCATAGTTTCCCCTATTCTTCCCACGCACAAAAGACATCAAGTTCCTCCTGATGTTCGGTGTACGCTCCTCTGAGTAGCCTTGTGTAATTTATCTTCTCAAGCTTTCCTGTCACCCCTTTTGGCCAGTACTTTATGCGCGGCTCATCAGTTAGTGGCACCAGTATGTACTCTCTGCAGGTCAGCCTGGTGATTGCATGTTCATATCTTTCTACTTCGCCGTCTATGTAATAGTCTTTGAAAGCTACCGGGTCTTTTTCCAGATCCACTCTGCTGAGTTCCTGCTTCTTCGGTTCCAGCACCTTGATATTGCGGCTGCAGTTGTATCTTCTCTTTCCGATTTCTCCCGCCTCTTCGAAATCTTTGGCAGCTTCTTTCAGCAGGTACTCGGCCAGTCCTTTATAATTTGGGTTGTCCCATAATGGATTATGAAAAACGATTCCATGTGGCCAGCACTTTTCTATGATCCGCATCGGAACACCGGTGCAGATAATGTGGTGATGTAGTCTTTTTCCTTTATGCTCACTTACCGCTACCCACTTTACTTCTATGTCCTCTTTGCGGCACTCTTCTCGTAACTTTCGAACGAATTTCTGACGGTCTTTTTTCCCTTGTTCTGCTGTCGGCTCTTTTGCATAGGTCAGCTGCAGATGATGATCTCCCGGTATGAAGTTGCTGTTCAGAATCAAAGTCAGCTTAAAGATTGCGTTCTTTAGATTATTCTTCCATACTTCCTCTGATGTAAGATTTTTCTTCGGCGCTCTCTTCCGACCTTTTTCAATTTCTCTTGTGGGCTGTTCCCTGATTACGATGGTTTTGCCTGCCAAGAATATATGTCTTAAAATCTTCATCTCCTGCTCTCCTGTCGCAATGTTAATAACCTTAACAAGGGGTCAAGGGAGACTTTCACTCCCTTCGTTCGGTTTTTCTTTCCGATAGGTATGCCCGAGACTGCTTTTAGGGCTTGTCCCGGGCTTTTTCTTCTTATATATGATGTAGGAATTATACGATTCTGTCTAGAACCTCCCGCAGCGCAAGAGCTTCATCATGGGTCAGATTAATTCCCTTGCTGCATTTTTCGTGATCTTCAGACCAGCTCCGAAGATCCAGCTTCGGAGGATTTCCGTTCCAACTTACTCGGTTCAGTTCTAAGGTCCACTTTCCTCTTTCAGAGATTGTGGTGATATGTTCTACGATTTCAAATTTGATTCCACTCATTTTTTCAGTCCTCTCATAATTTTCATCTGGCTATCCGGATAGATGATGCCGTTATCTTCTTTTCGGATAGCTGCGTTATACTTTTCCTGCTCCTTTGTGTAGTTCTCATATCGTATACAAATGGAATAACAGCCAGCGTGCCTGTTTATACAGTTTCTGTAAGGCGGAATTGGTCTAAGCATCTATAATATCGCCTCCATCAGTTTCTCCATTACCACCTTCAGCGCCCTTCGCATCTTTCCTGCGGGTTCAGGATCCGCTTCCTCAACCGCGGCGATTGACTGAAGGCAAGCGTTGAAGTCCTGCTGCAGCTGATTGGATTTCAGCTTGAATTCTATCAGCGCATCATTATTACTGTTTGCAAGAGCTCTCTGCAGGCGGTCAATCTCTTTCGCAGCCTCCTGATTGCTGGTTCGGAGAAGCTCTGTTTCTTTATCGAACTTTTCCTGTGCTTTAGCTTCCGCATGTTCCGCAGCCTCCCTGGCTGTTTTCTCCTTTTCAGCCTCGATAGAGTCTTTCAACTTTTGAGATTTCTCTTTTTCCTTTTTCAACTTTTCCCTGGCCTTCTGAAGTTCCGCTTCTTTTTCTGACAGCAAAGCAGGATCAGTCTCTTTTTGATTTTCCAATTCGGTTTCCAGTTCTTTGATGCGTCCTCTTAATTCGATTTCAACTGCGGTCGTTTCCTTTGCACTCTTTTGGATACTTTCTTCCAGGTTGCTATTCTTTTCCTGCAAATGACGGATTTCGTCTTTTAACTCCCTCACGGTCATATCCGGTACTTTTGGGTTTTCCAGCACTTCTTCTGCGACTTCTTCCGGTGCGGACAATAGTGCCCAAACCTTTGAAATTCCAATATCCGTAAAGATTACGGATTTGGAAAAAATGCTATTTTCATCGCCTATTTTATTAGCCAGTTTCATCATCTTTTCTGCTTTAGACTTGGAAAATGACAGGTTATTCTTGCACCATTCTTCCCATTCTCCATGCCGCAATCGTCCTTTTATGATGAGAAGGCGTTCTCCAGCTCTTGCTGCAAACTCCATTCCTAACCGTCCGAGTGCTTCCATCTGATTCCAATATAAATTGACCTCCCGACACAATTCTTCCGTTTCTTTTGATTCGAGTTCTCCCAAAGCTTTATATTCAACATCAATAATCTCTTCCATGTTTTCTCCTTTCTTACGACATAATTCCCATCATTATCAACGCATACTGATAGCCCTGTAAAAAGCCTCGTCTTTCATATTCCAGTTCCGCTCTTGAAATTGCATCTTCTATTTTGTAGAACAGCTCCTTATCATATTGCATTAGCGGTTCGAGATACCTGTAGTACTCTGTATATGCAGCTTTTAATTTTTCTCCATCTTCTATGTGTTTGTAATACTCTTCGCTATAAAAGTATTCGTTCAGCTGTTTTTCTAATCTTTTGTTCATAATTGTACCTCCTCATTTACATACATTTTGTATGTATTATTTATTTTCAGATTATAGTACAATTTGTATGTAATGTCAAGCTGGAGGTATAGTTTTATGTTTGGAAAAAGATTACGCGCAGCTCGTATGGCTCGAAAGATTACGCAACAGCGTATGGCTGATATGCTTCATTCTTCTCTCAACGCCTATCAAAAATATGAACAAGGAGAAAGATCCCCATCTTTCACAACCTTGGTTCAAATAGCAGATATACTCGAAGTCTCTATCGATTGGCTTCTTGGTCGTGATGAATATCTTCAATCTCTCGGAGTTTCCGTTGATGTATCCCTGTAATATCTTCTAAGGTGTCCCATATGTAAAAATCTCCTGTTCTGTCACCTTTTTCAATTTTTTGATAATAAACTAAGCTAATTCCAACTTTATTTGCCATCGCTTGCTGTGTCAGCCCTGCATCCTGCCGGGCTTTTTTCAATATTACTCTCATTTTCTTTACGCTGCCGGTGCAGCTGCTCCTTTCTTCTTTTTCAGTACATCGCTTTTCCAGTTTTCAAGAAATTCTTCTACTTCTTTCGGGTAACTGCAATTTCTCATGCCTCGGCACTGAATAATTTCACCTTTTGAACTTAATTCCAGTGTGAAATACGGCACATCTGGTTCTTCTACTTTTCTAATGAATAGAATCACGCAATCTTTTCTGCACACCTTATCCGCATAGGTCCTAACGCAATGGTGCAGGATCTCACTTTCCAAATACAACTCTTTTATGCTTTTCGCCGGCCGAATCAAGATACCATCATTTTTGTATTCCTTAAATCCATATAGTTCTTTTATGGCTTCTTCGAATTCTCGTTCTTTAATAGCATCGATTTCAATTTTAACTTGCATAGCAGTTTCTGCGTGTGCCTTCTGAAAACTCTTTGGTTTTAACACCCGCTTATCATTCATATCTAATCCAATTCGCTTACAGTCGCTCAAGTAATCGGCATAGTCTCTCACAGTTACATTTCCTCCCTGTATCCGTAGATATCGAATTGCCTTGTTTGTGGATATATAAGATTTAATAAGCATCAGTGCTTCCTCGCTTCCGTAACCAAGCATATCTAAGTCATTAAACCCAATCTCCAATCCAAATCCTTTCCAGTATTTGTACTTTTCCAGACCATACAATCGTCCACCTGTTTCCCGAAACTCTCTGACTTCTTTTCTATTCATTTTAAGGATTTTCCGAAGCTCACCGCTTCTCCAGTTGATATACCTGCAAGTTTCTCCATTTGCTCTCTCCCCTACAATGTGCTCAAACCCGGATTTTTCCAAAATTTCTATGCTCGGGTATTTTAGAAAATTGTATATGTATCCGATTAGTGCATAAGGATTGTCCGGTTCCTTAAATCCCAGTCTAAGCATATCCATATTTGCATATCTAAGATCCGTTCCTCTGCAGTTTATGAAAGAATGATGTGTTACCGTATGCTGATAGGTTGCTACTTTGTAGCTATTCCACATACCTGCACACGCACTTGGCAAAATTACATTCTTTCTTTTCTCCCATCTATCCATATTCCAGAATCCTTCCGGAATATGTTTATAGTATTCCTGGCTCTTTTTGCTGAACCTGTACTGTGCCGACGGCCAGAAGCTCACCTCTGCCTTCTCCCCGGTATAGTCGATATTGTATTCATCCAGCTGACAGAATGTAACACTGTGGTTTTTTGCAAACCACAACACTCTTCCGTACTGTGTAATGCCTTTTCTCCCATATCTTCGATCTTTCGCAGTCACCTTCATACCGCAGAAGGGACAAAAGGTTTCTTTATTGTGCAGCAGACTGTAGTCTATCTTTTCCATTTTTCCGCAGCGGGTGCAGTATGCAGTTCCGCTCTTCTGGCTAAAAATCAGATATGCCTTTTGCGCGGCAGATCGCAGGACAAACTGCGTAAGGTCTGCTGGTCTTTTAATTCTAAAGGGCGCTTCCATGACTTTACCTCCTATAAGAGTTCCGTGATATCGATGAGATTACTTGTCCGTCTTCCGGATCCGGACTTATCCGCATCAGTAATGCCGTAATATTCTTCAATAATGGTGAACCCATCCTGATCCGGAATATACGTGAAGTTTCCTTGCGCTCTCTTTAATGCATTTTTTTTCATAGCCTCAAAACTTCCTTGCAATGTTTTGTCTTCCTGCAAAATTTTTTCTGCAATGCAATCATTTGTACAGAGTTCCGTCAAATGTTTCTCGAACGGAATCAAGTGTCCCTTGCCTTCACATTCCGCCGTGATTTTTGCGATTGCTTCATCTGTTTTCTTGCTCATTTCTTCCTCCCAGTCTTTCGATCATTTCCGAGAAATTCTTTCCATCTCATCTAAATCTCGTTTTTCCATTGCATATTTCTCCAATCTCTGATAGGCTAAGAGTAGGTGCTGCAGCACCTACTCAAACGCTTTGGGCTTACCTTTTCGGTAAGTCTTTTTTAGTCCCTGTAGCAGATTTCATTTCCGCATGGCCAGTACTTTCTGCTTCTGAAGCTCACATTCAGCGGACATTTTCTGCAGCAAGTAATTCTTTTCTTAAATCTTTTCAGTAATTTCATAGTTCCTCCTATTCTGCAATCAGATATAACAGTAAATATAGGGCAATCAACGGTGATGCAGCGGCTGCCATCATCCCGGTAAAATAGATATAGGCTGCTGCCGTGTTTTTCATTGCCAGTTTTTTAAGTTTTTTCATCTTTCTTCCTTTCCAGCTCCCGCTTTTTTCGCATCAGCTTTGCAATGTCACGCTCTAATTTTTCTGCCTTTTTCGGCCAGTTTATTTCGTACAGTCTTCGGACTTTCTGCTCGACGGCGGATATCTGTTGATTCACCAGCACGAGCTCTCGGTCATAATCGACTCTTGGGTGGCTGAGGTAGTATCTGCAATGGTAATTTTCAAAATCATAATAGCAGCACTCGTGGCAGCACCTGATGCAGACCGGTTCACTATCAAACTGCGGACACTGCCTCGCCTCCCGATAATCATAATTTCCGCATTTTGGACAAGGTATCATTCCGGCATCAGCTCCTCGATGTAGTTTCTGCCGATCAGATTCATCCAGTCCTGCAGCGCTTCTTGCTCCGACATTCCATCACCTTCCCGGCAGTCCATGTAAACTCTTTGGTACGTCGCCCTCCACTTTGCATTTTCCACCTGCGCCCAAGGTGTAATATTTGCCTGCAGCTCCCGGTGCTTGTCCGGCGATAAGTCAACTTGAAATCCAAATTTGATACTCAGTGCCCGATCCGGATTTCCACCAAACACCTCATGACGCTCTGCGCCGGCGGCATCGGTATAGAAACAAAATCTTTCCGGCTTTTCCTTGTAGCCGTTGTACTTCTGCTTTCGGGACTTTGCAATCTCCATCATGCAGAACGCATATTCGAAGTACACTTCTTCAATTTCTGTAATCTTCATGCCTCCGCAGCCTCCTCTCTGCTTGCAGTTCTTTTGATTTTTATCTTGTCTCCTGTATTCCAAATCTTCACTTTTGAGTCCATCAATTCAAAAGTAACCGATTCACAATTCCCCTGAAGCACATCTATCCCCCCCTGACGAAGCATTCTGACCTCCGATTCTGACAGCGGACTAAAGGTATCATTGTGACTCGCCGCCGCAATATAGTTGATTCTCTGCATCAGGATCGCCTGCCTCTTCGCTATGGTTGCCCCACTGCACTTGCAGGATCCGCTTACGATGTTGTCTGCCATCTCTTGATTCTCGGCCATAATAGGCTGTTCTTCTCCACAAAACTGGCACCGTCCCTGGTATGTATCCATTAATAAACCTCCTTCGCTACTGCTTTTAGATTGGCGCCGTTGCTATATCCGGTTACGAACAAGCGCCGATAATTCCCGTTCCGGTAAATGATGTCGATGTATTCGTCATAAAAATCTTCGCTTTCGTCATGGAATTCCACTTTATATGCCAAACTGTCTACATTGCTACGCTTGTCCATAGACAAAAGAGTTTCTATCCCCTTTACGAATCTAATCTTTTCTTCTATCATCATTGCAATTTCTGGTTTCATTTTTTTGTTTTAACCTTTCTATGATAAATTCTTCCGGCGGCCGGCGTCTTCCCTGCAGCGCCCGATCGAGATGCCGACGCAAGCTTTCCTGCCGCAGCCTGTCCTGCTCCTCCAGTGCAATTTCCGCTCTGGTTGGCAGCCTAATAGCCTGTCCGGTTTTCTTCCGCCGCCGGCGATGGCTTTTTCTTGGCATATGTCATCTCACTTCCCAACTTTTTCCGGAACATATCCCGCAGCCCGCATTGCAGTTTCTGTCAACTTTCTCTTTAATTCCTTCATCTCGTCCTCCGAATACTCGTTCACAGGACGATTATTTATGTAGATTTCTATTTTCACTTTTAATCCTCCTGTGAGAGTCTATGGTTATAACGATTTGTCCTATTCCTTGTGAATTCTTTATTCCTGTCTTATAATGAAATTACAGGCTGCCCACCAGCCGAGTAATTAAAAGGCGGTATAATAATGACTTCGAAAAAGACACATATGACCAGTAATAATTTTGATGCTATGCGTAATGCAGTTAAGAATCCTACGCAACAATTAAAATCATCCATTTATAGAATCCCTCGGTCCCTAATTTCTCTCCAAAATTCAGCTTCATATTTTACTGCAGCTACTAAAGCAGCTGCTAAAATTCCTAATCCTGCTCAAATGTTTCCCGCTCAGGCTCGTATGAACGAATGGATGCTGAAAAATCAAGATTTTCTTTTCTCTTTGAACAAGGATAATCTTCATTCACCTTCCGAGCAGCTACATAAAATCAATATCCATAATCCCGCACTCGATACGAATGAAAAACTCGATAAAGTTGCAGAACTTCTTGAAAATATGGTTGATGTTCTCAACGAGCAGTCTGAGCATCAGAAAAAGGTCGAAGCTTGGCATGAGGAAGATTTGAAACGATATGAGAATAGTTCCAAGCAAACAAAATCGGAATCTCGCAAGTCCTGGGTCAATATTCTGCTTGTAGCCGCTACACTTGTCGCGACAATCTGCGCTATTTTTCATTAAATAATCAAGTGAAGATTTCACTTACAACATGTATCAAAACTGCCAGGCTGATCATTCTATTGCAAATTCTTAGTAGACGATTTGATTTTATTAAATCGTCTATATCCTTTTTTACCTTGCAAATTTCATCTTCATGTCTTTGAAGCACCTTCCCTGCATTCTCATTTGATCCCAGTTTCATTCTCTTGCCATCTCCTTCCTCAACCTTTCGACTACTATTTCAGCTACTTTATCAATATCTTCATCGGTCAGTTGCGTTGGTCGAATTTCTTCCAAGAACTCTACCCTGCTGTCTGTAACAACAACGCCTTCTCTGGCTTGTCTAATAATATCCTCTCTGATTTTTTCTGTGTCCTCACGCTTCATTATGTATTTCAGCTGAAATACATAGATTCTTTCACCGCCTTGTATTTTTAGGATATTCTTCTCCATTCTCCCCACCTCCTTCTTTCCGTTTCTTGCAAAGCCTCTGCTTCTCCTTTATAATTTTTGTACAGGCTGTGCCAGCAGCCGAGTAACAAGAAAGGAGTGCTACCATTGAAAGTTTCAGAAATTAATCAACTCACTCTAAATGAGATACAGCAACTTACCCCTCGAGACTTGGAATCGGATATATCAGAAATTCTTAAGCGTTATGAGAATTCCAAACTGCCCCTAACTCCAAATATGCTCAAGAAGCTAAACGAACTCGCCGGTCTTTTGCCAGAAGACAAACGCCCGAAAGCTTCAAAAGTCAAAACAGTCTCAGACTTCGTTAGACTTGCCTGCAATATAATTGATCTACTCGAGAAAACAGGTGCAACCGATAAGCTTAACGAAGGATTGGAGTTGATTCGTCAATCTTTTTCATGATTTGACGGGACACCATCTAACTTTTTCGCCTCATCTTCTGGGGCGATTTTCTTTAATGTCTCGTATTTCTCAATAAATTTACTTGTACACTTTTCAACCCCATCAACGAGAAATGTGAGTGCCTCCAATTCATTCCTCAATGCCTTAATTTCTTCAATACCTTCAATGTCGATTTTGATTTTTACTCCTGTATCTTTCATCCTCCTCACCTCCTTTCTTTCCGTTTCTTGCAAATCCTCCGCTTCTCCTTTATAATTTTTGTACAGGCTGTGCCAGCAGCCGAATATCAAATAAAGGAGTTTTATTATGGACAAGGATACCTACAAAATCTTACGTAAAATTTATAAACATGGCGCAGTGACAGCTGATGAGCTGTTTTCTCTAATCGGTGAAGACCAGAATCAAGAATATCATTCCTTGCGTTATGATTCCGTTATGCAATATTTGGATGTTGGTTATCAATTACAAGGTGATTCCGAAAAATCCGTATATTACATCAAGACTGAGTACAGGGCAAATATCGAAGACAGACACTCTCAATATTGTCATAATCTTCGCCTTGAAATTCTCGCTGTCATTACCGCTCTCGCTACCACCGGAACATTTCTGGCCAGTATTTTCTGATAACGAAATTTGTCGCGCTTATATGCGCTATCATTTCGAAAAGACCCTTATCTCTCCACCAGCTTTCAAATCTTTCTTCGCTCCATCCAAGCTTGACAACCATTCCGTGATGATGGAGCTTTTTTTGTGGTACCAGCAATCCGATCGCAGTCACAGCCGCTTGCACATAATCACTTTTTGTCTTTCTTTTCGTGATCTTGTCTATGTGCTTTCTGTTGTACATATCTAACGAATCGAATCCTGCTGGCTTTTCTCCTAATCTGTTATCCCATTTATACGAATTGACATTCTCGTATATCTCACAAAGTTCATCATCTGAAAAATGTTGAACAACTTCCATTGCTTCTTGCAATGACATTGGACTATCTTTCATCCTCTTCACCTCCTTCTTCAACTCATCTCCGATTCTTTAGAAAATCCTAAAAGCTCATTCGGAGATACGCCGATTGTATATGATTTCCCAAGAAGTTTCAGGGCTTTGTCCGCCATGCTAATCGATATACTTCGCTCGCCTTTGAACCAATAATGAACCAGCCTGACCGAGCATCCCAATTCTTTTGCAAGCGCTCGCTTTGATATCCCGAGTTCATTTAAGCCATCCTCTATATGTTTTAATATTTCTTTTTCCATATTTGCTTGACCTCACTTCCAATTCCCCTTACACTATATATAGTGAACATAATGTTCAATCTAATATATTTAGTGGAGTGTGGATGAATATAAAATCATGTCAGCACCATTTGACAGTTTTGATAAAATGAACCAATCCTTAGAAAGGTCATTGCGCATAGCTGAATCTTTTAGCAAAAAAACTTTACCAATGTCTAATTTTCATTCCGCATTTTGTGCAGTAAATAGTCCTGCAATTGCTGCTACGACTAATACGCTCATCTCAGCTAAACTTGTAGCTACATCAAGGGCGTTAAATCCCTCAAGAGTCATCGCCGCTACTAATGTTTTTTCAAACTCCTCTGCGGTACATGCTGCAAGATGTCTTTCCAGTTCAACATTTTTATCGAAAGCTATGAGTAGTTGTACTTCTGTTTCACGAAATATGCTCGAGACAACAGCACTTACCCAAAAACTCGCCAAACAACTGAGTTTGCCTCCAGTATATTCTGCTTCTTCTATAGTGGCTGAGATATCATCCAGGATAATCAATCCTGTTTCCGGTGTTTTTACACCTGAATTTTCAAATCTCGCTGCAGAAATTCGAGAAATGCCACTGGATACTTTCGAGTATTCTTTCGATGATGCTGGTAATGCTATCATTGCTAAGCAGTTAGAAGAAAAACTCTCTACGATTATTGAGGTAAACTCCACTGAGTCGAATTCACATAGAAAGATTATTTCTAAAGAATTTTTCTATAATGTTGTTCTGCCTATTGTCCTTACACTTCTGCAGCTCAGTTATAGTATGCATTCAGGTAATCAATTGACTAAACAGTTAGAACAGCATCACCAAGAAGAAATGTCTATACATCGCCAATTACTCAACGAAGAACATCAGCAGACTGAATACCTTCGCAGAATCGCAGAAACTTCCGAGGCATCAAATCCAGGTAAAGAAGATATTCCATCTTCCCATACTACAAAAAAGAAATAACCCCCAGTACAGTGCCGACAAGAATAGCAGCCATTTCTTTGGCACTGTTTCTTGTTTCCGCTTTTCTTTGCGAATCTGAACTAGAAAATATGCCAACATTGTTATCGATACGCAAATACTGACTATCTTTGTCATATTGACCAACTCCACTTCTTTCTCACCCATCCCTTCTTCTATCTTTCATCCTCTTCGCCTTTTTTGACTTGAATCATTTTCAAGTTATTTAGTAAAAAAAATTAAAACTTTATTGCATCTAATTTTACTCCAAATAACTTTGCAAGCTTTGATGCGTGTGCGATTTTCACTTTCCCGAAATCAGCTTCCCAAGCATTATAAGTTTGTGTTGAAATTCCAATACGATTAGCTGTTTCTTCCTGTGTCCAGTTCTTTCTTGCTCTTAATTCTTTCAGTGTATACTGTTCCATATCCTTCGTCTCCTTTCACCACAATATTACTTGAATTATTTTCAACTGTCAACACTTTTCTTGAATTATTTTCAATTTTTCTCTGTTTTTATTAAAAATATCTTGATTTTTTATCAAGTTTGTTTATAATGAAAATATGTAAAGGAGATTGAGAATATGGCATTTTCAAATAATTTAAGATATCTAAGAAAAAAGAATGGCTGGTCACAAGAACTATTAGCAGAAAGACTAGGCTATAAATCATTTACAACAATCCAAAAATGGGAAAGTGGCGTTTCCGAGCCATCTGTTTCTATTGTGAAAACTATCGCATCTATTTTTAATGTTTCTATGGATGAATTAGTAAATCATGATTTAGAATCTAACCAAGAAGCTAAGAGCAGCTCAGATAAAACTTACTATCTTAATCCAGAAGCCGCCGAAATGGCGCAGGAACTCTATGAGCGTCCGGAAATGCGTGTACTCTTTGATGCCAGCAGAAAAGCCACAAAAGAAGATATAGAACAAGTCGCAGATATACTCAAGAAACTCAGCGGCAAATAAGGGAGTTGATTCTATGGAAAGGATACAGGTTGTCCTGACAGACTTACCTGTTACTGTGAGAGGACTTACCGTCTACTACTATGATGAAGATGGCCAAGTTTATTATACGATTTTAATTAATTCAAAACTAAGCGACAGAATGCAATGCGCTGCGTATGATCACGAAATCGCACATATTGATAATCACGATTTCGATATGATGCTGCCCGTTGAAGATTTAGAAGCAGCAAGACATGAAGGATATGCGGTATAGATGTTTAACGGCTTAGTATACGCAACTAGGAGGAAAAAATGAACGAAGATTACAGGAAGTTTACCAAACCGGCTGAACTGCACAAGGCAGTAAATACGCTCAGCGGTATTGTTGCTGGAATTACCACAGATGCAAAGATAAATGAAAATGAAATTAACGAGCTCACGAATTGGTGTCTGCTTCATGCACATTTGGAAAATCGCCATCCATTCAACGAACTTCTTCCCATGATCCGTACAGCTTATGAGGATGGCATTATCAGTTCTGAAGAGTCAAACGATATCATCTGGCTCTGCAACAACTTTGTATCTAATGAATCTTACTACGATTTAACAACTTCTTCACTGCAGTTTCTGTTTGGCTTATTGCAAGGAATTATGGCCGATGGAGAGCTCTCTCATGCTGAAATAAAGCACTTGCAAACCTGGCTTTCTGCTAACTCTTTTTTAAGTGGTTGTTATCCTTTCGATGAAATAGAGAGCCTCGTTTCATCTATTCTCCTCGACGGAATTATTACCGACGACGAAAAAGATATGCTGATGGCCTTCATCGGAGAGTTCGTTGACACAACGATGTCATATAATATTAACCAACCACATCTGGATGAACTAAAAGAAAAATATACCATTTCTGGAGTGTGTGCTATATGCCAAGAGATAGATTTCACCAATAGCATTTTCTGTTTCACTGGAGAGTCAACTAAAGCTACTCGAAAAGAAATTTCTGATATCATCACTTCTAATGGCGGTGTATTTAAAAATAACCTAACCAAGAAAACAGACTATCTGGTTGTCGGAAATGCCGGAAATCCTTGTTGGGCTTACTCTTGCTATGGCAGAAAAATCGAACAAGCTGTCCAAATGAGAAAAGATGGAAGTAGAATAAAAATCATCAACGAAGTCGATTTCTGGGATATTCTTGAAGATCTTTAAAACTTAATTACAGCAGAAACTCCTGCTGACAAGTAAGAGTTTCTATAAATATCCCATAAGAGACTGTCTTATCTATTATGGGATATTGGATATTTCACTGTGAATAATTTGCTCGTGATTTGCTCGTGATTCCCTGCTTTAGATTTAATGTACTTGTTGATTTTTCAATGAATCAGTTATAATTATTTCATTAGATTTACTTGTGATTTTGGTTTGAAAGGCATAAAGATGAACTTAAAAATGTACACTTAAAATATCGAAGAATATTTTACCTAAAATTCCATACAATATAATCAACTTAAAAAAAACCATCATTTTTTTAAGTTATAACGAGTTGTTCAACCCTATTTGAAAGAAAGGAGGCATTTTTTTGAGTTACGAGCTTCTTAGTAAATTATTTTACAAAGATCAAGATATTTTTGATAGTGAATACAAAAAAAGAAAAGAAAATCCATACACTACTGTTTCATTAGGACTTGAAATTCATGGGCATGAAGCATTTTATGTTTCGATTCCTGAATTTACAGCAATAACAAGTAGACTATACAAGAAATTATCCGAACTTAATAAGCTATGCATAGAACTTCCACAAGTTGCTTATGAATCTTATGAAAGAAAATGCTTAATAGATGAAATTATTTTATCAAATGACATTGAGGGCGTCCGGAGTACCAGAAGAGAAATTACTACCGTTTTAGAGGGAAACAAAGATTCCCCTAAAAAAAAGCGGTTTGAAGGCATGGTATGGAAATATGTCTTACTGTTAGATGATTCCACCCACTCTTATATGATTTCTCTCAAAAATAGCCGGGATATACGCACTCTATACGACGAAATTGTTCTTGATGAGATTGAGCCCGCCAACCATCCGGATGGAGAAATATTTAGAAAAGACCTTGCAGAAGTCATTTCCGGTACTCAGCAGGTAAAGCATACCGGTGTTTATCCAGAATCAAATATCATCCAACAAATAGATAAGACTCTTGCTCTTTTCAATCGAGATGATATTCCTGTTTTCTGCAAAATTGCAATCCTTCATTATATGATTGGGTATATTCACCCATTCTATGACGGTAACGGTAGATTGAGTCGTTTTATAAGCAGTTATCTTTTAAAGCAAGAATTTAATACACTCATTGCATTGCGCCTTTCTTATATGATTAAAAATAACAAATCTGATTATTATAAGGCTTTTGATATTGCTAATGACCCACACAATATGGGAGACTTAACACCGTTTATACTTTATTTCTCAGAGGTCATAGAACGCGCCGAAGATTCTCTAATCGAAAGGCTGCGTGAGGGTAAAGAAATTTTGCAGATGTACATTGAACTACTTGAAGCAAAATATTGCGATCTTGATCCTGCCGCAAGAAAAAAGACCTTAGATGTACTGTGGTATCTTGTACAAAATCAACTATTTTCGAATGAGCGTATGGATAGAAAAACTCTCGCAGACTTATTAAAAACAAGTACGGTTACTGTGCATAATTATGTTGATGCGTTAATTCATAGTGGCGCACCAATTAGAGAATACAAAGACGGTAAAAAATACGTCTATGAACTCGACATGAATGCCCTGTTAGAATATTTAAAAGCAAACTCATTATAAAACAAAAGGCCCGCCGTATTTATGCGTGCTGCATTATCGCAGCAGAGGCCCGACGGGACGATATCGAGTTGTAATGATACAACACGACCTAAGCAATCACATTGTATCATTACAGCCCCAACTTTTCAATATGTTGGGGCATTTTTATACCTTCTTTACCGTAAATTATTATGAGGTGATAAGATGAAAACTGCAGCAATCTACATACGGGTATCCACTGACGATCAGACGGAGCACAGCCCGGAATCTCAGCTGAACGAAATAAAAAAATACGCCGCAAGAAATAACCTTGTCATAGATCCGAATCACATCTATACCGATGCCGGAATCAGCGGACGCAAGGCCAGCAAAAGACCGGAGTTTCAGCGGATGATTTCTGCCGCAAAGGCTGCCCCTTCGCCTTTTGATGTGATTTTAGTATGGAAGTTTTCCCGCTTTGCGCGAAATCAAGAGGAGAGCATTGTATATAAATCTCTTCTGCGCAGAGACTGTGGTGTAGAAGTTATATCCATCAGCGAGGACATCGGAGACAATGTCTTCGGCAGTCTGATTGAGCGTAACATTGAGTGGTTTGATGAGTTTTATTCTATACAACTGTCCAGTGAGGTCCGGACAAAGATGACACTGGTTGCAGAAAAAGGACTGGTTCAGACTTCTCCGCCGTTCGGTTATCGTAAAAAACATCATGAGCCTATGCAGATTATTCCCGATGAAGCCGAATGGGTCCGCTTTATCTTCTCTTCTTTTGCGTCGGGTAAGTCTATGTTATCGATTGCGAAGCATCTAAATGACAGCGGCGTCAGAACGCGGCGCGGAAATAACTTCGATAATCGGGGAATCGAATACATTCTGCATAATCCGATGTACTGCGGTTATGTACGCTGGACGCCGACCGGAAATACCCTCGGCAGGCGCATCTATGACAGCGAAGATACCATTGTCAAAAAAGGAGACTTTGAGCCAATTGTTACAAAAGAGCTGTTCGACCGTGTTCAGAATCTTCTATCAGAGCGGAAACGCACACATAAAAGATGTGGTAAGCCGTCTGATATGAAAGGACACTGGCTGTCCGGATTGGTACGATGCAGCGCCTGCGGCAGCTCTCTTTCATACAGCCCTGCACAAAACGGCTTTCAGTGCTGGAAATATGCCAAAGGGCAATGCCGGGCATCTCACTATATCAGCGAAAAGAAGCTGACTGCTGCAGTGATTGAAGCTATTGAAAGCGTTACCGTTACAGAAGATTTTGTAATTGAGAACACGCCGATTGTTATTCCTGAATCGGAATTGGATTACGATAAACAGCTCGACCGGATCAGCGCTATGCTCGACCGTGCAAAAGCAGCTTATGTGGCCGGCATCGATACGATGGAAGAATATGGGGAAAATAAAAAAAGAATCCTCTGCGAACAGGATAAAATTCTTGCAAAAAAGAAAGAAGCAGAAGATCGGAGAGTGCTTCCTCCGGTAGCCGAAGTGCAAAAACGCTTTAATGGCATTGTGAGCCTCTTAAAAAGCGATTCAGGCAAAGATGAAAAAGCTGCTGCAGTGTCTGCAATCGTTGATTTTATCACATTTTCAAGACCTGAAGATTCCATAAAAATTTTCTTTCGACTATAAATTATAGGGAAATGCCATCCGGACCTCCGTACTGGCTGATTATGAACTTCGCCATCGCCGGATTCGGATTCTTAATTTTTACAGGATACTGCAATTTTTTTTCGTAAGTCCACATATACTAATCCTCCATTTCCCACGGCCATGGTGTCTCCGCCCATGTCCAGCCGTTTTTTACATCAGTATCAGATGCTGTAAGAGGGCCGAACTGCGCTTCATATTCCTCTACTGCTTCGATATACATCTGTCTGGTTACATCATAAAATGTCAGCGCCGCCCGATTGGAAGGATGGGTATCTAAAAACAGACCTGTATCCGTCAGAGCAAAATCATACATCTGCACCTTTCTTAATGCTTCATCTCTCGTCATTTTCTTCTCCCTCCCCGATATGCTGAAAAAGGCAGATCCAGATCCGGGAAAATCGTTCCTGTTTCAAAACCTTTTGTATAGTCATAAGGCTGCTGCCATTTCTGCCACGGTACATAGGCCATAGCAGGCATCATAATCTGCTGCGGTACCCCCGTGCCGCAGTCGCAGTTCTTATCTTTCAGACACGGCTGACAGCCGTTCTGTCCGTTGTTTTCCGGTCTTTCCGGTGTATCCGGCATCGGCAGCTGCTCCGGCTCTGCCGGCGGAGCGGGCTGCGGCATATGACAGTTTCGGCAGGTGCAGTCCGAAATAATGCGGGCTTCCTGCATGGACGATGTCCTCCCCTGCGCCGCTGTATTACCGGAATTCTGCATATCGCCGTCTCCCAGGATAATAGGCATGCCGATATACGGCTCAATTCTATCCAAAAATAAAACCCCTTTCACAGTAAGATATTCTATACTATGTAAGGGATTTGTATTTTGTGACTGTTATTTGCGCTTCTATGCTTCTTCCGGCCGCAGCTCCAGCGCCTGTAATATTTTCTTGCATGCCAGCATTTTCGCATAGCTTTCCACCGCCATAGACAAAGCCAAAGCAGTAAGTTCTTCATCCTCCGCATCGGGCTCTATCATCTCCGCAGTTTCAGAAAAAGCGGTATCCAAAGTCTTCAGATACTTTTCGTAAAAAGTCTCTGTACTGCAGTGCTCCATCTCTTTTTCCAGCAGCGCACCTGTTTCCCCGACGGAAAGCACCTGTTTCAAAAGACAGATTGCAGTCAGATAACTCATATGCTCCCGATTATACTTTTTTCCTTTTGCCCGGGGCATCAGACCGTGTTTTACATAATTATTCACCATCGCGGAAGTCAGGCTCTCATCACCCGATTCTCCCAGTCCGATATGCTGTCTCTCCATATAATTGATAACCTGATCCATATAAAGATCCAAATCCGGAATCTGATCCCATTTTTCCGGTCTGCTGTGCAGAAGTTGCTCCTTAAACTCTCTCAGTTTATCCGATTTATCCATATTGCATCTCCGTTATATAATATTTGAAATTTTATCCTATCATATTATAAAACACATATTACGACTTTGCAACGGTCAAATCCTTCAAAGAGCCGAAGGTATATCCCTGCTCCTTCCATCTTTGAATCAGCTCCTTCAAAATCTCCGCATTAGTTTTGGATGTGGAATGAAGCAGGATTACTGCGCCGTTGTGACTTCTCGGAATCAGTTTTTCGAAGGCTTCTTCCCTTGCAGGCTGCTGGTCCACATACCAGTCCACATATGCCAGACTCCAAAATACTGTGGTGTAGCCCAGCTTCTGTGCCTGCTTCAGATTGTTTCTGCTGAACTTGCCCTGAGGCGGACGATAGAATTTCTGCATCTTCTTTCCCGTCACCTTCTTATATACTTTTTCCGTCTCCTCAAGTTCTCTGCGAAAATCATCTTCTTCTGCAATAGCTGACATATCGGGGTGATTCATCGTGTGATTTCCTACAATATGTCCTTCCCGTTCCATACGCTTCAAAAGCTCCGGATTTTCTTCCATATAGGTTCCGACCAGAAAAAAAGCCGCAGGTACCTTTTCTGATTTCAGCACATTGAGAATTTCCTCAGTATAACCGTTTTCAAAACCCGCATCAAAAGTCAGATAAATCACTTTTTCCGCAGAATCACCACAGTAATAAGCGCCGTATTCGGAAAGCTCCGAAGCCGATGCATTGGCAGCCGGCGGTTTTCCCGGCTCCTGAAAAGAAAGTCCCCAGTCAGTCTGTGCGTCCGCATTTACAGCTGTGTCTTCCGATATTGTTTTCGCCTCCCCCGGATTTATAACACGATATCCGCCGGCAGCTCCGACCGCCAACGCTGCCGCAAGCAGCCCCGCACCCGCTTTCTTCCATCTTTTTTTGTTAATCTCAATAAACATGGTACAGTTTATGTCCGCAGGAAATCAGGTAGAACTCTTCTGACAGGAATTTATAATTTCCCGCAAAAACAATCCGAATGCAGCGGCTGCGGGTTTCACAGTTCATAATCCGCTGCGTTTTTTCCCATTGATTGGCTTTACTGTCGATTCTCATTTCTGCCGGCTTTCCTTCAGGAAGTTTCTCCTTTACCCCTGTCTTTCGGTGCGGGGAACTTTACGGTAAACCTGCTTCCCAGCTCCGATCTTGACAGCACTTCGATTTTGCCCCGGTGAGCATCGATAATCCATTTTGCAATAGAAAGTCCCAGACCCGTTCCCGATTCATTTCGGGTTCTTGCCGTATCTGCCCGATAAAACCTTTCAAAAACCTGCGTCACTTCCTGTTCATCCATACCGATTCCCTCGTCCTGCACAGTATAAGCAGGCATTCCGTCTATGCGGCAGGCACGCAGCGTAATGGTTCCGCCGGCAGCGGAATATTTAGCTGCATTCTGCACCAGAATCCGAAGAGACTGCTTCAGCATAGCCGCATCACCCATTATTTTCAAAGACTCATCACCGCGATATACATAACGATGGGTTTCATCGATCATTTCGGACTCTTCCCATACATCTTCCACAATACTGCTCAGGTCAATTTCTTCAAACTGAAGTGTCGTTCTGCCGCTGTCGCCCCGCGCCAGAAATAAAAGCTGTTCTATGAGATTTTTCATATGATCTGCTTCGTTTCTGATCGCTTCAATAGATTCTTCCAATATCTTCTCATCTTTTTTTCCCCAGCGGTCCAGCATATTGACATAACCCTGTATCACAGCAATCGGTGTACGGAGCTCATGGGAAGCATCCGATACGAATCGCTCCTGCTGCCGATGGCTTTCCCGCATTCTGTCGATCAGATTATTGATGGCGATCTCCAGACTCTTAAGTTCCACATCTTCTGTAGAAACCCTTGCATCCGGATTTTGGGGGTCCAGACCGGAAACCGCCTGTTCAAAATCATGTACACCGGTGCTGTCAAAAGCTATATTGGAAAGTTCTTCTGCCTTTACGGCAATATCATTAAAGGGACGCAACAGCTTCCGCACCCTGCCTGTATGAAACAGTTCTTCTGCCAGCATCAGCACCTGGGCTGCCAAAACCACAACAGCGGGAATCCTTATCACTTCTATGGCATCCTTAATATAGTATTCATAAAGCTTCCCTGCGTCTGTTTCGATAACATACCGCCACTGGCTGTAGCTCTCTCCCGTAAAGCTTCTGGCTGCGGCTTCCGCATCGCCGGGCAGAAGACTTTCACTCCAGAAAAAAAATCCTGCACAGCATGCGATAATCAAAATCACATCCAGAGCAAGAAAATTGGAAAACTGTCTCAGCCAGAAATCGAAATTGATTTTCCGGGCGATCGAAGTCATTTTATTGTTCTCATCCATAGTAAAGATTCCTCATTGTTTCACTTGTGCCTTTTCCGATGCTGCCGCATTTTGCGGAATAAATTTCCCGCTTATATTTTAACCGCGGCAGCCTCGGATTTCTGTCTTTTTTATTTATTCCCTATTCCTCTTTTACCGCATAGCCTACACCGCGCACAGTGGTAATAAAACGGAATCCGAACCGATCGTCGATTTTACTTCTGATATGCCGCACATAAACATCGATAATATTGGTTTCTCCCATATAATCATAGCCGCAGACACTGTTCATCAGCTGCTGCCGATTCATCACGATATTTTTATTCTCCATAAGAATCCGTACCAGTTCATACTCTCTGTGATTCAGCTCCACAAGCTCACCGCCGCAGGTCACTTCGTAACGATCGGTATCAATCGTAACCCCTTTCACTGTCATCTTACGGGTTCTCTGCGCCAATCCGCCCCTTTTCTTAAATACCACGCGGATTCTTGCCAGCAATTCTTCAATGGCAAACGGCTTGGTAATATAATCGTCTGCGCCTGAATCCAAACCCGAAACCTTATCCATCACAGCATCTCTTGCGGTCAGCATAATCACAGGCAAATCCGAAGTTTTTCTGAGCCTTCTGAGAACTTCAAGACCGTTCAGTCCCGGCAGCATAATATCTAGAAGCATCAGATCAAACCCTCCGTCTTCCGCAAAAGACAAAGCTTCTCTTCCGTCAGCGGATTTGGTGACCGCATATCCTTCATGGGTCAGCTCCAGTTCCACAAATCTTGCAATTTTCGCATCGTCTTCCACCAGTAAAATCTTCTGCGTCAAAGCTCGCCCTTCCTTTCTGCAAATCCAAATCTCAAATTATACCGAACGCCTTCGGATTCAGTCTGCCAAGCTGATGCCTCAGGTTACTTCCGCCGCATAGTTTCATCCGTTTCTTTGGAGGCTGCGCTTTCCCCTTTATCTCTTCTCTTTTTATTTTCGTCTCCCGAAGACTCCCTCTTCACATCATCGGTAAATTCCCGTTTCACTGCCTCTGCCGCAGCCGAAGCCTTGTCGCAGGCTTTATTCAAATCCACGGCTTCTGTGATTTTTCCGCTGAAACTGTAACGGAAGCCGAAGAAAAGTCCTGCAATCAGAATCGGAACGATTGCCCAAAAGGCGAAAAACAGCAGAAGCACAAGCACAATCACCGGAACATTGATAATCTCTTCTCCATGCTTTCTGACAATGAAATAGTTTTCACATCCTTTTTTAACTATGCTGCTGCACCATTTCATAAAACGAATCAGGATACTGCCCAGTTTTTCGTCCTTCGTATCATCGTAAGCCCTCGCTGCCTGCTGAAATTCCTCACCGGTATGTTCTGCGCCGGTGGTATACGACTGCCGCGCCGGGCCTTTTACCTTTCCCTGATTTTCAAGCATCACAATCGCATCCAGTATATCCTCGCCGCAGGCATCCAGCGCAGCTTTCGCATCTTCATAGCAGACGCCGGTCTTTTCGATAATTTTTTCTGCCTTTTCTAATTTTGTCATTTCCATAACTTCCTTTCTGAATTCAACCCTGCCCAAAGCTTCGGGTGCTCCCCTTTTTGTATCTACATCTTACCCTGTGCAGATTAAATAAAAAGAGGTGAAAGATTAAAATCAGATTAACAATACCGCATTTCCTGTCCTTTTACACTTCTTCCGTGTCGGCTTCTCCTTCGGATTCCGCCTCCGAATACTCAGGCTCCTCATTTTCCAAAAGATTTTCTTCTGCTTCCACAGAAAGCAAAGGCTTTCTTTTTACGGTCATCAGTTTGTAAATCACCGATGCGGCAAGAGCTCCTGCAACGGGAGCCAGAATAAACATCCATGCCTGCTGCACCGCATCTCCGTCCTGAAGCAGCGCCGGCCCCAAAGATCTTGCGGGATTTGCCGAAGCCCCGGAAAACGGATAGCCGAATAAATATACCGCCGCTGTTGCAAGTCCGGTATAAACGGCAGCAGACGGCTCAAAACGGTCTGTCTTACGCACAGCCAAAACCACCCATACCAAAGTGAAGGTCATCATTGCTTCAATCAGAAAAACAACCCATTTTCCTGTACCGAAAGTGCTCAGTTCTTCAAATCCATTGGCTCCGAGAGCAGTTCTGCCTCCGATTACCGCTGCTAAAAGTGCTGCTCCGCAAATTCCTCCGGCAAACTGGCCGATGACATAACCGATTAAATCCTTTCCCTTCATTCTGCCGCTGACCCAAAGAGACAGGGAAATTACCGGATTCAGATGACCTCCCGAAATGTCGCCGAAAGCAAAAATCAAAACCGCCGTCAGAAGTCCGAATCCCGCTGCCGAAATAAAAGAAACAAATGCCGCAGGCAGCATTCCGGCTGCGCTGAATAAAATGGAGGCAGCAACCGTAATGCCGCACCCGAAAAATACTAAAAGAGTTGTCCCTATAAATTCTCCGATATATTTTCTCATCTCTTCACCACCGATGCTTCGGTCAAATCCAAAGCACCGCTTTTCCTTTCTTTACATTTTGCCTTAACTTTTTTATTTACTGGCTCCGACTGCTATATGTTGTCAAACCCGTTACTTTGAGAGCGCTGTCATTTTTCTTTCTCCAAAAGAAGATCCCTGATGACTTCCCCGCCGATGAAAAGTCCCGCAGCGGAAGGCACAAAGCTGATGCTGCCCGGCGTCCTGCTTCCTGTTTTCACAGGCTCCTCTGTAGAAAAAAGCACCTTTACGCCTCTGATACCCCGCTCCCGCAATTCCTTGCGCACAACCTTTGCCAGAGGGCACACGCTGGTTTTGCTGATATCCGCAATCTGAAATCTAAAAGGGTCCGTTTTGTTCCCCGTCCCCATAGACGAAATCACCGGCGTTCCCGCCTCCTTGCAGCGAACAATGATATCAATTTTTGCGGATGTCGTATCTATAGCGTCCACCACATAGTCATAGGCGGTAAAATCAAACTGCGCGGCAGCCTCCGTCCCCGGCAGATAAAAACAGTCGTACCGCTTCACTCTGCAGTCCGGATTCACCGATAAAATTCTCTGTTCCATAACTCGTGTTTTTTCCATACCTACGGTATCATAAGATGCAATAATCTGCCGATTGATATTGCTTTCGGATACAATATCGTTATCCACAATATGAATCGTCCCGACTCCCGCCCTGGCAAGGGCCTCACATACATAGCCGCCCACACCGCCGACGCCGAAAACAAGCACGCTTGCAGCGCGCAGCCGCTCAATTCCCTCAGCGCCGATTAGAAGCTCTGTTCTCTCTGTTCTGCTCATCTCCGCAACTCTCCTAGCACACTGTAAATCACATCACTTCCAAAGCCTCTGCTCTGCAGTTTTCTGGCGATCTTTGCCAGAATTTTCTCCGGAACCGGCTCGCCCTGCGGAATTTCCGAAAGGCGCAGCACCTTTTCCGCCTCGGAAAGAGCCTGTTTTTTCTCGTCAAAAACAGTTCCTTCTTCCAAAAGTTCTTCCGTAAAATCCGCAAAAGCAATTTCCATCACGGAAGGGTCCACTCCTTTTTCCCGAAGTTCATAAAAAAACTTCCGTTTTCCTTTACCCTTTGACAAAGCATAGCGAAAATACCGTCGGCAGTAATCCTGATCATTCAAATATCCCGCCGACAGAAACTCTGCAATCAGGGATTCTGTTTCCGCCTCTTCATAACCTTTTCCGGCAAGGTATTTTCTCATTTCAAAGACAGTGCGGCTTCGGGATGACAAATACCGCAAAGCCGCATCGTAAATATTTCCGTTCATTATAAAATCCTTAAGCCCACCTGAACCTCGTCATCTGTGCAGACTGCACACCGAAGATCCGGTGAAATTTCAATATCCGTGAAAAAGTACTGCCTGTCCTTCCAGTCTACCGCAGATACAAGCTCGCTGTTTTCCTTTACCACAGAAGGCATATCGCTGAATATTCCAAGTCCGGTGCACTTTGCAAAGGCCTCTTTTCTGACCCATACATCAAAAAATCCATCCAGACCCCACAAGTCCACATAATGCTGTTCTTTCGGAAGGTACAGCCTCTGCGCAATCTCCTCAAATCTACATTCCTTTACATGCTGCAGATCCAGTCCGCAGGGCTGCTGGGAAACCATGCACATCCACAGCTGTCCGCTGTGGCTTAAAGAAAACTCCAAAGGAATATCCACAAAGTACGGTTTTCCCTTTTCTTCACGCCTTATTTCTCCTTCCAAAACAGGATAATCAAGACCTGCCTCACCGCAATAGCGGACGGCTGCCTGCCTGATTAAACCATACCCTTTTTCCCCTCTCTCAAAAGGGCCGTCATAAATATAAATGCTGCTCATAATCTCTCTCCCTTCTGTAAAAAATATAAGACCGACGCTTTAAAACTCCTGCTGCCCCGCTGCGCTTCTGAATAAGTACGGCATTCCTGCGGGATAAAAACTCCTATGCGCATATGCCGCCTGTTTTAAGCCCGCGTTCTGTAAGGGTGTTTTCCTATAACATACGAAAACATTGAAAACCTGCATTTCCTATGTTATAGGAAAAGGGGCGTGTTAAAACGCCCCTTCATTATCAGCTTATTTTTTCTTTTGACTGTCCAGGCGTTCCAGAACCCTTTGATATCCGTCAGCACCGTAAACCAGACACTTGTTGATGCGGCTGATTGTAGCGGTTGAAGCTTTGGTAATCTCTTCAATTTCGCTGTAGGTCTTCTTCTGCGAAAGCAGTTTTGCCACCTGCAGCCTCTGTGCAATCGCATGAATTTCATTGATTGTACAGATGTCCTCAAAAAAACGGTAGCAGTCTTCTCTGTCCTTCAAGGTGAGAACAGCGTCAAACAGTTCATCAATATCATCTCTTTTAAATTTTGAATCGTATGCCATCGCCGAACTCCTTTCGCTTTTTCACGATATGTGAATATTATAACACTTTTATGCACTAAAGTCAAAGGTTATTTTTACCGGTTCTTTTCCTTCGAAAGAAGGGATACCGCTTTCTGCAGCTGCTTATCCCGCTTACTGCCCGCAGGCTGTTTTACGGTATAGTCGGGACTTACTCCGGTTTTATGGATTTTATGATTTTTAGGAGAAAGATACTGCATGGTGGTCAGTTTCAGCGAGCTGTGATCTGCAAACTCCATCTGGCTCTGAACGATTCCCTTTCCGAAACTCTTTACGCCCACCAAAGCTCCGCCCTCGTTGTCTTTTACCGCCGCAGCCAGAATTTCCGAAGCGCTGGCACTTTTTTCGTCGATCAGAAGAATATAAGGAAGCCCTGTACATTTCTCATCGGAATTATAATATTTCTTCTCTCCTTTGCTGTCCTCAGTATGCATAATATTACATTCCGGCAGCAGAAGATCGGCAATTTCAACACTCGGGTCCATCAGTCCGCCCGGATTTCCCCGAAGGTCGATAATAAGACCCGGTACCTTTTTATTTTCAAATCCGGCAAGCTCTGTCGCAAACTGCTCTGCCGTGGTTTTCTCAAAGGCGGTAATCTGTATGTATCCGTAGCCGGAATCGAGAACTCCTGCATAAACACTGGGCTCTTCCACTTCGCTGCGTACCAGAGAAACGGTTTTCGTCTCGTTCTTTCTCTCATAGGTAACCTTTACCTGACTGCCTTTTTTACCCTGAAGCGCAGCAACAACCCGGTCGGAGTCGGAAAACTCTTTGCCGTCAACCTTCCTGATTTTATCTCCTTCTTTCAGACCTCCGATATCGGCAGGTCCTCCGTCCATCACGCCGGTAATCAGAAAGTCTCCGTTCTCTGTCTCTACAAAGGTAATTCCCACGCCTGTAAAGACGCCTGTTACATACCGGTTCCATTTTTCCGTCTCTTCAGCATTCATATAAACAGAATACTTATCTCCGAGAGATTCGGCAAGGGCTTTATAGATGGCATCCATCTGCTTTTCTTCATCTACTTTCCACAGAAACTGCTCTTCGATTGTTTTCTGCATCGTATAAAGCTTCCCGTATTTTTCCGACATATCCATAAGGGTATCGTAATCGTCTGTCTGAACCAGTTTTACATCTTTTATCTGCGCAAACACACAGAAGCCGCCGAAAACCGCAAGAAGCGTGGCAAGCATTACTCCTGCAAGGGTCAGTGCAAAAGCTCTCTTTTTCATTTTAATCATATTGAATCACCTTATTCCTCCGCATCAAGTACGGTAATCTGCAAATACCTTCTGCCGTTCCAGGACTGACTGTCCAGAGTTCCCGTCACATCGATTCTCTGTCCCTTTTTCAGCATTTCATCGTATGCAGACGCATTTTTAAATATGACAGCGGATATTTCTTTTCCGTTATCCAAAATACCGGTAAATTTCGTATACTGCCCCTTGTTTCCCATTCTGCGCAAAGCTGTCGGTCTTACAGAAAACCGTACCACAGGCTGCGGATTTTCGCAGCCGAACGGCGCAAGCTTTGCAAGTTCTTCCACAAGTTCAAAATTCACATCCTCTGCCGCAAGAATAAGATCGGGCTTTACCTTCCCATCAAGAAGAGAAGGATTTTCGGAAAGAAGCCGTTTCATAGATTGATTCAGATTCTCCCGAAGCGTCCGAAGATGCTCTTTCTTCATGGTAAATCCGCAGGCAGCCGCATGACCGCCGAAGCGTTCAAACAGATTCTCATTTTCTTTCAGAAGATGATATAAATTGATGCCGGGAATTCCCCGCCCGGTTCCCTTAAAACAGCCGTCTGCCGTAGGTGTTACAATGACTGCGGGCTTGTGAAAAGTTTCTTTCAGCTTCCCCGCCACGATACCCGTAATACCTTCGTGCGCGTCCTCAAGATCTATGACAAGAAAAAGATCTTCTCTATATCTATCTTCTGCAATCCGCCTGCAGAGTTCAAAAGTTTCATTCTGAATACGCTTTCGCTCCTCATTGCAGGAAATCAAGGTTTCCACACCCTTCTCCGCCGCTGCCTCATCAGACTCCATCATCAGAGACGCTGCAATCCGCGCCTGTTTCATTCTGCCCGAAGCATTCAGATGCGGTACGATAATGAAAGAAATATTCTCAGAACCAATCCGCCCTCTCTGCAGCCCCGCAGCCTCAATCAGTTTAGAAAGCCCTGGTCTTTGTGTCAGATTTACTGAACGAATACCGTACTTTGCCAAGGTTCTGTTCTCATCAGTCAGAGGGACAATATCGCCGATGGTTCCGACACCGACCAAATCCAAAGTTCTGTTGACAACAGATTTCGGCAGTCCTGTTTCTGCCGCAAGAGCTTGAGCCAGCTTAAAAGCCACTCCCACCCCCGCAAGATGTTTGAACGGGTAATCGCAGCCTTTCTGCATGGGATTGATAATCAGACAATCCGCGGCTTTATCAGTCATGGTATGATGATCCGTAACCAAAATCTTCAGCCCGATTTTCTTTGCATGTTCCACTTCGACGCAGGAAACACTGCCGCAGTCTACCGTTACCACAAGATCTGCACCGTCTGCCTTAATCTTATCCAAAGCTCCGCAGTTAAGTCCGTATCCTTCGTCAAAACGAGACGGAATATAGTATGTCAGACGGTCTGTCAGATGAGACAGGACTTCCATCAGCACTGCGGTCGAAGTAATTCCATCGGCATCGTAATCACCGTAAATACAGATTTTCTCATCGTCCTCAATGGCAGACAATATTAAATCCACTCCCGCCTCCATATTGCGAAGCAGGAATGGATCATAAGTTTTCTGAGGCTTGTCCGACAGAAACTCCGCTATCTCCGCTTCTGCCGTAATACCTCGTTTATTCAGTAATTCTATGACTTTCGGTTGTAACTTCATCATTCACCTGTTAAAAATATGACATCGGGTCCACATAGGAACCGTTTACTCTTACTTCAAAGTGCAGATGCGGACCTGTGGAAACACCGCTGTTGCCCGATGCCGCAATCACATCGCCTCTGGAAACCTTCTGTCCCACACTGACATGCAGACTGTCGTTATGACCGTAAAGAGTACTGATTCCGCTGCCGTGGTCAATTACTACCGCAACACCGTATCCTCCGTAGCCGTAACTTGCCACAATTACAGTTCCGTCAGCGGCTGCATAAACGGGAGAGCCGTAGCTGCAGCCTATATCCACTCCGGTATGACCTGTATAAACGCCTGTCACCGGATGAATTCTGAACCCGAAAGGAGAAGTAATCAGAGTTGTATTGGTCGGCCACATAAACTTACCGCCTTCATATTTGTGAGAAGGATTCTGAAGGGCTGCAATCTCACTGCTGATCCGGTCGGCTTCCGCGTTGAGTTCGTCAAGCTTTGCCTGCAGCGCTTCCTTGTCAGCCTTCAGTGCCTGCTGCTTTTCTTCCGCCGCTGCTTTCTGAACCGACAATTCCTGCTGCTGAACTTTCAGCGCCGCTTCTTTCTCGGACAGTTCTTTTTCCTGCTGCTCCAGTTCTTCCAAAGTATCCTGATCGTTTTGGTAGATGCGCTGAATCATCTCCAGATTGGTAAGAAACTCGGAAAGACTGCTGGAGCCCAAAAGAACATCCAGATAACCGACAGAACCGTTCTTGTACATAGTTCTGAGTCTTTTGTTCAAACCCTTCTGCCGCTGCTCCATATCGCGAACGGTCTGCTCAATATCCGCCTGCGCCTGTTCAATCTGCGCCTGCTTGGAATCCATCTCCGCTTCAAGCTTATCTACCTCGGCCTGCTGGTTTTCAATATCTGCGACCAGCTGAGACATATCGTTTTTTACATCTTCTGTCTGCGTTTTAATATCGTCGAGTTCTTCCTGCTTATCTGCTTTGCTGTCGGCATAAGACAGACTGTATGTACCGAGCGCCGTAACCATTGCGGCAATCAGCAGACAAATCAGTGTTTTTCTTTTCATCTTTTTTAAGCCTCCCTTATACTTAGGTATCTAAAAATCTTCTCATGGATATGATACTTCCCCATGCGCCGATACTGATTCCCATAGCAAGGAATATACAGATCAAGTTCATAGAAAGATACCCTGCCGGAACCAGAGGCGACGACAGAATTGTCATAACCTGCACACCGATAATATCCACCACTTTACTGTAGATTGCAAAGGTGATACCGGCAGACACCAGTGAAGCAAAAACTCCGATGATAATGCCCTCTGCTAAAAACGGACCTCTGATAAACCAGTTGGTCGCTCCGACATATTTCATAATGGAGATTTCTCTCGCTCTTGCAAATACAGTTAATTTAATCGTATTGGAAACAACCACCACAGAAACAACGACTAAAAACGCCATAATAATCAGCGCTGCAATCTGCAGAAAATTAGTTACCTTCGTCAGCTTCTCGACAGTCTCCTGATAATACTTCACATCCTCTACGCCTTCCATGCCCGCCGCATATTCCGTAATATCACCGGCGCCTTCAAGGGAGGATACCGTAATCAGAATGGAATTCGGCAGAGGATTGTCTCCCAGTGAATCCAAAAGATAACTGCTTTCTCCCCAGCGGGATTTCATAATCTTCAAAGCGTCGTCTTTGGTTCGGTATTCCACTTTTTTTACAGACTTCTGTTCTTCAAAATCATCCATAATCTGCTGAGCTTCTTCAGTAGTCGTAGAATCCAGCAGGAAAATTTCCACCTGATCGTAGTCGCTTTTTACCATCTCGGTAAAAAGATTGATGTTCACGGTAACTACAAAGAACAGTCCCAAAATCAGCATCATCGCCGTAATTGCAAAGACAGAAGCCAGACTCATTCCCTTGTTTCTTCCGATCTGCAGAAAAGCCTGTTTCAAATTATACATAATCCGGTTCATCGCCAAAGACCTCCTCTTCTTCTAAAGATTCGCCTTCTTCCTCGTAGCCGTACTGTCCGAACTCATCTCTTACGATATGACCCGACTCAATTGCAACAACTCGCTTTTGCATTCTGTCTACGATATCTTTGGCGTGGGTTACCATAACTATGGTAGTTCCCGTCAGATTAATCTGGTTCAAAAGATCCATAATCTCCGAAGCGGTATCGGGGTCCAGGTTCCCCGTCGGCTCATCCGCAATAAGCACGGTAGGATTATTGATAATAGCCCTTGCAATGGCAACGCGCTGCTGTTCTCCCGCCGAGAGCTCGTCGGGGTATTTGTCGGCCTTGTCGCTGATACCCACAAGACTTAATACCTGCGGCACTCTTTTACGAATCTGCCGCTTCTGCTTATGAAGAATCTCCATAGCAAAAGCCACATTTTCATATACCGTCTTCTTAGGCAGAAGGCGGAAATCCTGAAACACGATGCCTATCTTTCTTCGGAGCATGGGAATCTCACGATTACTCAGCGTGGTAACCTCCTGCCCGTCAACATTAATACTTCCCGAGTCGGCATTGATTTCCTTCAGAATCAGTTTAATGAAGGTCGATTTACCCGCACCGCTTGGACCGACCAGAAACACGAAATCGCCCTTTTTGATATGAATGCTGGCATTCTCAAGACCGATATTCGAATTATATATTTTAGTCACATTATCGAATGTAATCATATATGTCCCTTTCCTTTTGGATTGAGTGCATTTATGCACTGACATAGGAATTATACTATATTTCGACCTTTTTTTCAAACCGAAATAAGCTATATCCTGCAGATTACTGTGAAACTTTTGTGAAAATCGGCAAAATCTGACTGCGGATTTCTTTGTTTTCCCAGGAAAACCGACAGGCAAATTCGTCAGCATAAAACAGCTGCGCCGATATTTCCGGAAGCCACAAAAGATTTCGTGTTTTCAGATATGCGCTGACCTGACGACGATTGATTCCGCTTCCCGCTCTGTTTACAATCCATTTTAAAGGCATACCCGAAACCTCAAGCCCCTTCAGCATGGCAAAACGCCGGCTGTTTCTGATCAGTTTGGACGGCAGCGGATCCACCACGACGATCAGGCGGTCCATATCCATCAGAAATTCATCCCACCGGCTTTCCGCAGCAAAATCAAAAATACAGATTTCTCCTGTCACACCGGCAATAAGTCTTGCCTTCTGATTCTCATCCAAGTCCGCTTTTTCTTCGCAGGACCATGGGCCCGGCAAAATCCAGCTGATCTCTTTTTCCATATTCTTTTTGCCCCGCACCGGTTTCCCCTCGAATATCATTCTGTAAATATCGTAAAACCGGCGGCATGTAAACCGTTGTTCCATTGCCGCCGCATCGTAAAGAAGTTTATCCGCCTCTGACGGAGTCAGGCACTGGCAATAAGTCACACAATTCCCCTTTTCTGCAAAATAAAAGGCCAAAGAGGTTGCAACAAAAGTTGTCCCAACACTTCGGCCAAGTCCCGTTACCCCGATATTCACCTGTTCCGGATTTTCTCTGCCGCATCCTGCACTCTGCTGCACCCTGCGGATAAAAGTTCTGTTCATAGAGCGGTTCCTTTCTCACAAAATCCGCGGTCGGCGATCGGCAGCCGACAGCCGACAATTCCGCGCCTGCGGATTCCCCTTTCTGCAGTTTTATTATACACCGCACCTTCAGGAAAAACAAGGGTTATTTGTAAATTTCTTACTTTTCTTTGTCATCATTTGACTTGCATACTTTCCCGCCTTAAATCCATATATTGCTGATATAATCCGCCGATACAGTCAAATAAGTTTACCGGTCCGTATTTTTTCTGTATTTTAAACAAACAGTATCCGCACAGTGTGCAAAAAAAAGCAGGGCGCAGAAGACTATCCTTCGTCCCTGCGTCCGCTATTTTACATATTCGGCCCGAAGCTCAATTATATCGGGCAGCCCTTTCAGATCGGCCTTTGCCGCTGCCGTCGGATAACTTACAATCTGCGCTGCATTTTCCGGCTGCGACGGATCTGCAAAATTTGCATACACAATCAGTTTCGTTTTGTTATCCTTCTTTTCCAGTTCCATCTTTTCGATACTTACTTCATATCCCGATGTTGCTTTTTCCCCTCTGGTTACAATGACATAAATTTCATCGTTCACCCTGCACGCCAGCGCCCGCTCAAGTTCCCTGTATTCCGGCAGAATTTCCGCTTCCAGCTCTCTCGGCATATTCTTTCCCGCAACTTCTTCAAATTTCACATCGGTATTACCCGATTTAATCCCGAAAGTCACAAGCAGGCCGACCAAAAGAATCACAGAAACCGAAATTGCGATGATTTCCTTTTTCATAAGACCGTCTCCTTTCCATGCGTCTAATAGACTGTATGAGATAGGCCCGCAGATTATGTTAAGAAGAATGGCAGAAAACGGTCTTCATAAAAATCCCGCAGGTTTTATCCGATATCATTAACCAGATATCAGCTTTACCTGCGGGAGTTTTTCATACAATATAAATTTTATTTACCTGTGAACAGTTTTCCTGGTCTTTATCAGGCTGCGCCGTCTTTATTCTTAATATACCTGTCTGACTGCTTCTACGATATCAGCTGCGGTCATACCGTACTTTTCTTTCAATTCGTCAGGTTTTCCGGACTCGCCGTATGTATCCTGCTGCCCGACCATTGCCATCTTCGCAGGGCATTTTCTGCAGAGAACCTCAGCCACTGCGCTTCCCAGCCCTCCGATGACAGAGTGCTCCTCTGCGGTCACAATCTTTCCGGTTTCTTTCGCCGCTTTCACAATCAGTTCTTCGTCCAGAGGTTTAATGGTGTGCATATCGATGACTCTCACATCAACCCCCTCTGTTTCCAGCTGAGATGCCGCTTCCATAGCTTCGGAAACCATAATGCCTGTTGCAATTACGGTTACATCTTTTCCTTTTCGCAGAACATTTCCTTTGCCAAGCTCGACATCTGCCGTTTCATCATAAAACACCGGAACTGCAGCTCTTCCCAGTCTCACATAAGCGGGACCGTCCATATCCACAACCTGTTTCAAAATTTTTTTTGCACTGACGCTGTCGGACGGGTTGACTACAGTCATTCCCGGAATCGTTCTCATCAGAGCCAGATCTTCAAAGGTCTGATGACTTGCGCCGTCTTCCCCTACAGTAATGCCTGCATGAGTTGCGCAGATTTTCACATTGGCGCCGGTATATCCGATGGAATTTCTGATAATCTCAAAGGCCCTTCCACTGGCAAACATTGCGAAAGTCGATGCGCAGACTGTCTTTCCGGACAATGCCAGACCTGCCGCTGTGCCGTAAAGGTTCTGTTCCGCAATACCCATATTGAAAAACCGTTCCGGATAGGTTTTGCCAAACTCCGCAGTCATGGTGGATTTGGAAAGGTCGGCGTCCATAACAACTAAATTCGGATTTTCTGCGCCCATTTCTACCAGAGCTTTGCCGTATGCGGCTCTCGTTGCCATTTTTTCTGCCATTACCATTCACCTCCCAGTTCTTCCACTGCCTGTTTCGCTTCTTCTGCATTCGGCGCTTTGCCATGCCAGCCCGGATTGTCCTCCATAAAGGAAACACCTTTTCCTTTATGCGTCTTGGCAATAACCGCAGTCGGTTTGCCTTTGCAGGCTCTGGCTTTGTCAAAGGCATCGAAAATTTCATCAAAATCGTGTCCATCAATAACAACGACATTCCATCCAAAAGCCGCAAATTTTTCGTCAATTGGTTTTACGGTCATTACATCATCATTTTTTCCGTCAATCTGCAGACCGTTAAAATCAATAACGGCAACCAGATTATCGAGCTTATAATGCGCGGCGGACATAGCAGCCTCCCATACCAGTCCTTCCTGCAGCTCGCCGTCGCCCAGAAGTGTATAAACTCTGCCTGGATTTCCGTCCATTTTGTTTGCCAGCGCCATACCTACGCTGACAGAAATACCCTGACCCAGAGATCCTGTGGACATTTCTATTCCCGGAACTTTTTGCATATTCGGATGTCCCTGAAATCTGCTTCCCAGTTTCCGCAGACTCATCATATCACTGACAGGATAATATCCCCTCTCTGCCAGCGCCGCGTACTGCACGGGACCTGCATGTCCCTTGGACAGAATAAACTTGTCCCTGTCTGCTTTTTTCGGATCGGCAGGGTCAATATTCATTTCTCTGAAATACAGCGCCGTTACAATATCCGCTGCCGAAAGAGAGCCGCCCGGGTGGCCGGAGCCGGCATTATGTATTGCGCGAATGACATCAATTCTGATTTTCGACGCCAGTGCTTCATATTCTTTTTTATCCATCGTTACCTATTTACCTCCATCTTTATAGAATTATATTTACAAAGGAAAGCCGCTTTATTTTTTCAAAAAGCTCTGTTACCGGAAGTCTTTTTGGAAATTTCTTTATAAAAAGCTGCGGCTCTCCTAAAAAATCAAAATCAGTACTGTCTGCTTTCATCAATACCGAGGCTGATGCTCAGCGCCTTGTCTACCGTAGGCAGCTGCGCACTGCTCAGAGTACCGATATGTTCTTTCAGTCTTTTTTTGTCGATGGTGCGAAGCTGCTCCATCAGAACGACTGAGTTTTTGCTGAGTCCGCCGTCGGCGGCTTCCAGGTTTACATGGGTCGGAAGCTTTGCTTTCGACTGAGAGGTTATTGCTGCCACTATAATGGTCGGGCTGTATTTGTTTCCTACATCGTTTTGAACTACAAGCACTGGTCTGATTCCTCCCTGTTCGGAACCGACTACCGGACTTAAATCAGCAAAGAAGAGATCCCCCTTTTTCACTATCAAGTCCAACACTCCTTGTCTTAATCTGTAATTTCTTTCAAAGCAAAAGGTACATAATCCGCAATATCAGAGGCGGTAAGTCCGCGCACACCCAGCTTTTCGGAGGCCAGATCACCTGCTCTTCCATGTATATACACACCGGCTCTTGCCGCATCCTGCGCTGTAAGTCCCTGCCCCGCCAGAGATGTAATAATCCCTGTCAATGTATCACCGGAGCCGGCTGTTGCCATTCCGGGATTCCCTGTAGTATTAGTATATGCCTCTTTATCCGAAAGAGCTACCAAAGTGGCAGGTCCCTTCACTACGGCAATGCAGCCAAACTTCTCAAAAAGAGCCTGTCCGATTTCCGCCTTGCTCAAAGTCTTAAGAGACATTCCAAGAAGCCTTGCGGCTTCCCCGAGATGAGGCGTCAAAATCACCTGCGCCCGTGTGTTTTTCAAGCTTCTCTGCAGACTGCTATCCTGCGAAACGGCATTCAGTCCGTCCGCGTCAATGATAACGATACCTTTGTAAACATTCAATATCCTTTTCAGGATGTTTTTTGTCCTTCTATCAACTCCCATTCCGGGGCCGATTGCCACAGCATCATACCGCGGCAGCTCCCTTTTCGCTTTTTCCCATCGGGTACAGACCGCCTCCGGCACAGAGCTCTGAAGTACCGGAAAAATCTGTTTTTTCGCACAGACACTGACAAGGCCGCTTCCACATCTTAAGGCTGCCCTTGCGCAGAGGACAGCAGCGCCGGCCATATCCCGGCTCCCTGCGATAAGCAGAATTCTGCCGCAGTCTCCTTTATGTACACCTTTGGGGCGCTTTCTAATTACAGTATGGACAAAGCTGCCGTCTGTTAAACCTGTTTTTTTCATTTTTTTATAACCTTCGATTATAATCCCAAAATCATCAGTGCCATAGCAAAATAAATGCTCAGGGCGACAATATCAGAAACCGAGGAGATTGCCGGATTTGCAATCAGCGCCGGGTCCAGATTCAGTTTTTTCACAAGAAGCGGAATCATACTGCCCAGAATTTTTGCAAAAATAACGATAAACAACATTGCAAGACACACAGTAAGCGCCACAGCAGGCCCGTTTCCGTCCAGCCAGCAGACTCTGACAAAGTTAATGGAGCTTAGAATCGCTCCCAAAAGCGCACCGATGCGGATTTCTTTCCATAAAATTTTCAGCACATCGGATGTATCCACTTCGTCAGTAGCAAGACCTCTTATAATCAGGGTTGCCGCCTGCGATCCGGTATTTCCGCCGGTACCCATCAGCATCGGCATATACGCAACCAGACAGATGATTTCTGACAGTTTGCCTTCGAATCTGGTAATCAGCATTCCCGTAAACACATAAGCAACCATCAGAATAATCAGCCACGGCAGACGGTTTATCGCATGCTGCCAGACCGACTTATCCAAATACCCCTTATCGGAATTCTCAAAGTCTATGACACCGTTCATTCTCTCGATATCTTCTGTGGCTTCTTCTTCCATGACATCCAAAATATCGTCGACTGTAATAATTCCCACAAGACGGTGCTCATTATCCACAACCGGAATCGCCAGAAAGCCGTATTTCTTAAAATCCTCTGATACATCCTCCTGGTCGTCCAGTACATTCTCGTACACATAGTCGGTACGCATAATATTCATAATCTTTGTATCTTCGCCGGAAATTACCAGAGTGCTCAAAGATACAATTCCAATCAGCTTTCTGCCGTTATCCCGCACATAACAGGTATAAATCGTCTCGGCATCCATACCGACCTCCCTGATATGTTCCAGTGCCTGACGCACATTCCAGTCTTTTCGGAGGCTGATATAGTCCGGCGTCATCAGGCTTCCCGCACTGTTGTCCGGATAATTGAGAAAGGTATTTATCAGTTTTCTTTCGTTTTTCGGGGTTTTTTCGAGAATCCGATCCACCATATTGGCTGGCAGTTCCTCTAAAATGTCGATTTTATCGTCAAAATCCAGTTCCTTGAGAATAAAATCAATTTCTTTATCTGTAATCGCATTTACAATTTCCACCTGGTTGTCTGTAGACAGCTCCGAAAACACCTCCGCCGAAACGGCTTTCGGCAGAAGCCTGAACAGAATTATCGTCATGTCGATATCTGTCTCGGCAGTCACATCTTCCAGCATATATGCGATATCTACGGCATTAAATTTGAGAAGCTCGTCTCTTGCCTGGAAGTACCTCTTTTCTTCAATAAAGGCAAGTACTTTTTCAAAAGATTCCTCATAGAGTACATCTGCGTCAATTATCATTCTGCTATCCATCGGTCTTTCCTCTCTTTCGTCGGTATTTCCCCGGCACTCTCACTCCGGCAGAAAATACCGCACCGTTAAGGGAGGGGGATTATCTGTCCTGTGAAGCCAGGGACGGTTTCAAAATCATCAGCAGTATTCGTTTTCGTACAGGCGTAGGCCCATTGTCCATGTCTTCACTCCCTTTCATAAACACTTCATACAGTTTAAATCGAATATACATTGACATTTTATTATACCGCAGAAACAGGGGCATTGGCAACCTTTTTCGGAATCGCCTCGTTAAAGACCCGGGTAAAAAGACCGTAAATTCCCCTTTCCCCTTCTTTCCACAGACAGAATTTCGGTTCGTCTCATCTCATCTTATCAGAATCTCAGATAATCAGCCTCCCTTCACCGCCTCTCCTCTTTACTTTTTTCTGTACCCTGATTTTCCGTAAAACCCCAAAGCACCGGCACACCAAAAAAAACAAATTTATTTTCCCGTTTTCCTCATACACACTGACAAAATCGACTGCAATGACCGCATAAACGGTAGCAGCCTTCCTCTGTTTTCCTGTTCATAGGTAAATCATTGAAATTCCAGTGATTTTTCCATTTAAAATGTTCTTCAAAAAAAACTTTATATTTACCCGCGCAAACGGTTGACTATAAATTGGCAAAGTGTTATATTTGAGATGATGAATACAATATTCAAAAGAATATTGGTTTTACCATTTTTCTAAAATTATCAAAGAGAAAAGAGGAGATTGAAATGGGAAAATTAGTTGAGCAGTACATCGAACTTGCCAAGAAAAGAAACCCGGGTGAGCCGGAGTTTTTACAGACTGTAGAAGAAGTTCTTACTTCTATCGAACCTGTTCTTGAGGCACATCCTGAATATGTGGAAGCCGGCCTTGTTGAAAGACTGATTGAGCCTGAAAGAGGCATCAGCTTCAGAGTTCCTTGGGTTGACGATGAAGGTAAAGTTCAGGTTAACAGAGGCTATAGATATGAATTTAACAGTGCGCTCGGACCTTACAAAGGCGGTATGAGATTCGCTCCTAATGTATACCCTGGCATTCTGAAATTCTTAGGTTTTGAACAGATTTTCAAAAACTCTCTGACAGGTCTTCCTATCGGCGGCGGCAAAGGCGGCGCTGACTTCGACCCGAACGGAAAATCCAACGGCGAAATTATGAGATTCTGCCAGGCTTTCATTTCCGAACTCTACAGACATATCGGTCCTGATACTGACGTTCCTGCAGGTGACCTTGGTGTAGGTGCAAGAGAAATCGGTTATATGATGGGTCAGTATAAGAAGCTGACTAACAGATATGACGGAACATGGACCGGCAAAGGTACTGCTAACGGCGGTTTAGCAGGAAGAACTGAAGCTACAGGTTACGGTATCGTATTCTTCGCAAGAGAAATGCTGAAACACTGCGGAGAAGAGCTGGCAGGCAAGACTGTTGCAGTCTCCGGCTTCGGTAATGTAACATGGGGTACTGTTCAGAAGCTGAACCAGTTAGGCGCTAAAGTTATCACCATTTCCGGACCGGACGGATACATCTACGATCCTGACGGTGTAACCGCAGGCGAAAAAGAATCCTATCTGCTGGAACTGCGTGCTTCCGGCAAGAACATCTGCGCACCTTATGCAGACAAGTTCCCTGGAGCTACTTTCCACGCAGGCAAAAAACCTTGGGAAGTTAAGGCTGACCTGTACATTCCTTGCGCAACTCAGAACGAAATCCACATCGAAGATGCTAAAGCTATGGTTGCCAACGGATGTAAATATCTGTGCGAAGGCGCTAACATGCCTACCACAAACGAAGCAATCGCTTACTTACAGGAAAACGGCGTAGTTGTAGGTCCTTCCAAGGCTGCAAATGCCGGCGGCGTTGCATGTTCCTGCCTGGAAATGAGCCAGAACGCACAGCACATCGTATTCTCCGAAGAAGATGTTTACAGACAGCTTGAAGGTATCATGGTTAACATTCACAAGCTGGCTGCTGATGCTTGCGAAAGATACAACCTCGGATACAACCTGCTTGCAGGCGCTAACATCGCAGGTTTCGAAAGAGTTGCAGAAGCTATGATGTTACAGGGTATTGTATAAAATAAAACGATATCAATACATTTAAAAAGATTGCCTGATCGAGTAGGAGGGAGCGACTAACTCCCGTCCTCTCACACCACCGTGCGTA